>DKOA01000033.1 GCA_002469895.1 Opitutia bacterium UBA7374
CTCTTCCTCGGTTGGTTTGGTTTCAACGGCGGATCAGTTCTTTCTGCTGACGTGACGTACGTTGGTCTTGTCTTCACAACCACAGCGATGGCTGCCTGTGCGGGTGCTCTTGCTGCTATTGCCGTTTCATGGGTGTTCCTGAAGAAGCCTGATCTGTCTATGGCACTGAATGGTATTCTTGCCGGTTTGGTTGGTATTACAGCCAATGCAGACATCGTATCTCCGATGGGCTCTATCATTATAGGCCTGGTCGCTGGTGTGATCGTTGTCTTCTCAATTATCTTCTTCGATAAGATCCAAATCGACGATCCAGTCGGTGCGATCTCCGTGCATGGTATTTGCGGCATTTGGGGTATCCTTGCCTGCGCTATCTTTGACACCGGAGATAATGGGTATACAATCATCGGTCAGTTGATCGGTGTACTTGCTGTGGCGATCGCCGCCTTTGTTTTCTCCATTATCGTCTTTGGCATACTCAAGGCAACCATTGGTGTACGTGTCAGTGCGGAAGAGGAAGCGGAAGGTCTTGATATTGGCGAACATGGCCAAGAAGCCTACCCAGACTTCGCATCCAGCGCCCGCTAAAGGCTTGGAAAATAACTGAAAAGTTATAGCACAGTACTATCATGAAATTAATTAAAGCCATCATTAAGCCTTTCAAACTCGAGGAGGTGAAGGATGCTCTCTCTGAAATAGGTATCGAAGGAATGACCGTGACTGAAGTTAAAGGCTTCGGTCGACAAAAAGGTCATACTGAAATCTATCGCGGCAGTGAGTATACCGTCGACTTCTTGCCCAAGGTCATGCTCGAAATCGTCGTTGATGACGAAGAAGCGCAAAAGACCGCCGAGGTAGTAGCCAATGCGGCTAAGACCGGTAAGATCGGTGATGGCAAGGTTTTCGTTCTGGCTGTTGAGTCTGCCGTGCGTATTCGCACGGACGAGACTGGCAGTGATGCTCTCTAGCTGAAGCGAAGATCCAAAAGTTTCCACCAGCGGTCACCCATAACGGGTGGCCGCTTTTTCTTTTTATGGATAGAGGAATGAAAGCAGAATGACTCTGCCTTAAATCATTTCGACATGCATTGCCTGCCCTTTGGCGGTGCATTTCTCTGAGTAACACACTGGTCGGGTAGTACTATAAGAGCTATTGGTCGGGCTAGAGGTATCCGGGGTGCCTCATTCGGTAAGCCTTTGCCAAGCCTTTGCCGCTTTGTTTCCTGTCTACGCTTTGGCGGATGCCTCTTCCCAGATACGTGTAATCTGAGTGGGGTCGATGCCATCGCTGGTCACAGCTTGTCCTATCTTCTGCAAAGTAACAAAACGCAGTTGCCCGCTACGGTTCTTTTTGTCCCGGCGCATTGCTTCCATGAGATCTTCAACGGGTAAGTTTTGCTTCAGGCGAACTGGTAGTTCATAGCGTTGGAGAAGATCGGATATCCGGGAAATCTCGCGGGCCTTGATATGCCCGAGTTCTACCGAAAGTATGGCAGCGAGATGGAGGCCGATGGCGACGGCCTCACCGTGCAGGTAGTCCCCGTATCCGGCTACGTTCTCAATGGCATGGGCAAAAGTATGCCCGAGATTGAGCAGGGCGCGTCCGCCGGAGGCAGCCGTTTCCTTTTCGTCTTCGGCAACAACGCGGGCTTTGATTGCACAGCAGCGGCGAATCATTTGGGCGAGCTCGGGGGAACCGGAGTGGAGAGTGTCCAAACGTTCGAGTTCATTGAAAAGTTCAGCATCTGCCAGTAGACCGTACTTGATGACTTCAGCCATACCTGCGGCAAATTCCCGTGCGGGCAGGGTTTGCAGGATTGTCGTATCGATGTAGACGGCTTCTGGTTGCCAGAAGGCACCAACGAGATTTTTGCCTTCAGGCAGATTGATGCCGGTTTTCCCACCGACGGAGCTGTCGACCATGGCGAGCAGGGTCGTGGGTACTTGATGAAAGGAGATGCCGCGGAGATAGCTGGCGGCAACAAACCCGGCGAGGTCACCAATGACACCACCGCCAAGGGCAAAGAGTACGCTGTCGCGGTTGAGCGCGCGATCCGCCAGAAAACTCAGGCTACGACTGAAGGGTTCGGTTGCTTTGGTCGGCTCTCCGGCGGGTAGGGCGAGGCATTCTTCAGGCTGTAACCCAAGATCAGCAAGGAGTGTTGGCTGGGCTTCGAGCAAGCCCTGGTCGACGATTGCGGCCAGTCCGTGGCCGGCATCGCGCAAGTGCCCGATCTGGCGGGCCAGTACTTCGCGTGGGGATTCGAAGTGAATGGGGTAGCTGCGGTCGGCTAGTTCAACTTGGAGTGCTTGGGTCTTCATCGTTGATACCAAAGATGGCGTTGGCGTAGTTGCTTGTCGAGAACGGCTGAAGGTCATCCGCTTGTTCACCGAGACCGACAAAGTAAATGGGTAATTGAAGCTGGCGGTAGATCCCGACGAGTGCACCCCCTCGGCTGGTTCCGTCGAGCTTGGTCACGATCAGTCCGGTCAAAGGGAAGGATTGATTGAAAACCCGGGCCTGCTCGATCGAGTTTGTGCCGAGGCTGGCATCGACCACCAGCCAGCTGTGATGTGGAGCCGAAGGATCCTGTTTTTGCAGAACACGCTGAAATTTCTCCAGTTCCTTCATCAAATTGTCTTTGGTGTGAAGGCGTCCCGCGGTATCGAGAATAAGAATGTCTTTGTTTCGGCTTTTGGCGGCATCGTAGGCGTCGTAGGCAACCGCAGCCGAGTCGGCTCCATGCTGACTGGATACGATGTCGATCTCGAGTTGATCGGCCCAGTGGCGGATTTGCTCGTTGGCCGCTGCGCGGAAGGTATCGCAAGCGCCGAGTAGAACCTGTCGTCCTTCCTGTTTGTAGCGGTACCCGAGCTTGGCTGAGGTGGTGGTCTTGCCAGCGCCGTTGACGCCGATCAGGGCGACCACCTCGGGTTTGTTGACGCCCGGCTGGAAACGCCCTTCGGCGCCTTCGAGGACACGGGTCAATACAGCGGCCCCGATTTGCGCGGCTTCTTGACTGCGCAGGGCTTTGTCTTTTTTGCAGGCAGTCTGAATTTCGTCGATGATTTCTTCGACCGTTTCATGGCCAAAGTCGGCGGTGTAGAGAGACTCCTCAAGTTCCTCGAGCGCGTCTGCATCGAGGTGACCGCTTGAAAAAAGCCTGCTGAAGGCCCGGCCAAAGGTGGGCGTCTGTTTAGCTAGCCCGTCCTTGAATTTTCGAAAGAGGCTGCGCATATCCGATTCAGTCTGCCGCTTGGCGGAGGGGTCGGCCAATGGAGTCCTTCATCTTATCGAGGATCCCGTTGATGAAGCGTTTGGAGTCCGGATTTGAGAAGATTTTACTCAAGTCAATGGCTTCGTTGATGCTGACGATGGGAGGAATGTCTTTACGATGGAGGAGTTCGTAGATCGCCAGTCGGAGGATCGCCAGGTCAATCTTGGCAATGCGCTCAAAGGTCCAGTTATTGGCGTGTTGCATGATCGCCTTGTCGATGTCCTCGATTTGCTCGATGACACCATGAATGAGCTCTTCTGCAAAGGCGTAGTATGTGCGTTCAGACTCCTGATCTTCGATAAAAATGCGCAGGGCGTCATTCAGCTCGTCCGGCTTATTCAGTTCCCATTGGTAGAGGAACTGGATGGCGCAGGTACGGCAATCGCGTCGTTGAGAGCGTCGGTTTGGCTTTACGGGTTCGTTGTCCATTGTTTTTTAAATTGGGCCATTTCGAGTGCAGCTATGGCGAATTCGTGACCCCGATCGATGGCTCCACGAGTACGTTCTTCCGCTTCTTCGCGGTTGTTCGCTACAATAATGCCATTGATCACAGGAATACGGTTTTGCGTAGATACTTGATGGAGAGCGTAGGCACAGCTGTCGGCAATAACGTTGTGATGGTTCGTCGCGCCGGCGACTACGACACCGAGTGCGATGATGGCATCGAAGCGCCCGGATTGAGCAAGCAGAGCGACTGCACCCGGAAGCTCGTTGGAACCGGGGACACGCTCAATCTGCGGAGCCGGAGTACCGGCAGATTCGATGGCCGCAAGGGCACGCTGGAGCAGGGCATCAACCAAAGACTGGTTGAAGCGGGCGGCAACGATGGCAATGTGCAGGCCTGAGCCATCAATGATTTGACTGGTTGGGTTATCTTGGCTCATCAGTGGCAGTATCAAGACGTGCGGTTTGCCGGCTGGCAAGGATAAGCACCGCGCACTTTAGGCTTCTAACTGTGGCTCCGGCGGCTCTAACTGACACTTCATGTTTAGGCTTTTAGAGAAAGATGGTGCGGCACGACGCGGAGAACTGCAAACCCGCCATGGTACAGTACAAACGCCAATCTTCATGCCAGTGGGCACGCAGGCCACAGTGAAGGGATTGACGCCCGCGCAGGTCGAGGAGGTGGGAGCGCAGATTATTTTGGGTAACACCTATCACTTGAACTTACGACCGGGCTCAGAACTGGTGCGGGACATGGGCGGCCTGCACAAGTTTATGCATTGGGATGGTCCAATCCTAACGGACAGCGGCGGCTTTCAGGTCTTCAGTTTATCCGAACTACGCAAAGTGACGGAGGCGGGGATTGAGTTTCGCTCGCACTTGGACGGAAGAAAGCTGTTTCTCAATCCGGAGAGTTGTTATCGCATACAAGCAAATCTGGGCTCAGATATTGCCATGGTTTTGGATGAGTGCCCGCCCTATCCCTGTGAGCGCTCGGCCTGTCAGGGAGCGGTTGAACGGACTGTGCGCTGGGCGGGGGAGTTTCTTCAACACGCAAAGGAAGACGGTTTTCTTGAGCGGGGGCACCACGTCTTCGCCATTCTGCAGGGTTCCGGTTATGAGGATTTGCGGCAAAGTTGTGGTTTGGCCTTAGCCGAGATGGATTTTCCCGGATATGCGGTCGGTGGTGTTAGTGTGGGCGAACCGGAAGAGGAAATGCTTCGTCAGGTGGCGGCTTGTGCCCCGGTTATGCCGGAGGGTAAGCCGCGTTACGTCATGGGCGTAGGGACGCCGCCCCAGTTGTTGCGGATGATTGCGCTGGGGATGGATATGTTTGACTGTGTCATGCCGACTCGTCTGGCGCGCCACGCGAACGCTTTCACGCCCTCTGGTACAATCAATTTAAAGAACGAGCGTTTTCGCGATGATCCGCGACCAATCATGGAGTCGGAGAATTATACCTGTCGCAACTTTAGCCGGGCTTATTTACGCCATCTGGTCATGGCCAAAGAGTTATTGGCGTCCACTTTGTTGTCGCTGCACAACGTGCATTTCTTTCTCGATTTAATGGCACAGGCGCGGGCTCACATCGAGGCCGGCGATTTCGATTCGTGGAGTCGGGCCTGGATACAACGTTACGAATCGGGTAACGCAGGCGAATAGACGGGTTCAGGGGAGCATGACGTCGGTTTCTCGTTGAAGCCAACGATAGAGATCTTCTGTCAGCGCTTCGCAGCCTTCGAGGCTTTCCTTGGTGGGGGTCTCGCTGATCGGGTTCTGGATGAGTTCGCGTGCCAGCTCCCGGCTTATGCCGTCGAGTCGGGGCAACCAATCTTCGCGTATGGGAAA
>DKOA01000063.1 GCA_002469895.1 Opitutia bacterium UBA7374
GAACCCGCGTCCCTCGTGCTTTCACATAAGGCATCTACACGCTTAGCATTTTATTTGTTGTCGTTGCGGGAGCGCTAAAATGCAGGCTCTCCCGTTTCCAGGCTTTCTAGAGTACGGCCACCGGTCGAAAGCCGACCCGGCAACTATGCCTGCTAATCGTCGCCTCAGTCCCGTAGCAGGTGTCCGGGGTGAAACGTGACTGAACTAAGCAGCCAGAGCGAATTGTTCTTCGCCAATTAATTTTTGAGATGGTTTGATACGGAGCCTCCATCATCTCCGACATGCAGCCCTACACTACGACACAAGGTCGAATCCGGAACACCCCCTGAAAAAAGATCGAACGTACAACATCGAAAGGTTGAAACGTGAAAATCAGAAACAGCCGGAAAGAAACCTGTTTTGTAGGTATGGTTTCTTTCAAAGAACAACACACATACTGATATATCGCGCGACAAAGGCAAGCGTTGATGCCTCATCGCATTGTCCGTCTCCTTGGATTCCTTTGATTCGTTTAAACGAAGAGTGGGGCGAGGGTGGTGTGGGCTTCTTTGATCAGGCCCTCGGTGGTCGCCCAGTCGATACAGCCATCGGTAATGGAAACCCCGTATTGCAGGTCTTCGACGGGCTGCGGGAAAGACTGGTTGCCGGCATGGAGGTTACTCTCGATCATTGCGCCGATGATGCTGAAGTCGGTCACGCTCTGGCGGACGACTTCGCGGAAGACATCGGGTTGTTTGGCCGGATCCTTGTAGCTGTTGGCGTGACTGCAGTCCGTCATAATCGCGGGCTTGAGACCGGAAGCATCGAGCTTTTCACGGGCGGTGGCGACTGCTTCTACGTCGAAGTTTGGGCCCTTGTTGCCACCGCGCAGGACGATATGGCAGGCCGGGTTGCCACTGGTGGTGAGGGCATTGGCCTGTCCCTGATTATCGACGCCGAGAAAAGTCTGCGGCTGGCTGGCTGCCTGAATCGCATTGATTGCAACAGTCAGACCGCCGTCGGTACCGTTTTTAAAGCCGAGTGGCATGGAGAGCCCGGACGCCATCTGGCGGTGCGTTTGGCTTTCCGTGGTACGGGCACCGATGGCTGACCAGCAGATGAGGTCGGCGATGTACTGTGGTGTGATGGGGTCGAGCAACTCGGTTGCTGTGGGGATGCCCATTTCAATGACTTCACGAAGAAAGGAGCGGGCGGTACGCAGGCCTTCAGGGATTTCGCTGGTACCGTCGAGGCGTGGATCCATGATGAGACCTTTCCAGCCGACAGTGGTGCGGGGCTTTTCAAAATAGACCCGCATGACGAGAAGCAGACGGTCTTCCACCTCCTTGGCCAGTTCGGCAAATCGGCGTGCGTATTCTCTTCCCGACGCAATATCGTGAATCGAGCAGGGGCCGACAACAAGAAGTAGGCGACGATCTTTGCCGAAGATGATTTCGTTGATTGCCTGGCGTGACTCGGCGACGAATTTCTCGGCCGCTTCGGATTTTTCGATTTCTTCGCAGAGCGCCAGAGGAGTCGGCAGGAGCGTCTTCGAGGTAATATTGATGTCGGTGACTTTTTTCACAGGATTGGAGGTGTAGCGGAGCGATAAAAACGGAACAAGAAAGAAGTTCGTTTCCCGGAGGATTTGCAACGCTTGAAAATTCCGCCAGAGCAGTCTTATTTGCAACGATGAGTGATTTATATGTCTATGCCTATAAACCGGCGACCCATCTCTGTGCGGAGGGCGAGGATGCGGCGGATTTTCTCCAGAGCCAGTTCAGTAATGATTTGAGGGCCTTTGGTGCAGGTCGTTGCACCTACGGCTTATGGCTTGATGCAAAAGGAAAAGTGCAAGCAGACGCGCAGATACTTCAAGAGGGAGCGGAAAGCTTTCGCATCATTAGCGAAGATTCCGGTGAAGATGCCCTGCGTGCTCATTTGGAACGTCACCTCGTAGCGGATGATGTGGCGATCGAGCCATCAGCGTCATATCGGGAGGCGTTCGCTCTCATCGGTGAGCAGGGAAGCACTGTACTGGAGGCACTGGGTATAACCGTCCCGGAGCCGGGTCAGTACAGTCGTGGCGAGGGCGTCCTTGCTTTCCCCGGCAGGCGTTCCCGGCAAGTCAGCTATGAATTACTGCTGGAGTCCGCTTCTGCCAGTGGGGAAGCCCTGCGGGTGATGGAGTCTCTGGGTGGGCAGTCTGTATCTGCGGATTGGATCGAGCAGGCGCGTATGTCCTTCGGTAATCCGCGGGTGCCGATAGAGCTCGGTCCGGAGGATCTACCGGGAGAAGCGTCCCTTGTCGGCCATGCCGTCTCTTTACATAAAGGCTGTTTTCTCGGGCAGGAAGTGGTTGCCCGGATGCACAATGTGGGGCGTCCGCGACGGGGCTTGTTTCTATTACGCGGTGATGGATCGGCGCCGGGGTTACCGGCTGAGGTCCATAGAGCAATGCCCGAGGCGGCCGGTCGGCCGGTCGGTCAGTTGCGCTCGGCAGTTCCCGTGGAGAATGGCTGGCAGGGAGTGGCGATGTTAAAACTGCAAGCCGTCGAAGCCGCTAGCGTTCTTTCCGTATGCGAGCATCCGATCCTGTCGGTCGAGCCTTTGCGCGGAGGTGAAGCCTAGATAGCAGAATCCTTGCAGGCCTTGGATGGGCGGTTGATTCGTCGGATAATTCGCTGTGGGCACTGCTGAATTGACTGTAGTGGTGGATAAATAGGCCAAAATTCAGGTCGAAACAGCAGAAAAGTGTACATTTATAGGATCTCCGCGCTGATTTGCTGTTGACGGAACAAATTACGAAGGGGCATCATATATATGGCTTAAGGCCATTAACCTCAACAACACAAATCATCTATGAATAAAGCAGAACTCGTTGCAGAAGTCCAAAAATCACTAGGTAAAGATACCTCAAAAGCTGCCGCTGAGCGTGCAGTAGATGCAGTTATCGAAGGCGTCAAGAAAGGCGTTAAAAAAGATAAGAGTGTCCAAGTTATTGGCTTTGGTACTTTCTCTGTAACTAAGCGTGCTGCTCGTCTGGGCATTAACCCGCAAACAGGCGAGAAGATTAAGATTAAAGCCTCTAAAGCTGTTAAGTTTAAGGCAGGAGCTGGCCTCAAGGCAGTCCTCTAATAATCTACCCCAAGATTACAATACTACACAAAGCCCGTGGCTCCGGCCATGGGCTTTTTCTTCGCTCTTGCCAGAGAGTCGTCCGGTCTTCTTATTGAGACTCGCTTGAGATTACGCGTTCATCGGTTATATTGGAATAGTTATGGCAAAGAATTTATTCGAAAAAGTATGGGATGCCCACGAGGTGCGTACCCTGGCCAATGGTCAGACGCAGTTGCTCATCGGCACACACCTGATCCATGAGGTGACCAGTCCGCAGGCCTTCGGTATG
>DKOA01000003.1 GCA_002469895.1 Opitutia bacterium UBA7374
CCAATTACCCAATAAATAACGGACTACATCTTTATGAAAAGCATGACTGGATATGGGCGCGGAGCGACCGAGATACGCGAAAGACAACAGACTATCGAAGTCGAGATCACTTCGGTAAACCGCAAGACATTGGACGTACAGGTCAATGCGCCCCGCGAATGGCCGAACATCCAGCAAAAATGCATCGAGTGGCTCGACGGCTCCTATACTCGTGGCCGTTTACAAATTCAGTTCAAAGTCACGGTAAAACACGAACAGTCCAGTCCCTTAATGCTCGATCATGAGCGTCTCGATGGGGCACTTCAGGCCATTCAGGACTACGCCAGCAAACGCAACATAGAATACAAGCCAGACGCCAAGCTCCTGCTTGATCTCTCTAAAGTACTCAAGGAAGAGAAGAATCCCACCGAATGGAAAGATCTGGAGCAGGCCGCAGAAGGTGCATTCAAGTCGGCACTTAGTGAGATCCATGCAATGCGTGAGCGAGAGGGAACCTTACTGACAGAGGATATCCGCGAACGCATCGACCTTCTCTCTTCGGTCACAAGGACCATTGAGATGCACTCCAAGGAGACAACTTCGCAGCACCGGGATGCCTTGTTAGAACGTCTCCGCCAATGCAATCTAGAAATCGATTTGAGCGACGAACGTTTACTCAAAGAACTCGCCCTCTTTGCCGATCGTTCAGACATCAGCGAGGAGATCACCCGCTTGGACGCACACCTCAAGCAATTCCTTGAATTTATTCAATCAAGCGAAGCCAGTGGACGAAAAATGGACTTTCTCTGCCAGGAGATTCATCGCGAGCTCAATACAACCGGCAGTAAATCAACACAAATTGAGATTACGCGCGCGGTCATTGAGGGCAAAAATACACTCGAGCGCATCCGCGAGCAGGTACAAAATATAGAGTAGATTGGCTCACTCTAAGGTTAAACTACAAACATGCGAAAAACAGACCGACTTCAATCCGAGCAAAAGAAAAATCCAAAAGGAAAAAAAACGTGCATGAATGGCTCGTATCACCTAAAATAATCTCATGTCTGCAGATATCATACGCGCACCCGGTGCCTACCGTCCGGTAATTCAGTTCTCTGTTCACGCAGATAACAAAGTTGGGCGGCTCAACGAAATTATTAGTCTGCTCTCCGTGCATGAGGTTCATATCATGGCGTTTTCAATTCTCGATACGACGGATAGCTCGATCATACGGTTTATTGTCGATTATCCCGAAGAGGCGCAAAAACTCCTCATTGAGCACCGCTTCTCCTATGTACAAAGTGAGCTCGTTGCGGTCGAATTGGACAGTGAAGCCGACATCAAACGAGTGACTTCGGCACTCGTACAGGCCGAGATCAACATACACTACACCTATCCGTTCCTTTCCCGCCCAATGGGTAAGCCCGCATTGGCCCTGAGCCTCGAAGATAACGATCTAGCCACCGACACGATTAACCGACACCAACTCCGCGTCATCGGTCAAAATGACATTGCCCGCTAGGTGGATGGCTAGATGTCTTTCCCTGATGAACCGCTACAGCCGCGAAATCAGCAACTCCCTTTCAAAGATCATTTCCTTAGGCAGGTGCTGGAAGAGCTTGAGGAAGAGTTCTTCGTGTTGAAGGGTCTGCATGCGCAGGCGATCACGGTCAATTGACATAAGTGAGCTGTAAGTTGCCTCGTCCATATCGAGTCCGCGCCAGTCCAAGTCGGCATAGCGGGGCATCCAGCCGATGGGGGTTTCAATACCGACCGCGCGGCCGGTGGCCCGCTCAATAATCCACTTCAGGGGGCGCATATTTTCGCCAAAGCCGGGCCACATCCAGTTGCCTTTTTCGTCTTTGCGGAACCAATTGACGTTAAAGACGCGGGGCGTTTCTCGAAGATCACGCTGCATCTTGAACCAATGACGGAAGTAATCCCCCATATGGTAACCGCAAAATGGAAGCATAGCCATCGGATCGCGGCGGAGTTGACCCATCGCACCCTCCGCAGCAGCGGTTGTTTCAGAACCGGTAGTTGCCCCCAAATAGACGCCATGACCCCAATTAAAGGCCTGCGAAACCAACGGCACATCACTCATTCGGCGACCGCCAAAGATAATCGCATGGACGCGTACCCCTTCCGGCTTTTCCCAGTCGGGATCAATTGCCGGACAATTCTCCGCGGGTGAAGTGAACCGGCTATTCGGATGCGCTGCGGGTGAATCACTTTGCGGTGTCCAGTCGTTGCCCTGCCAGTCGATCAGGTGCTCCGGCACTTCCTCGGTTATGCCCTCCCACCAGACATCCCCTTCATCAGTCAAAGCTACATTCGTAAAGATCGTGTCCTTCGAGCAGGAAGCGATGGCGTTGGGATTAGTTTGCGCGGAGGTACCCGGTGCCACACCAAAGAAACCGGCCTCGGGGTTAATCGCATAGAGGTAGCCATCCTCACCTGGCTTGATCCAGGCGATGTCATCGCCCACGCAAGTTACCTTATAGCCTTCCATCGCCTTGGGCGGTATGAGCATGGCGAAGTTCGTCTTACCACAGGCACTGGGGAAGGCAGCGGTCACATAGGTCTTGCGGCCATCCGGTTCTTCCACCCCTAAAATAAGCATGTGCTCAGCCATCCAGCCCTCATCGCGTGCCAAGGTAGAGGCAATCCGAAGGGCCAGACATTTTTTGCCGAGCAAAGCGTTGCCGCCGTAACCGGAGCCGTAAGAGACGATCGTACGTTCCTCGGGGAAGTGAACAATATGGGTGTTCTCCGGATCGCAGGGCCAGCTAACATCGACCTGATCCGGTTCCAGCGGGCAGCCCACCGAGTGCAAACAAGGCACAAAAAAGCCGTCTTTGCCCAATGCCTCAAGTACGGCATCGCCGATACGCGCCATAATCCGCATATTCACCACGACGTACGGTGAATCCGTCACTTCTACGCCAATCTTTGAGATCGGCCCACCGACCGGACCCATGCTGAAAGGAATGATATACATGGTACGTCCGCGCATCGAGTCCTTGAAGAGGCGCTTCATTTTGCGACGCATTTTGCGGGGCTCTTCCCAGTTATTGGTCGGCCCGGCACCATCACGATTCTGTGAACAGATAAAAGTACGGGATTCGACTCTGGCTACATCTCGTGGGTCGGAGCGAAAGAGATAACTATTCGGACGCAATTTTTCATTCAAACGAATGCACATGCCCTGCTCCACCATCTGTGAGAAAAGCGTGTCCGCTTCTTCCTCCGAGCCATTGCACCAGTGGACGGAATCCGGCTGGCACATGGTAATCATTTTTTCAATCCATCGGTTGAGTGCGCGGTGTTCCGTCTGGAATATCGACTTGGGATCGTTTAGTGCAGTCATTGTACGAATTTACTAGAGAATATTTTGGCGAGTCAGTAAAAATCACGTACCGTTAAATCAGGATTAGACCTTGATCTACCCCACAATTATCCCTTGCTCGTAGTTTAGACGACGAATCGATGCCAAAAAAGAAGCAAACATCCAAAAGCGACCCCTCACTGGAACTTGGACTGGATCTCAATGAAGACACAACCAGCAATCCGACCGATCGGGAGACGGCAAGCAATGAGGCGTCTGCGGCTCTGTCCGATGATGAACTCTTCTCCCTGCAGACCGACGCAGGCCATGTAGATTCAATGTTCAGTAGCTGGTTTCTTGAATACGCCAGCTATGTCATTCTGGAACGGGCTGTCCCCCACGCAAACGATGGTCTCAAGCCGGTACAACGCCGCATACTGCACTCTCTCCGGGAACTGGAGGACGGCCGCTATAACAAAGTAGCCAATGTAATCGGGAATACCATGAAGTATCACCCGCA
>DKOA01000059.1:0-63363 GCA_002469895.1 Opitutia bacterium UBA7374
TGATGCTTTTGCGCGTGCCTGGTATAAGCTGACGCACCGCGATATGGGGCCAAAGGTTCGGTATCTCGGTTCAGATGTACCTGACGAAGAATTGATCTGGCAGGATCCGCTGCCCGCTCGCTCTTATGATCTGGTAGATGGTTCGGATGCCACGGATTTGAAAGATAAGATTCTGGCCTCCGGGTTGACCGTTTCTGAATTGGTTTCTACGGCATGGGCTTCGGCTTCGACTTTCCGGGGTTCGGATATGCGTGGCGGTGCCAATGGTGCCCGTCTACGGTTGACTCCGCAGAAGTACTGGGAGGTGAATAATCCGCAGCAACTGTCCAAGGTGTTGGATGCTCTGGAATCTATTCAAAAGGGCTTCAATGAAGCGCAGTCGGGTAACAAGGCGGTTTCATTGGCCGATTTGATTGTACTGGCAGGTTGTGCGGGCTTGGAGTCCGCGGCAAAGAGTGCGGGGCAGACGATTGAGGTTCCCTTTACTCCGGGTCGTGTGGATGCCAATCAGGAGCATACTGATGTGGAGAGTTTTCTTCCTTTGGAACCACAGGCGGATGGTTTCCGGAATTACCTGAAGAGCCGGATGTATCTCGAATCGGAGCATATGTTGATTGACCGCGCTCAGTTACTGACGCTGACCGCTCCGGAAATGACTGTTCTAATCGGTGGTTTGCGTGTATTGGAAACTAATACGGATGCATCCAACTGGGGGGTATTTACCGACCGTCCCGGTGCGCTGAGTAATGACTTCTTTGTCAATTTACTGGATCTGGGCATCCAGTGGAGTGCGGTTGATCCGCATGAGCAGGTCTTTGAAGGGAAGGATCGGAAGAGCGGCGCGGTCAAGTGGACCGGCAGTCGCGTCGATTTAATCTTCGGTTCAAATTCCGAACTGCGTGCCATTGCAGAGATCTACGGTAGCGCTGATTCAGGGGAGAAGTTCCTGAAGGACTTTGTCGCCGCCTGGAACAAGGTGATGAATCTCGATCGCTTCGACTTGAAGTAGTTGTTTCTTAGTTAGCTCTAATTTTTACTAGCCTTGTTCGGAGTTTTTCGGGCAAGTCTTTTTTGTGGTCCAGCGATCAGCTTTTATCTGGTTGTGTGAGCAAGACACGCGTCTGCAGGCCGGGTAGGAAATCGGAGAAGGTGTCGCCCTCCGGTGCGTTGCGCAGCACGCGCTGGACCATGCCCATCTTCGCATCCAGATTGTCGACCATAGAGACAAACACCGCTTCCGGAGTGGCAGCCATAGCAGCGGCACCCCATTCTTTTTCACCTTGGTGACTGAGGATAATGTGCTCGAGGCGTTCGGTCAGGTCGGGGTTGAGCTTGGAGAGAAGAGCGGCTTTTCGCGCGACTCGGAAGCCGATGACAACATGCCCTTGAAGAGTGCCGATGCGGCTGGTTTTGACGGCGAAGTCGCCCTCGTATTCTTCGAGTTTTCCGATGTCGTGAAGAACGATACCGGCCAGTGCCAGGTCGGGGTCGACCTGTGGGTAGACCGGGAGTAAGGCACGGGCCGCCTGCAGCATATGCACGGTGTGTTCGAGCAGGCCGTTACGATAGGCATGGTGCATACTAATGGCTGCGGGACATACGCGAAAATGGTCACCCACTTCTTCAAGTACCCGCTCAACCGTTTCCTTCAACTGGGGATGCTGGATGACGGCGACGGCGTCTTGCAGTGTTTGCCACAGGGTTTCTTCTGTTTCAGGTGGTGTTTCGACGAGTTCTCCGGCGACGCCTTCGGCTTCGGCTTCGTCGAGATCAATCTGTTCTGCTGACTGGAGGCGTGGGGAGAAACGATCGTTGTAGTATTCCGTCTTACCGGCTACCCGAAGGATGGAGCCTTCATCCATCTTTTCGATCGCTTTGAAAATTGCGGAGTCAGAAAAGCAATTTGCGGTAAAGCTGCCACCGCTGTCGCCCAGTTCGATACTGAGGAAGGGGTTGCCGTTTTTCGCTGTTTTGGTATGCTTACGGCGTAGTATTAGTATGCAGCGGAAGGGTGCAGCAATGGCCGGATCGATGGCTTTAACTTCCTGGACGTTGTGATAATCAGACATAGCGCGAAGTATAGAGAAGGGTGCGTCGGAGGGAAGTTTGAAACGTATAAAGATGAAACGAGTTCTGGGCAGGCGAGTGGTTTCGGAAGACCCTCTTGAGCAGAGACAAGACTAATGGAGAACCGAAGCACTCCTTTATTATCCGGGTACTCTATCAGCGCGTTTACAACTCGAATCGATTATCCGTTCGATTCTCCCTCGTTTGGCTACTCTTCAGATTGGAGCACTATGTAATGCATTGACTTCCTTGTAATATAGGTTAAAAAGCCTATTTAATGAACAATAAAAGCCTATTTTATTGTCTGATTGCCTCTTCGATGGTATCCTCGGTAAGTGCGGTTATGAACATTGTGTTGGATTACGGGGATACTTCTGCGCAAGACATTTCCAGCTATGGGGCGGCCTTCACTGCGGCCGAGCGTTTTTGGGAAAGTCGTGTGACTGGTTACATCGATCAGGGGAACGCAGCGCCCAGCGAGTTGCGAATTGATGTATCGCTGGGTAATATTGACGGATTTGCAGGGACTCTTGGGACGGCGTCAGTAACGCGCGTTAATTTTCTCGGCAGTTTTGTCGAGCCCACTCGTGGTGAAATGACTTTTGATACAACGGATATCCCCTTCTATGGTAATACATTTCCCGGTACTTTTGAGGATGTGATCCGTCATGAAATGGGTCATGTGCTTGGTTTGGGTTTGCTCTGGACATTCAATGATGTCTACGTGGACGGGACCGGACAATACACCGGTGCCGCAGGGTTGGCGGCCTTTCGCGAGGAGTTCAATGCGCCCACCGCCGCTTTTGTGCCGGTAGAGTTAGCGGGTGGAGCAGGCACGGCCGATGGTCACTGGGACGAGGGTACAAACTTTGCGAGCAATGGTCGTCGGCTCGACGATGAGCTGATGAGCGGATCGGCCAGTGGTAATATGTGGTTAAGTAATACTACTTTGCAGAGTTTCCGTGACATCGGCTACACGGTGGTGCCGGAGCCGGCCGCATATGCCTTATGGATTGGTTTTCTCTGCATATGTAGAGCATTCGCTTCCCGGAGTAAGGCAGGAAATAGCGCAGCCTAATTTTATAGGATTCTTTTTTTACTGGACGGATGCGCCGTGTTACTACGACATATCAGCGTTTCAAATCTGATGCGCCGATCTATAGTACTCTTTATGCCCCTTATTCTGGCCGCGCTTGGTGCCGTGCCATTGGTAATCTTTCTGCCAAAGCTGAAATCGCAAATTTCGATCTTTTCGGGCAGTTCGGTTGATCAAACGATGGCAGCCGCAACTACAGGAGCCCCGCTTGGCATTCCCGGTGAAGCAAAGGAGTTGGCATTTCCCGATCGTGTAGAGCTACAGAATAAGAGCGGTTCGACACTCAAGGCTGTACTCTTGGGGCGGAGCCGAACAAAGATCTCATTTCTTCGGGAAAGTGATCGGACAGAACATATCTATGCGATACGTGATCTGGATCCAATGAGCCGTAAACTGATTCAAGCATATCCAGTGACTGGCCTGAACATTCGGCAGTCTGCTGTCGCCGCAAGTAAGTTGAGTCGTGAGGAACTCTATATTGAGCAGTTGCGCGAGAAAAACCGCGCATTAAAAAAAGAAATTGAGCTCCTTAATTTGGAGGCAAACGAGCACAATCAGCATGATGTAAAAGTGCGTATCGAAAGTCTTCAGGAGCAGATCCTTAAGAATGAGCTGAGCATCCTGAAAAGGGAGCCGTCACTTTAGAGGTAAAGGGCTTGTTTCTGGTTTTCTGATCGTTCAGAGAAACCCGAGTCTAGTAAATTTGCTGGATCACGGTGCCGACTCAAAGGGAAGTACCATCCTTCATTTCCCGAAAGAAGAGACCGACCCTGCCGACTCCGCCAATATATTCGCTTTGGGTTTTTTCGGGAATTTCCTGACAAAACTGGCGCACCGTAGCTCGATCACCCTCAAAACGGATTTTAATCAGGCCGTTCCCGGTCAGCGCGGTTTCGATCTCGCCCAGCACGCTATCAGACAAACCTTGTTTGCCTACGCGTACCAGTGGCTTGAGTCGTTGGGCGATGCCGCGAAGTTCTTTTTTCTCGGCACTGCTCAGTGGTTTTGCTTCTTCCATTATTTTAATCCTTGGGGTCGGGGAGGGTCTTGGATGCGATGTTCTCGAGCAGTTCAGCGAGGAATTCGTTGACGGTTTTGAGCCCTTCGAGGGCTTTGTTCGCTCGCGAGTTGACTTTGACCATGCCGGCTTCGGCTTCTTGTTTGCCGAGGACGAGGAAATTCGGAACTTTATCGAGGTGGCATTTGCGAATCTTGGCACCGAGCTTGTCTGCCACGGCATCAACGGTGACGCGGATTTTAGCGGCCTTGAGAAGGGTTTCAATTTCACGGGCCTGGGGGACGAGGTCGTCATTCATCGGGAGGATGCGAACTTGCTCGGGAGCCAGCCAAGTGGGAAAGCTGCCGGCAAAGTGTTCGATAAGGACGCCACAGAAGCGTTCCATCGAGCCGAAGGGAGCGCGGTGGATCATGACGGGACGGTGTTTTTCGTTGTCGGCGCCGATGTAGTTAAGGTCAAAACGCTCGGGTAGATTATAGTCGACCTGGACGGTGCCGAGTTGCCATTCGCGGCCGATTACGTCTTTCACGACAAAGTCGATCTTTGGGCCATAGAAGGCCGCTTCGCCGGGTTCTTCGGAGTAATCGACACCAAGGGTTTTGGCCGCTTCGCGGAGGGCGTTTTCGGCGCGGTCCCATTTCTCTGCTTGTCCGACATATTTGGTCGAATCGGGATCGCGAAGCCCGATTCGTACCCGGTAGTCGGACATGCCCAAGGTTTCAAAGACGAGTTTGACGAGGTCGAGGCAACCGGCGATTTCACCGGCGATCTGATCTTCGGTACAAAAGAGGTGGGCGTCGTCTTGAGTGAATCCGCGGACGCGGGTGAGGCCGTTGAGTTCGCCCGATTGTTCCCATCGGTAGACGGTGCCAAATTCAGCGAGTCGGACAGGAAGGTCGCGGTAGGAGTGCGGCTGGCTGTCGAAGATCTTGATGTGCATCGGGCAATTCATCGGCTTGAGGAGGTAGCCGTCGATCTCGCCGGAATCGAGTTGGTTGGAGAGGTCTGCACAGGAGCAGCCCTGTTGGGCGAGTTCTTCCACAGTGCCGGGTTCAACTACGGGGGGGAATTGAGATTCCTTGTAGTAGGGGAAGTGACCAGAGGTGCGGTAGAGACCGAGTTTTCCGATGTGCGGCGTATATACCTGATCGTATCCGGTCTTGCCGAGTTCATCGGCAATGAAGTTTTGCAGTTCGGTACGGAGAACGGCGCCGTTGGGTGTCCAGAGGACCATCCCGGAGCCGACGGCTTCGTCGATATGAAAGAGTTTAAGTTCTTTGCCTAGTTTGCGGTGGTCCCGTGCGCGGGCCTGTTCCATGCGTTCAAGGTATTCCGCCAGTTCTTCTTTGTTGGGAAATGCGGTGCCATAGATGCGCTGGAGTTGCTTGTTCTTTTCATCTCCCCGGTGATAGGCACCGGCGATGGAGAGGAGCTTAAAGGCTTTAATTTTTTTTGTGTAGCCGACATGAGGTCCGGCGCAGAGGTCGATAAATTCTCCGTTTTGGTAAAAGCTGACTTGTTCGCCTTCAGGGACGTCGTCAAGGCGACCAAGTTTGTAGCGTTCCTGCCCGCACTCTTTGATCTTTTCGACGGCTTCTTCACGGGAGCATTCAATGCGGGTGAACCTTTGATTCTCCTTGATGACTTTTTTCATCTCGGCCTCGATCGCTTCGAGGTCAGAGGCATCGAGTTTCTTATCGAGGTCGATGTCGTAGTAAAAGCCGTTGCCCGTGGGTGGCCCGATGTCGAGTTGCGTCTCCGGGTAGAGGCGTAAAACGGCTGTGGCGAGCACGTGGGAACAGGAGTGGCGAAGCTCTTCGAGCGGGGACATGGCTTTCATTATGGGAAATAGATATTTGTCTGATCGAAGACAGTTTGGGCGGGGCGGCTAGTCAATTCCAGAACCGCGCCCTATTTGGACTGCGTATAAGCAAAGGCGGGAACCCCCTGTACGCCGAGTCCATCAATGACAAAGATTTTTCCGGCTTCCGGTTCTTCGAGGGTTTTGTGAATACCGGTCGTGACAAAGAGACGATCTAAATTCGGGCCGCCAAAAGCGCAGGCAGTCGTTTCCAAACAGGGAAGGTCGACGCGTTGAAGAAGTTTCCCTGTGGTCGGATCGAAACGAGCGACGCAACCGCCATGACAGAAGGCTACCCAGACTTTGTCTTCTGTGTCGATGGTCATGCCATCGGGCGAGCTATCGAAACCGAGTTCTTCAGTGTTGATGGCGACTCGGGCATTGGTGATTACGCCCGTAGCCATGTCGTAGTCGTAAGCGCGAATTTGTTTGGTCGGCGTATCGATGTAGTAGAGTGCCTTGGCATCTCCGGTCCAGCAGATGCCGTTGGAGTTGGTTACTGCAGGGATTTTCAGGGACAGACTGCCGTCTGTATCGAGACAGTAGAGGTTGGCGCTTCCGGTGTTCTTGGTCAGGCTAATACTACCGGCCCAAAAGCGACCAGCCGGGTCGCATTTTCCGTCATTGAAGCGATTGGTTTCTCGCATGGTAGCTTCAGGGTCGGCGATGGCGATTTTTTCTCCAGTTTTCGGGTTGAAGCGGACAATGCCGCTGTCGCCCGCGTAGAGGTAGTTTCCATCGCTGGTCGGGACGACCGTTCCAATGCGTTCGCCGACATCCCAAGTTTGTTCATCTCCCGTATCGGTATCGAGTTTGATCAAAGTATGGCCCTCAATATCGACATAGAGAAGGGCGCCCTCCCACCAAAGAGGACCTTCGCCCCATTGGGAGATGCGCTGGCCAAGCGGTTGCGGTACGGAATGCGACATTTGAGTTGGATTGATGGATCTATGCGGCTTCGTCAATCCCTGGCCGCTTGGTGGGATCATTCGGTCGGCCTATAGCGTCCGCCGTAGCCGGGTTTGTAGAGGGTTAGTTCGAGGACTTCAGAGAGGATGTCAAAATGCTTATCCTTGGCGTAAACGCGCATGTCCAGATCGAGGGCGAGGCTGGCAATGAGGATGTCGTTCCACGGTAGGGTGTGGCCGCGGTCACGTAGCGTCCAGGCATGGCGCATGGCAGACTCCCAGTGTTTTTCCAGAACCGGTCGGTAGGGAATAGATTCAAACCAAAAGGCCAGCTTGGAACGTTCCTCCTTGCCGGCACCTCCCATGAATTCGATGCGGACTGTGCTGCACCAAGCCGCATCATATTCTTCCAGAAGGTTTTCCAGACCAACCTTGCAGGCGAGATCGCCTTCGCGGCGGCAGGCCTCGATCCAGACGGACGTATCAACCAGGACCATTAGCGGTCGGAGATTTCGATTTCCTCGTTAGTCGAGGGGTAGTCGAAGGCACCCTCGCGCAACAAAGTGCCGAATTCGCGGGCCTTTCGGCGGTTGACGAATTCCCGTACTGCGGAGGCTATGGCGGGGCTCTTTTTGCGCTCGCCCGTAATGCGAGACAATTCCGTCAAGGTGGCTTCGTCGATCTCTACGGTGATTCTCATAACATATTAACTTGCATCATTTTGATTCTTTTTCAATAAAAAAATGATGCAAAATCAAGAAGGTACGACTTCGAAACCTTCTTTACTGTCCTTGACGACCCACCCTGCAGAGAGGAGTTCATCGCGAATTTCATCGGCCTTCGCCCAATCACGGGCTTGCTTGGCCTCCCAGCGTTGTTGGGCAAGGTTGAGGATATCATCCGGCGCTTCTTGCTTGGGAGTTTCTACTGAGTAGAGCTGCAGGCCCAGAGCATAGAGAATGGAACCAAAGGCATCGAGTAGGGCCCGAGCGTCTTCTGCTTTGAGGCTGGGGGCCGGGTTGGAGCCAATCACTCCGAAAATCGCGCCGAGGCAGGCTGCAGTATTCAGGTTGTTGCAAAGACTTTCCCATGCTTTTGCGAACCGACCAAACCCGCTTGCAGTCTCAGCATTTATGTAGGTTGCCAGAGCGTTCCGATCTTCTCCGGTAACCGCTAGCAGGGAATCCGCAAAGCGTTCCATCTTTAATAGGGCGCTGCGGGCTGCATGGAGGCCATCAATTGTGAAGTTGAGTTGCTGTCGATAGCTGGAAGCGATGAGGCTGTAACGGAGAGCTGCCGGCGGGAAGCCTTTCGTTTGTAAGTCTTCGAGGGTATACAAGTTCCCCAGGCTTTTCGACATCTTGGCACCCTCGACCATGAGGTGGGCACTATGGAACCAGTGTCGGCAGAAGGCGCGGCCATGGGCACATTCGGATTGGGCAATTTCGTTTTCGTGGTGGGGGAAGCAAAGGTCAATGCCACCCCCATGGAGATCGATCATCGCTCCATCAAAGGCGCTCTCCGCCATGGCGGAGCATTCGAGGTGCCAGCCGGGCCGACCTTCGCTCCAGGGGCTGGGCCAGTAGTTATCGCCGTCTTCGGGCTTACGGCTTTTCCAGAGAGCAAAGTCGGATACTGATTCACGGTCGTATTCATCGGCGTCGTTGCGTTCGCCGGCAGAGTTTTGCTGCTGCGTTTTTAAATCGCGTTGCTTGAGTTTGGACAGGCTGCCGTAGTTCTCGAATGAATCGACCCGGAAATAGACCGAGCCATCTTCGCTGACGTAAGCGTGTTCTTTATCCACGAGTTGTTGAACCAGCGCTATCTGTTGCGGAATATGGGCGACTGCGCTCGGTTCATTGGATGGCGGCCGCATGTTGAGGGCGGCGCAGTCTGCTTGAAATTTCTGGGTCCATTTTGCGGTAAACTCGGCCAATGGGAGGCCTTCGGCTTGTGATTGGCGGATGGTCTTGTCGTCGAGGTCTGTAATATTGCGAACGTGTTCGACTGTTTGGCCATCGACTTCAAGGACGCGGCGCAGTGTATCCTGAATAAGAAAAGTCCGAAAGTTGCCGATATGAGCCGGCCCATAGACGGTGGGCCCACAGCAATAGAAGCGCAGTGGTTCACCGGGCTCGGATTGGAGCGGTTCTACAGTGCGGCGTAGGGTGTCATAGAGCTGAACGGCCATAGGGGGATCGAAAGGACACTCTGGAGCGAAGTGAAGCGTGAAATTTTTGTTCTTAGAGATACACTTTGCTCTTTTACTCCTCTACGGATCCGTCAATCTAGAGTCAAGATGAGTACAGACTATCGACTCGACTTGCCGCGCCGTCCGCGCCGTATGCGCCGAACTGCAGCCTTACGTGCATTGGGCAACGAGACTGTTTTACAGCCGGCGAATTTTATCCAGCCGTTGTTTGTCATCGATGGAGATGGGGCGCCCGAACCCATTGAATCCATGCCGGGGATTTCTCGTTTGACGATTCCTCACCTCGTCGAGGAGTGTCGTGAACTCACTGCTCTGGGGATACCGGGAGTCGCTTTATTCCCGAAGTTAGATGCTTCGCTGAAATCGGAGGATGGTCGGGAGGCGTTGAATCCGGATACTCTGGTCCTACGCGCGATTCGTGCGATCAAGGCTTCGGTGCCGGAGATAGCAGTGATTACGGATTTAGCTTTAGATCCTTACACGACGCATGGGCACGATGGATTGCTTGACCCGACCAGCGGTGATTTAGCGAATGATGCGACCGTCGAGATATTGGCTGAGATGGCGGTACTGGCGGCTCATGCCGGGGTCGATATGGTTGCGCCCTCGGACATGATGGATGGCCGGGTGGGAGCGATTCGCGCTAGCCTGGATGACAATGATTTTGAGCAGACTGCGATCATGGCGTATTCTGCAAAGTTTGCTTCGGCTTATTACGGGCCGTTCCGGGATGCGGTCGGCAGTGCATCGAGTGCAGGAACTCAGCAGCTGGACAAGCGGACGTATCAGCTCAATCCGGGGAATCGTCGGGAAGCTTTGATGGAAGCTGCATTGGACGAGGCTGAGGGTGCAGATGTACTCATGGTCAAGCCAGCCGGCCCCTATTTGGATGTGATTCGTGAAGTTCGCGAAGAAACGGATCTTCCACTGGCCGCTTATCAGGTATCGGGTGAATACGCGCAGATCATGGCCGCTGCGGAGAAAGGTTGGTTGGATTTAGAGAGTTGCCGTGATGAATCTCTTTTAGCTATTCGTCGGGCGGGTGCAGACATTTTGCTGAGCTACTTTGCCAAGTCCTATTGTCAGGCTTTATCTTCCGCCTCCGCTACCCGTTAGTTTTCTTTGCGGCGACTTTTATGTTTTTCTGCAAATTGGCGTTTACGGGCCAGTTCTCGCATATCTACGGCAGGGTCGTCCTCTTCGTAGATTTCCTGACCAATAATATATTCCATGATGTCTTCCATTGTAATGACGCCGGACATGGAGCCGAACTCATCAACGACAACTGCTAGTTGTTGGTGGGCCTTTAGAAATGTCTGCAGGGCGTCATCAGCGGTTGCGCTCTCGGGAATGTAGATCGGACTTCTGGCAAATTCAGAGATCAGGCGGTGGTCTTCTTCCTCGGCTTTTGCTGCCAGAATGTCGCGTCTTCGGACGATACCGGTGATGTTATCACTTTGTTCGTGATAGACCGGAATTCGGCCAAAGGGGATATGCTTTCGTTCGTTGAAGAGTGATCCAATGGACTGGCTGTCATCCAGCAAACAAACAACGCTTCTGGGCGTCATCATCGCTTCTACAAGAACTTCATCCAATTGTAGTGCGTTGTGGATGACCTGTCGCTCATTGGATGTGAGGTTGCCCTCATTGGCACTTTTTTCAGCCAAGAGCATGATTTCAGCGTCACTATCTGCTGTTTGGGTCCCGGAGGGGCGGAGCAAGAAGCGCACGATCAACCCAACGAGACGGGAAACCGGTGTCATAATCCGGCAGATCCAGGAAAGTGGAATAATGAGGAAGGGTTGCAGTTGGGGACGGTAGAGGACCCCCACATTTTTTGGGATGATTTCCGAGAATATAAGAATAGCCAGGGCCATAGATATTGAAACATTCAAGAGAACGTTAGAGCCGTCGGCCCAGATTTTCACGGCTAGCCCGCCCACCATGGTCGCTCCTAATGTGTTGGCAATGGTGTTGAGTCCGAGTATCGCAGACGATGTCTCTTCCAAATGTTCCTTATAATACTCAAGACGTTTGCCGCTTGTCGGCTTGGATTTCTTCAAGGCTTCGATTTCAGCAGTCGTTGTGCTGAGGATCATTGCTTCCAGCAACGAACAGACTGCGGATACACCTATAGTGAAGGCTACTGCTAAGATAAATGCGGCGATCATTTTCGAGGTGCCGATCATTGCGATGGCTTCGGCCATTCACTTTTTGATCCACACAATTCTCTTACTGTCGGAGTAGATCTGCATTTCAAGCAAATTACTCGCTGGAAATCGCTATTTTGTCCCTCTCTTCGTATAAGTCACCTATAGTCTTGACCGCATCGATGACTGATCTTTTTCTCAAACTGTATCACAATTTTGAATGAAAACTCGCTTTATTATTTTTCCGGCTGTTGTTGCAGCAATTCTTTTTCTTAACGGTTGCGCGCATTTGCGAGACGGTATGCCTCAATCGGTTATCGTCATGTCGCTTCCCTCTGGAGCAGAGGTATTTATCAATGGCGAATCAGTCGGGCCTACGCCTTTGAGTGTCGATCTGCCGCGAAAGATCGTACATGAAGTACGCCTTGAAAAAGAGGGCTACAACACAGCAGTGAAGTACTTTACCCCAGTCCCGAACGAAAAAAGTGAAAACTTCATCAAGTTTGGCCTCTCCCGCGATCTGGGCCATTATGTAGATTTAGAGCCGGGTGAGATGAAAGAAGAGTTAGAAAGTGATTTGGTACCTCAATCGACCGGTAAAGATCCATTTGACCGCATGGCTAAGCAAGCGTTTGAGGCTGACCGTAGGCTTAAAGACGGTGAAATTACGCCTCAAGAGCACAAGGTGATCATTGAGCAAATCATCCAATTTTTCGAAAATTAAGCCTAGGTACATTAATCGGCTCATGTGAGCCTGACTAGTAATTATTCAATGAGCCAGCTGCCGGAAGACTATCTGTACACGCAAGACCACGAGTGGTTGCAGCTCAATGGGGATGGTACGGCAACCGTGGGCATAACGGATTACGCGCAAGAGAGCCTTGGTGACATTACTTTTGTCGAGTTGCCCGATGTGGGATCTGCTTTTGTCAAAGGGGATACCTTTGGCGTAGTGGAATCGGTCAAGGCAGCATCTGACTTATACATGCCGGTTGCAGCGGAGATCGTGGAAATTAACGAAGCAGTTGATGCGGATCCCGCGCTGGTCAATCAGGCGGCCTTCTCCGGTGGCTGGCTCGTGAAAATCCGCTTGATCGATGTATCGGATGTATCCGGCCTTCTGCAACCTTCCGCCTACGCGGACTTGCTATAACTGCTCAGCAGTCGCCGTCATTTTCTTCGTTAGGCCATGATTTGGTGCGGATTAATCCTTCGTCAGCCGTTTTCGTCTTCTTTTGATCCACTCTTTGCTGTTTAACCGGGACGTTTGCTGTGATCAATGACCATAACTGGAAGCCTTCAAACGCTGAGGAATATTACGGATTAAAGCGTTGGGGATCCGGACATTTTACGGTCAATGCGGACGGGTTTCTGGAGGTCCATCCCTTGCGGGACTCACGATCTATCTGTATTTATGATATCGTACGGGAGGCGTTGGATAAAGGCTATGAGTTGCCCCTCACGATTCGTATACAGGATTTGCTGCGAACCCGTGTGGTTGAGTTGAATGAGCACTTTGCCAAAGCGATTGTAGAGGAGTCGTATAGCGGAGTGTACCGCGGTGTGTTTCCAATTAAGGTCAATCAATTACGCGAGGTTGTTGAGGAGATTCAGGATGCCGGCGAGCCCTTTCATTACGGCTTGGAGTGTGGCAGTAAGCCGGAGCTGGTTATCGCATTAGCGATGCATAAGGACAGTCAGGCACTGATTGTCTGTAATGGCTACAAAGACGATGAATTTATTCGTCTGGCGCTGAGTGGTCGGCGGTTGGGAAAAGAGATTTACCTGGTGGTTGAGCAATTGAGCGAAGTGCCTCGGATTATTCGTTTGAGCAAGGAAATGGGCGTCGAGCCGCTTATCGGATTTCGTATGAAGTTGAGCACGATGGGTGAGGGTAAGTGGGCCAGTTCATCGGGCGAGGATGCCAAGTTTGGGTTGACCAGTCCTGAAATTTTGGATGCTGCCAGGCGGTTGAAGCGGGCAAAAATGGGTAGTGCATTGAAGCTTATCCATTTTCATATTGGATCGCAGGTACCTAATATTCAAACGATCAAACGAGCGACAATCGAGGCCACCCGCTATTACTGCGAATTGTACAAATTGGGGTTTCCGGTGCAGCTGATCGATGTCGGGGGTGGGCTTGGCATTGATTATGATGGCTCCCGCAGTAACTACGAAAGCTCGATGAACTACACCCTGCGCGAATATGCTCGGGATATTGTGTATCATATAAAGACAGTTTGTCAGGAAGCCTCGGTTCCCCAGCCGGATATCGTCTCGGAGAGCGGGCGCGCTGTCGTCGCGGCACACTCTATTCTGGTTACCGAGGTATGCGACCGTATATCCAAGACATCTGTTACGCCAAAGCTTTCCGGTAAGAATCAGCACAACCCGGTCTTGCGCGAGCTCGAATCAATCCTCTTGAATGAGCATAATTCGAGTGACTTGGAACGTTTTCATGACGCCCAGCAGAAAAAAGAATCGGCCGATAATTTGTTTAACCTAGGCTATTTGGACCTGAAGCAAAAGGCATTAGCCGATGCGCTCTATTGGAAGATTTGCCGCGAATTATCGGAGGCGGGTAAAAGTGCTCGCTATACACCGGAGGAATTGGAGTCGCTGCCAACTGACATGGCTGATCAATACGTATGCAATTTCTCCGTATTCCAGTCGCTCATCGATCACTGGGCTTGTGGGCAGCTTTTCCCGGTTGTGCCCCTCCATCGATTGGAGGAGTACCCTTCAGTCGACGCTACACTAGTCGATATCACCTGTGACAGCGAGGGCAAGATCTCGTCCTTTACCGATGTCGAGGATATACGTAATACTCTTCGATTACATGAACCGAACGGTAAACCCTACTACCTTGGATTTTGTTTAGTTGGTGCCTATCAGGACATCATGGGTGACTTGCACAACCTTTTTGGTCGGGTCAATGAGGTGCATGTTTTTCTGGAGGATGACGAGGAGGATGGATTCTTCATCGAGGATAGTATTCGCGGATTCAGCATCAATGATGTACTCGGTTTTACGCAGTACGATGGAAAGGTCCTTACCCGCATGATGAAGAATCAGATTGATCGGGCAACAAAGGCGGATCAGATCAAGCCACGCGAAGGCACACGGATGTTGGAAAAATTTACCGAAGTTCTGAAGGGGCACACCTATCTGGCGCGTTAATGCGCTCTGCTATGAGGCACCGTAAATGTGAGCCGGCTACATGCGTTCCAAGGGATCGATGCCGAGGAGTTCGAGTCCGGTGATGAGGACGGTACGGGCGCGTGCACAGAGGAGGAGTCTGCGTGCCCGCACATCGGTTTCTTCGACCATGACTTTGTCGGCATTGTAGAAGCTGCTGTAGGCACCGGCGAGTTCGTGCAGATAAGTGCAGAGGAAGTGGGGGCGTAGGTCGTGCAGAGTAAGTTCAAGGGCGTTGGGCAAGCCCATGAGTTTTCTGGCGAGAGTTTGTTCGGCTTCGGTCTCCAGTGGACTGGCGCCTTCGATCGCTGCATCGGGGTCAATCCCCGTCTTGCGGAAAATACTGTTTATGCGAGCTACGGCATAGAGCAAATATGGAGCGGTATTGCCTTCGAAACTGAGCATACGATCCCAGTCGAAAACATAATCCTGTGTCCGGTTGGAGGATAGATCGGCGTATTTGAGGGCACCGATGCCGACCGTCCGGGCAATTTGGCGGCGCTCTTCTTCTTCCAATTCGGGGTTTTTCGCGGTGACCACTATGTAGGCCCGCTGACAGGCTTCGTCGAGTAAGGCCTGCAATTTTATGGTCTCGCCGGACTTGGTCTTAAAGGGCTTCTTGTCGGGCCCGAGAATTGTGCCCCACCAAACGTGATTCATTTGCGGTACCGGATAGTTCTTTGCGGCAAACCATTTTTTAGTCGTGAGGAAGAGTTGTTCAAAGTGATCCTGTTGCCGTGCGTCGGTTAGGTAGACGACTTCTTCGGCCTTAAATTCCTCAACGCGATAGAGGATGGTGGCGAGGTCGGTGGTGGCGTAGTTGGAAGCGCCATCTTTTTTGCGGATATTGAAGGGGTAGGGACGTTCATTATCGCGGGAAAATTTCTTCACTTCATCATGCCAGACAACGAGTGCGCCGTCGCTTTCCTCTGCCAGACCGGTTTCCGTCAGTTCGTCATAGATGCGATCCACTTTGTCCCGATAGAAGGACTCGCCAAGGGTATGATCGACGCGTACGCCAAGTTGAGCGAAGAGGGCATCAAATGCCCGGGTTGAAATATCCACGATCTGCTCCCACAGAGCGGTATTTTCCGGGTCGCCGTTTTGCAATGAGACCAGTTCACTACGGGATTGCTCCCTCAGTTCAGGCTGCTCCTGTTCAAGCGCACTGCCCGCTTTATACAGATTGTCGAGAGCGGCTAACGGGTTTTCGCTGATTTGCTCGAGGTTAATTCCGTCGCGCTTGATTTTCATGATGAGGGTGCCGAAGTTGGTCCCCCAGTCCCCGATGTGGTTGTCCCGTATGGTCTTCGCACCACAGAAATCAAGTAGTCGGGCAATGGCTTCGCCGATCACCATGGGGCGAATGTGGCCGATATGGGCCTGTTTCGCCGTATTCGCGCTGGGGTAGTCGATGACGATGGTGCGGCCCTTGCGCAGGGAGGTGGCCCCGGCACGAAAGTCCTCTTTCCCCGCGTGTTCAAGCAGCCATTGCCATAGGAACTCGCCAGAGAGACGAAAGTTGAGGAAGCCAGGCCCGGAGAGAGTCATTTCTATCTGCTTCGGGTCCAGTTTATCGGAGGCTTGCAGGGCATGAAGAAGCGCTTCGCCCAGTTCTCTCGGATTGATGCCCTTGCGCTTGGCATAACCGAGCACGCCATTGGCCTGAAAGTCTCCGAAACGTGGGTCGGCCGGCCGGACTCCGGGATCAAAGTCTGGACCAATCGACGGCACAGACAGAGCGGTTTCCCGCAATACTCGGTCGATTTCCAGAGATGGATTAAAGCTTACCTGCATGGTGCACAGGCAAGATGCTCCTGCGGGGGCGTCAAGCTTTCTACCATGTCAGGTGCAATACAGGCTGTTTTATACGGTTATGAAACGACGAGGATACAGTCGGGCAAAATCTTTGGCGGTGCATGGTTTTGTATTACTTTTTGCTCGACATTGCGGTTTGCAATCGTCTATTACCTAAAGGTTTACGCCTTCAGACAGCATTTTGCGCATTCCAGAATTCAATGAGAAAGAAAATTATTAGTGCCCGCAAGTTTATCAAACCGTCCTTCAGTTACCTGATCGAAAAGAAAAGGGATGGCGGTGAATTTTCCGAAGACGAGATCCGTTTTATCGTCGATTCCATTTTAGACGAGGAGTTACCCGAGTACCAGCAGGCAGCTCTGGGGATGGCGGTTTATTTCCAAGGTATGTCCGCGCAGGAGACTGCCGTTTTTGCAGAAGAGATGATGCTTTCTGGTGAGGTCATTGATTTAACCGGGATTGCCCGTCCGAAGATCGACAAATACTCGACCGGTGGGGTGGGTGACAAAACGACACTCGTGCTTGGGCCTTTGGCCGCTTCCTGTGGCGTGGTTATGCCAACGATGAACGGCGTAGATGAAGAGCATGTGATCAGTAACCTGGACAAGCTTTCTTCGATCCCCGGCTTCTGTCCGGACTTGAGCCTAAAAGATTTTAAGGCGCAATTAAAGAAAGTCGGTTGTACCTTTATCCGGCAGGATAAAGAAATTGCGCCGGTCGATGCTATGCTCTATAAACTTCGCCAGAATACCGGCACTATCCCCAGTCTACCGCTGATTACCGGGTCGGTTCTCAGTCGCAAGCTGGCGGAAGGCGCGGAAGGCTTGGTCATTGATGTCAAGTGGGGCAACGGCTCCTTTGTCAAAGACCTCGAACAGGCCAAGCAATTGGCCCGCTCGATCACCCGTGTCGGTCGCTCGATGAAGCGTCGCTGCGTAGCATTGGTTACAGACATGAACCAACCCCTGGGCGATACCGTAGGCACAGCCTTGGAGATAAAGGAGGCGATCCAACTGCTGCAGGGCGAAGGACCGGAGGATTTGCAGGAACTTGTGCTCAAACTGGGCATGGAAATCGTTCGCTTGGCGGGGGTTGCCGGTTCCACGCTCTCGGCAAAACAAACCGTACAGAGTCACTTAAAGGATGGCTCTGCTTTCGAGAAATTCAAAGAAATGGTCGCCGCCCAAGGTGGGGACACCAATGTACTGGATAATCCGGACAAATTTCCTACGGCGAAGCATGTTCGTAAGCTGCCCGCACCAAAGCGTGGCTATGTGCACACTATCAATGCCGGAATGATCGCCACCGGTGTACAAAAACTGGCGGTTCGGAAGAACGGAAAATATGACCCGGCGGTGGGTGTTTCTGAGATCCGTAAAGTCGGCACACAAGTCAAGCAGGGTGAACCGCTGATGATGATCCACTACAATGAAGAATCGAAGATGGAAGAAGCGCTGGAGTATCTGAAGTCAGCCTATCGACTGGCTCCCAAGCGCCCGAATCCACCTGAATTGATTGTTGAGCGGGTCGCCTAATGCGGCATTGCGTGTGTATCCAGTCAGCCAACTAGGCGCGCCCTTGGTAGGTGCGTTCCGCCGTGCTGACCTTGACGATTTCTCCTTCTTTAATGAAGAGAGGCACCTGAATCGTCAGTCCGGTTTCCAGCTTTGCTGGCTTTTGCACGTTGGATGCCGTGTCGCCTTTAACGCCTTCAGCTGACTCGACAACCTTCATCTCTATCGAAGCCGGCAGATCAATTTGCACCGGCTTATCATCGACATGGAGAATATTGTAAATCTGGTTCTCGACAAGAAAGTCCTTGGCGTCTTCGACCAGTGATTCTTCGAGGATGATGTCTTCGAAGCTCTCCGGATCCATGAAGTGGTAGCCGTCCCCATCGATATAGCTGAACTCCAGCTTGATCGTCTCAGTGTGCAGGATGTCTACGCTGTCTGTCGTGCGTATTTTGGTGTTGGTCGAGGAGCCTGTATTCAGGTTACGCATCGTCACCTGCATAAAGCCGGCTTGTCGCCCCTGTGTGCGATGCTGCACTTCCAGGACTAAGTGGGGAGCGCCCTGATAATCAAGAACCTTGCCTTTACGAACTTCTGTGGGTGATGCCATGGGGATTACAATAGATTTAAAGAGCTTGCTTAGCGGCCTGCGCCTACATCTGTCAAGCGCTGTACTTTCGGGATGCTTCGAATAATCTCTTGGAATGCAGCTTTTCGTTGCAATTCAGGCAAGGTGAAATTTACTCGCCCCTTTGTTATGAAAATATTGGTAGCCGACCGCATCTCTCCCATTGGTATTGATTTATTTAAGTCCCGCGAGGGCTTTGAAGTTATCGAGGCCTATGGCTCATCGCCCGAGCAGATCCTTGAATTAGTCAAGGACGTCGATGCCATTGCCGTACGCTCTGATACGAAGGTGACTGCCGAGGTTATGGCAGCTGCGCCTAAACTAAAAGTGGTCGGACGAGCCGGTGTGGGGGTTGACAATATCGATATTGAGGCGGCTACCGAGAATGGCGTGATCGTGATGAATACCCCCAGTGGTAATACCATCGCTACTGCGGAACTGACTTTCACCCACATGCTGGCCGGCACTCGTCCCATTGTACAGGCTTGTGCCCGTATGCGTGAGGGCGGCTGGGACCGCAAAAAATTTGGTGGCAATGAACTGAATCAAAAGACCCTCGGCATACTCGGTATGGGGCGTATTGGAGCCGAGGTGGCGAAGCGGGCGATGGCCTTCCAGATGGAAGTGCTGGCTTTTGATCCCTATTTGACGGAATCACGAGCTAAGAATTTAGGGGTCACGCAAATGAGCCTGAATGAAGTGATCGAACGAGCGGATTACATCACTGTACACATGCCGCTGACTGCCGAAACCAAGCACTTGCTGAACGCCGATGCTTTTGGCCGAATGAAGGATGGGGTGCGTATTTTTAACTGTGCCCGTGGTGGTATTATTGATGAGCCTGCCCTGATGGAGGCCCTTCAGTCCGGTAAGGTGGCTGCGGCCGGTTTGGATGTCTATGAAGACGAACCGCCAACTGAGGATAGCCCTCTGCGGAGTATTGAGAATCTGGTTCTGACCCCCCATCTGGGTGCCTCGACAAAGGAAGCTCAGGAAAATGTTGGTATTGATGTAGCCCGTCAGATGATTGAGGCACTCACTGGTGGCATGGTTATGAACGCCCTGAATATGCCTTCGGTTGATCCTAAAGTTCTGGAAAAGCTGGGCCCCTACATTCAATTGGCCGAAAAGATAGGTACCTTTTCGCAGCAACTGGCCCCAGACAGTGTTGAAAAGATTACGATTCGCTACTTTGGCAAAATCACCGAGATGGACACGCTTCCTTTGGCCAATGCTGTACAGATTGGTTTCCTCAGAGAAATCTCCGATAATGTGAACAATGTTAACGCTCCGAAGAAGATCGAACGTCTGGGGATCGCCTGCGACCAACTGAAGAGTAGCAGTCATGCTGATTTCAATGAGCTGATTGAAGTCGAGGTCGCCTGCAAGGACGGGAAGACTCGCACCATCGGAGGTACCCTTTTTGGTAAGAACCAGATTCCACGCATCGTCAGTATCGACGGGCATGGAGTCGAAGTGAATACCGATGCCACTCTCCTTGTTTTGAAGAATAAGGACGTGCCCGGTATTGTGGGCTTCATCGGAGTGACTCTGGGAGAAGACGAGGTCAACATAGCCAATATGTCACTCAGCCGGGAAACCGGTGAGGGCTTTGCCGTCAGTGTATTTGAACTCGACAGTACGCCTTCGGAAATTGCGGCGCAAAAGATTACCGAGCACCCGGCCATTGATAAGTTCCGAGTGATTAAGCTGTAGCCTTACTTTGAAGCTGAGGGCGAGTAGGCCAAAACAATCTGCTTGTTGAGAGGATAGTCCGTCCCGCAGGTTACTGCATGGATAGCGGACACGTCCTGCCTGAAGATCTATTCTCTTTTATTCTTGGAAAAGCGCGGCCAAAATCGCAGGTAAAGGATATTCCAACCATGTCGCGCAATGACATATTTTTGTCGCGGCTTAGCATGGCTATTTTGAGGCATTTACGCTAGAATTATATAGGGTTAAAATATGATTATGCGAGTCTCTGTAAACAGTGAGGTTCATTATTCCAAAGTAAGAGGTTTCGCTCTGGTAATTGCTTTGAGCGTTATGGCGTTCATCTTGGTTGCCATTCTTCTACTAGTCAGTTCCGTCGCAATTGAGCAATATAACTCCAGCATCAAGCTGCAGATAGTAGCTGCCAGGCAAAACGCGTTGCTTGCTTTGCACTCAGCCATCGGCGAGCTTCAATTACGCTTGGGTCCAGATCAACGCGCCACTGCAAGTGCCGATATATTGAATCAGCTGAATAAACCCTACACGCTGGTCTGGCACTCCAATTCCGGTATGGGTTGGGATCCTGTTTTACAAGATTGGGATGCCGATTCTGGATCTATCCTTAATCATGCCCGACCACTCGTTTCGGCTAACCGAGCCAGCTTGGATCGCCTCATAACCGTAGACGGAGAGTTCGACGAAAGTGTGTTTACCAGTCCGGTAGGCTTGCTCTCAGTGAACAGTCCTGTCACGGGGATTTTGACGACTCTAGTGGCCGATAAACTCAATTTGACCGATGCGAACAGTACGAGGATCGGTCGCTATGCATGGGTTGTTCAGGATGAGTCTTTGAAAGCGAATTTGGCAACGGAGGATTCTGCGCAAGTCGCAACAGATGAACTCGGGGTGCAGATAGATGCTGACCACAGTATGGCACTGGTAGAGACCAGCCGCCGCCTTTCTGTCTTTCCTTCAGCTAACCCCGCAGCTCTAATCTTTAATGAGAACTTACCCTTCGGCTCTTTGAAAGTGGGGGATGCCGCTCAGGCGGCAACCCGGAGTAAAGCGACTCATCTGGCGGATTGGATCAGCGGCGGACTACTTGATTCCGGCGATGCCCATCTCCAGTCTGCCGAGAGGCAAGTCGCTCCCTACCGTAATCACTTTACTTTTTACAGCCGGGGCGTTTTAGCCGACGCCAAGAACGGTGGCCTGCGCAGGGATCTCAGCCGTGGTCTGGACGATCAATATTTTCAAAAGCTCCACAACGTTCCAGTATTTGGTGCGGACCGGTACGGCAGTGTGATCGCCGACGGCATTAGCCAGCCGGTCGGCGACCAGTGGAAAATCCTGCGTGACTACTATCAATTTTACCGCCCAGTGGATAATGGTCTGGCAGGATCCCTGAGCGACAGCAGAAACACTTTTCACGGGCTTTCCGATGTCACCAGTGCCAACCCGAGCGTTCGCATCCGCCTGACGCACGAGGACATCGCGCGGGGGTTGAACGGAATCTATTCAAGTGGAAAATACACGAACGAGACGCCTCCCTATTCCACCTTGATCACGCCGAAGACGCCCACCCCACTAAGTAGTCCAGCATGGGATACTAGCATAGGTGCTAACGACTGGTTTTTGCTAACGCCGCAGATTCGGCCCGTTGTCCTGCAGAATACGCTCAAGATCGGTTTGTACTTTGAAAAGATCACCGAAGAAAGCCATGCGCACTTTGGCAAGTACCGTATGGCGATGGCCGCCTACCCAGTATTGACCCTGTGGAATCCCTTTAATGTGGCGATTGACCTGAGCCCAAGCATCTCCCCCAATCCGATGGGTAATGCCGACGCTCTAAAGCTGTATCAGAACGGAAACTTTGAGCTCCATCTGAAGGTGAATAATGAATCCGAAGTCCTTAGGTTTCCAATTGATAACATCGCGCCAAATTTACAGTTGAATGCGGCGACTCCGGGAGTTCCCTCCAAGATGCCTGCTGGAGCCGTCTGGGTCTTGGGAATGACACAAAGTCATGATAGTGACATTAGTGATAACCAATACATTAATCTTGCGCTGGTTTCGGCATCTACGGTCAGTCCGTCTAATCGAATTATTAAGCGAGGGTATTATAAATATGAAAAAATTAAAAAGGATCTTGTTCGAGCCGATAGATTCTTTGAAGCCAGTGACCGCATTACATTGCTGGATGTCAATAATCCAATACATAACGAATACCGGTGGTTTGGAAAGTTTCGCTCCGGAACAGTCGACCATTATTGCTTTAACACAGGAGAAAATTCCGACCTGCCGAAGCCTCTCTATGTTAGCGATGGACAGTTTCTCGGCGTTATCGATCAAAGTCTAAACAATCTAGCAGTTTTGTCGAAGCCTCTTGTCACTATAAATTTCAGCGCCAATACGATTGATCATCAATGGAACAATCCCGCGTTTCCCGTCTTTGCCCAAGTTAACTTTCTCGGAGCCAACCCACAGGTGGTGGCCGATCAGGATACTGAAGGCGACGTCAAGGCCCTCTACATCCGCGAGCACTATAATGCGGACAGCAGTGATTTCAGCGATATATTCCCGGAGCATAATAATGGTCTCGGCTACTTCGGAAAAAGCTTTGATAGTTCCGATGGCGTCAATCGCATCACGCTTTACGACCTCCCACGCCATCCCATCATCTCAATCGCCGATCTAAAGAATCTTACGCTCGGCTGGTGTGAGGATACCCATGCCCGCCCCATTGGTGCCTCTTGGCCGCTCGCCACCATCAGCGACCTTTCCGACCCCTATATCCGCAGTGTTGAACCGAATGGATACGGCACGAGTAGTCATAGCGATCGACAATCACAATACCTAAACGGGGCCGGCTGCGACACCAGCTATTATTATAACGAGGCTCTCTTCGATACCTACTTTTTCTCCGGGATACCCTCGGCGGAGCGGGATGGAAATTTATCTTTGCGCGATCAGACCTTTCCCTTTGGGAGGGAATTTAATCAGGAATATATTGACGGGAACGAGCGTCCGGCGAATACGCGCCTCATTTATTATGGCCACCCGACGGTTGCTGATTTGCGTGGATTAGCCCCCAGTGCAAACCGAATGACCGATGACGGTTACGAAAAATCTGCCGCTTATTTGATGATCGACGGGCCGTTCAACATCAATTCGACCAGCCCGCAAGCATGGCAGTCGATCCTCTCTGGCTTCCGCGGCCTGGAGATCGTGGGTGTCGACGACGACTACAGCGGCAAAGAGACTTACGACGCTCCAGGCAGTGCTTTTGTCGACAACTTTGTCCCTTCCGGCGACGAGAAGGACCTATACACAGGGCATCGCCGATTGAGTGACTTGGAATTGGGAACCTTCTCAGAGCAACTGGTTGTAGAAATCCGCAACCGTGGAATCGCCAAAACATTGGGAGCATTTGTTAACCGAGATCTTTCCGGCAGGGGAGATGACCAGAAGATGAGCCGTCTGGACGAGGCTATCCGGACTTCCGGTCTAAACCATTCACCAGATACGACAATGGATGATCGTTACGCCAGTAATCATCTTGATCGTGGTGGGCATTTGTTTGGAGCAAATCTTATAGAGGAGAGCGCGGCGGGGCTTCCCGGATACTTCAAGCAGCAGGATGTACTTCGGCCACTCAGTCCGATCATGACGACGCGGGGCGACACCTTCCTCCTGCGTTGTTATGGCGAATCCATTGACCCTACAACAGGTGCCACCATAGGCAAGGCCGTGTGCGAGGCCATCGTGCAGCGCGTGCCCGACTATGTCGACGAAACAGTCGATCCCTGGGCACCGGCAATCGGTCGTGAGAATGAAAAATTCGGCCGCAAACTCAAAATCATCCGTTTCCGTTGGCTGAGTAACAACGACCTGTCCTAACAATCGCCGACTTCCTGACCTCGAAATGAACCAGTTGATGTACCAAAAACCCATTTCCTTCCTCCTTCGAATATGCCTTTTTCTGCTGCCGATCGGGGCCAATGCTGAGCTAAAGGACGGACGCTATTTCCAGGCCATTGCCTCCGGCGGATCCATTGTCGACTCGCTCTGGTTCCGGGCCGGGGGGGAGCGGCACCCCCTGTTTGTCTCCGAGATATTCCGCAGCGGCGATTATCCCTACGACTCCGCGGAGGCCATTGTCTTCTACGGCGACCGGGTCGACGAGGCAGGCAATCCCCTCGCCGAAGCGGTCGCAGCGGTTCCGCCCAGGGCCACTCGGCTGCTCCTGCTCTTTAATAAGCTCTCGACGCCCGACGCCCATGGCCGCAGCTATGCGGTGGCCGTGTTGAAGGATGACGTCCGGGAATTTGCCTTCGGCTCCTTCCAGTTCATCAATGCCAGCGACCGGAACCTCGCGATTGATATCGGCGGGAACCGCTTCCTCCTCGGCCAGTTCGAACGGCAAACCATACCGGTTGCGACGTCGAAAAATGGCGGTGGTGTCAACCTACAGATTGTCGCCCAGGACATGGGCAGTGAATGGAAGACCTGCTACAGCAACAGCTGGGGTCACCGCAGCGACATGAGAACCCTCGCTTTCATTATCAACTCGACCGTGAAAGAAGGGGGCATCAAAATCCTCCGCTACCGGCAATCAGAACCTTCAGTTGATCGCTGATCCTCTATACACAACGACTCCCAGTCCGGTCGCCCAGAAGATGAATCGCATTTATGCTAGTACCGGACAGAAACTCTCGAACGAAGCTCCACCTTGACTGCGGACAGCTTCGAGGGGATTTTCCGTCTTCAGTCCAATGGCCGGGACGAAATCCTCGGAGCAGACATCCGCTCCCGGACAACCCATCATTACTATACAATTTTTGACCGGATCTTTCCGAATGGACACGCCTTCTACCGACTGCGAACAACTACATCCGATTGAACCCGGATTATGCAATAGGATGAGCAAGGTGCTTGGCAACTGAAGGCCGAGGGAGCGTGTAAATATAGGTGACTGCTGGCCTGAAAGGCAGCCATGTGCTTCATATAAAGGCACTTACAAATAGAATCCTATTGCTCAAAAAGTCCGTTTGCTTCGGGTTGAATCACTTGTCCAAAAAAGAGATGTCCGGATCAATCCCCGGTGGCCGAGCCACCACTCAGGCTCCAGTTCCGGATCCCGAGGACGGCCTGTTCGGCCGGCCTCTTGTCCTGAAACTTGTACAGCTCCGCTTCAACGCGCTTCGTCATGACATCGCCTAATGGGCCTTCGATCCCCCCGCCGGTGTAGAACAGGACATCGGCACCTCCATTGAGGGAGTAGGCCACGGAGACGGTGTCCGTCTGCTCGTCGTAGCTGACCGCCAGCCGTAGGATGTCGCCGTCCTGGTAGTCGATCCCGGCAGGGTCTTGCACGACCCCTGCGCCCCCGTTGAAGTCGTTGTGGTAGAGGCGCATTTTTCCGAAGCTGTTTAAGGCGATTTCAATCAAGCCGTCTGCCCCGAGTGATCGCCATTTGAAGTCCGTTCCCGTCTTCACCGCGCCCAGAAACGGATCCAGGACCACCTCGATCTCGTGCTTCCAGGAACCCGGCACGCTCTCCACCCTGCGCAGCAGCTTGGTGCCGGGCGCTCCATAGCCATCCGTCAGGAAATAGCTCCCGTCCGCAATCCCCTTGTGGCCGGCCGGGTCGCCTTCCTCGCTCCAGACCATGCTCAGACCGGAGCCGTCCTCGAAGTCATCGGAAAAGCCCTCAATCTCGGCCCGGGCCGGCAATACCAAAAGACCCGTCCCCAGAAGCAGGGCGGCGAAGGTGGAACACCGGACGTTGCAGAGCAAATGTTGAAGGGGGAAGGGGAAAGGAATTTGTAACATGGTGGAACCGAGTTTGGAATTGCGGCCTGAATCTTGAAGGAATGTTTAACCAGCCTAAGTTAGCGCGGCTGCGCCGAGGAGCGGCGGCGGGCGCGGCGGGTCAGTGCAGCGACGAGGCCGAGGCAGCCTGCGAGCAGGGCATAGGTGCCGGGTTCGGGGACGACATTGCCAGTGAATATACCATTCAGATAAGTAAAATCAGACGATACATCCTGTCCGTTCAGCAGAAATTTCACGTTGTTGGAGAAGGTAGCCTCGTTCTGAATGCCGCTTAGCAGCCCTAATGAGATGGTCAGGCCATTTGTGGTATCATAGTCATCCAGAACAACGGTCATGATTGCGGATCCAGTATAACGCCACTCGCCATCAAACGCGCCGGTCGTACTTTCGCCACGATTTGTCCGAAGGGTTCCGACGGAACCATCCGCCCCCACGTTCCAGGTTATGTCAGCCGTGTTATAGAGCCATGAATCCTCCCCTTCCGAACGAATATCAGCGGTCGATTCGATGACGACCCTGCCGGTGCCATTGACGTTGAATAGGCCGCCGGAGACCGCGCCGGCTATGGTCAGGACGTCATTGTTTGAAACCACGACATCTCCATTGACTGTGCCGGTCGCGCCGATCCGCTGTTCTGCCGTGGACGAACCAATATTAAAATTGCCGTTGAGCGTCCCGTCGATCGTCACCTTCGAGGTGTTGTCCGCTTTAAGGTTTCCGTTCAAAATACCCCCGTTTCTTATGCTAACGGAGGAGGTCCCGGCTGCTTGTAAGCCACCTGTGGCATTTATCGTACCATTGTTGACCAAAGTACCAGTGTTGGACATTCTGATGTCGCCTCCTGTGTTGAGCGTAGCGCCTGATTGTACGGTTAAATGACCGCTGTTTTGTTCCCCGACAAAGACCCGATGCAAGCTGGCACTACTGCCGTTGTAGAGCACCGTACGATTGGTTACGTCCGGAGTTCCCCGACGCACGGCAGCGGTATCCGACCCACCGGATGGAACAATACCACCATCCCAATTGTTCGCATCCGCCCAATCATCGCTGACGCTGCCATTCCAGCCACGGAATGTATTCTGTGCCTGCAGATGGCTGTTTATTACGAAGATCCCAAAAACAATGGTGATTCCTGTTATTAATCGATGGAGTTGTCTATTCATGGGGTTTTTATTTTTTAATTGAATTATAAATCTATATATAAATAAATATATATACCTATTATAGAGTAAATTATGAAAAGTGCAATGTCAGAAAGTGCACAAGATATGTTTGTTTACGTCAAAAGGCCTCTCCTTTAATTTGCCTGACTGCCTCAATACGCCTGTTCTCTGTACATTTGTGGACGATGGATGGTCATGCGATCCAGTATCTGTCATCTTGCGCAGGGGCTATTGCCGATGCAGTTATGACGTATGGTTATTGGTATGTAACCTTGAGTCGTTGCCATCCTCTCTTGCCTTGCTCAGGCAGTTAACCCTATTCTACCCGGTATGAATTCTTTAGAAGGCATCTGCGTCGTCCTCGTTGGCTACCTGTTGGGGTCTGTTAGCTTTGCCGTATTAGTAGCGAAGCAGCAGGGTGTGGATATTTTCAGCGCGGGCAGCGGCAATCCGGGAGCAACCAATGTAAAACGGGTGCTTGGGGCACAGTGGGGAAATACGGTTTTTGCCCTGGATGCACTGAAAGGTCTGGTGGCCGCTGGTTGGCCGATGCTGCTGCTCGATCCGGGCGAACCAAAGCTAGCGATCCTTGGTTTGCTCGGGGCGTTGGCCGGTCACAGCTACTCGGTCTTTCTTAAGTTTCGCGGGGGCAAGGGTGTCGCCACGACGATGGGCGGGCTGCTTGCCATCATGCCGCAGGGCTTGCTTCTCGGCCTGCTTGTCTGGGTGGCTGCCTTTTACGCTAGTCGTGTCGTCGCCATTGCCTCGATCGCATTTGCCCTGAGCCTGCCACTCGGCTCTTTTTGGTTATACAATCCGGGGGATCCGCGATTTGCTTTCGGTTGCGTCTTGTGTTTGCTCATTATCATTCGTCACCGGTCAAATATCAGCCGGTTGCTCCAAGGCAAAGAAAACTCCTTTAAGCAATAAGCGCCTCTCGGTCGAGGGTGTCTCTAAAGTCTGCCCTTGAAAATTCTCATCTGTGCGATTGTCTCCTTTCTTTTACTGAAAAATGTCTACCAAACGCACTGTTCATATCGGACTCCTCGGTTTTGGCGTCGTCGGCCAAGGGGTTTGGAAAAATATCGAGAAAAACCGTCAGGCTCTGGAGTATCGCTTGGGCGCGTCGCTCGAGATTTCGCAAGTTGTTGTTAAAAACGCTGAAAAGAAGCGAGATGTAGCGGTTCCTGCCGAGCGCTATTCGACCGATCCCGCACGAGTCGTTGACAACCCGGACATTGATATCGTCTGCGAACTGATGGGCGGAACCGGGGAGGCGCTGGAATTGACCCGGCGGGCACTTGCCCAGGGCAAAATCGTGGTGACGGCGAACAAAGCTTTAATCTGTGAGCACGGGGAAGAGCTCTTCGCTACTGCCCATGCCAATGGCGGACATTACTTTTATGAAGCTTCCGTAGCCGGTGGTATTCCTATCATTAAGACCATCCGCGAAGCACTCGTAGCGAATCGTTTCAAGCTCATCTATGGCATCCTTAACGGGACTTCAAATTACATCCTCACCCGAATGGAACGAGAGGGATTGAGCTTTGATGAAACACTAGGAGATGCCCGTCGCTTGGGCTATGTCGAGGCTGATGAAGCTCTTGACTTGGATGGGATCGATGCTGCTCATAAGACCGTCATCCTGACTTATCTGGCGCATGGTAAATGGGTCGGCCTCGACCAGATCATTTGTGAAGGTATACGCGAAATAACCGGAGATGATATTGCGACGGCTTCCGAGCTCGGATTTAAGATCAAGTTATTGGCCGTCATCCAACGCGATTTTTCTCAGAACCAGCTTTCTGTGCGATTGCATCCAGCATTGATCGAAAAGTCTGAAGTGGTGGCCGGAGTCGATGAGGTCTACAACGCAGTCAGCGTGACCGGTGATGTGGTTGGCACAACTATCCTAATCGGCCGCGGTGCGGGGCAGGATGCTACCTCGAGTTCTGTCATTAGTGATATTGCCGATGCTGTCTTCATGCTGCAGGGCGCGCCTTCACCGGTTATCAGCGAGGAGGATGCAACGCTTTACCGGGAATTGGCCGACGGGCTTGAACTCACTCCGGCAGAGGCTCTGAAAGGGCGTTACTATTTGCGTATCCAGGTCAAAGACGAAGAAGGTGTATTGGCCCGTATTTCAAATATTCTGGCGGCTCAACATATCAGCCTCGCCACCGTAAAGCAGAAAGCGATAGCCGGTGGTACCGCGAGTTTAATGCTCACGACCCATGAGACAGAGGAGTCTTCTGTACTCGCCGCAAAGAAAGATTTGGCTGCTCAAGGCACAGTCTTGGCAGACCCAGTTTGTTTTCGTATTTTTAACCCATCCGCATCCTAACCGATGGATCGATTCTAATGGCTCTCATTGTCCAGAAATTTGGCGGTACTTCGGTCGCTGATGTGGATCGCATTCGCAATGTTGCGGCTCGGGTCAAGGTCAGTCATGATGCCGGCAATCAAGTGGTTGTGGTCGTTTCCGCCCGGTCCGGTGTGACGAATGAATTGGTTGGACGTGCGAAGGCACTGAACCCTAAACCGGATGAGCGTGAGATGGACATGCTGCTTTCTGTTGGTGAGCAGGAGACGATCGCACTCACGGCAATGGCTCTGCACGCATTGGGCGTGCCCGCAGTCTCCCGTACCGGTCGAGAGGCGGGTATTTTGACTGATCCGGTGCATACGCGTGCGCGCATCACACGCATCAGTGGTGGGGATATTCGTGAGCAGTTGGAGTCCGGAAAAGTTGTCATACTGGCGGGCTTTCAGGGGCATTCACCGGACGGACAGATTACCACTCTTGGGCGCGGAGGCTCGGATCTCAGTGCCATTGCCATTGCGGCTGCCCTACAAGCCGACCTCTGCCAGATATGTACGGACGTGGATGGAGTTTATACGGCTGATCCCAGAATTGTGCCGACCGCCCGAAAACTTGACGAGATTGCTTACGAGGAAATGCTCGAACTCGCCAGTTCCGGTTCCAAAGTCATGCAGAACCGCGCTGTTGAGTTTGCCCGCAAGTTCAACGTTGTCTTCGAAGTCCGCTCCAGCTTTAACAATAATCCCGGAACCATCGTGAAAGAAGAAGTCGCCTCCATGGAGGACGTCGTTGTCAGCGGCGTTGCTCTAGATAAAAACCAAGCCAGAATCGTGGTCAGCGAACTGCCCGATCAACCCGGCACTGCTGCGCGGCTATTCCAGTCGATCGCTAATGCCGGAGTGAGCGTTGATATGATCGTTCAAAATATCGGTCGAGACGGGAAGGCCAATATGACCTTTACCGTTCCCCGCGACGATGTGTCCCGTGCCCAAGAAGGTATAGCCAGCGCTTTTGCTGCATCCGATGGCGTTCTTTTTGAGTCCAGCGATATTGCCAAGGTCTCCGTTGTTGGCGTCGGTATGCGTTCGCATTCCGGAGTGGCGGCAACGCTGTTCGACGCGTTGGCCGCGGCTAAAGTAAACATACAGTTGGTCAGTACCTCCGAGATCAAAATCTCTGTTGGGATAAACCCGGAAGATGCTGAGGAAGCGACTCGAATCGTCCATAGCGCCTTCCAACTGGATACCGCGAGCGAGTCGTCATGAAATATCTTAGTACGCGCGGCCAAGTGCCGGAAGTGAGCTTTTCCACTGCGGTGGAACATGGGCTGGCTCCCGACGGCGGGCTGTATCTGCCGGTCGATTTGCCGGATCTAAGCGTCCATTTAGAGGAGTGGGAAGGCCTGGATTATGCGGATCTGTGCGAGGCTTTCTTTGCGCTTTTTGCTACCGACATCGATAAGGAAGAGTTACACGCTATTGTTAGTCGCTCCTACAACAAATTTGACGACCCGGAAATTGCCCCGATCGTGCGGCTCGATGATACCTGCCATGTCCTGGAATTATTTCATGGTCCTACTTTGGCCTTTAAGGATTTTGCGCTGCAACTGCTGGGTAATTTTTATGAGGCCCAAATTAACCGTACGGGAAAGCCCATCTCTGTGCTTGGGGCCACTTCAGGTGATACCGGTGCTGCGGCGATCCACGGTTTGCTCGGCAAGAAGGGTGTAACCACCTTCATTCTTTATCCAGACGGACGGATTTCACCTCTACAAGAGCGCCAGATGACCTGTACGGGAGCGGACAACGTCTTTCCGCTGGCCATTGAGGGTAGCTTTGATGACGCCCAGACCGCGATGAAAACGGTCTTTCAAGACCGTGTATTTGCCGCTGAGGTCGGATTGTCTGCGGTTAATTCGATCAATTTAGCACGCATTCTGGCTCAGTGCGTCTACTATCTCTACGCCTACTTTCGTCTATCGGCAGAGGTCCGGGAAAAGACGACTTTTGTCGTGCCGACCGGTAACTTCGGTAATGTGCTGGCCGGTTGGCTCGTCCAGCAGATGGGCGTCCCGATTCATGGCTTCCGTGTGGCGACGAACCAGAACGATATTCTACACCGTCTTTTCAGTACAGGCACTTATCGTCTCGATGCCGTCGCACCCAGTGTTGCTCCGTCCATGGATATTCAGGTAGCTTCCAACTTTGAGCGCTTCCTCTACTACGCAGTCGGTCGCGATTGTGCCAAGGTGCGCGAGATTATGCAGACCTTCAAGGGCACCGGTGAATATGTTTTTGACGACTTTGATGGGGGCACTTTTTCCAGTTCGCGCACCAATGATACTGAAATCTCAGCGATCATTCAGCAGGTGTATGAAGATTTCGGTTACACCGTCGATCCACATACGGCTTGTGGCTTTAAGCGGGATGCAGAGGTCAGCCATCCAGAACTCATCCTAGCCACTGCGCATCCGGCAAAGTTCCCGGATACGATTCACCAGGCCATCAGTCAGGAGGCGACACACCCGTCACTGCAAGCGCTGAAGTCGCGCTCTTTGGTCAAGCATCATGTGGAATCCACGCCGGAGGCAATCAAAGCCTTCATGCGTGCGCATGTCTAGCGAGCCGGGGCAATCGTGCTGCCAGTCTAAAAGCGCCAGTTCAGGCCGAGGCTGAAGAAGTGCAGGGCGGTATCCGGATAGGTGCCGGATACCTGACCGCGGGCACCACCGGGATTGCCTTGTTCCACGTCAATGTCTCCATACCAGATGACTTCGTATGCGAGGTCCAGATCGATGTTTTCGCTATACCGATAGGTCGTACCGATGCCGTAACGAAGGGAATCGCCCGAGGGCAGATCGACGGTGACGGATTCGTCTTCTGCCATCGCGGTGTCGTAGGCCGCACCGGTATTCAATCGCCACTGTTCATTCATTATGTACTGCATCCCCAGTGCGAAGTGCCAGGTATCGTCATAATTACGGTCAGTATCGATATCAACATTAGCGAGTCCGCCTTCAGTGGTCAGACCAATTTGCCCAAAGGTAGACCATTCCTGCCAGCCAAGGTTGCCCATCAGTGAGAGGCGTTCGTCCACTTCATGATAGAGGCTGGCCATGACTGTCTGGGGCAGGGTCATTTCAACTTCCACTTGGTTAATTATCGGTCCGTTGGGGAATGCGTCTTCATATTCTTGCTCCGATTGCGAAAAGTACTGCAGACCCACTCGTGTCTGCTCGCTCAGCTTGTAGAGTAGTCCAAGGTTTGCCTGAAAGGAGATCACCTGATCTTCAAAGTCGAGTTTGTTTTCTGTAACCAGTCCGGGCACCAAAGACTTCAATTCGTAGATGCCATAAAGCAGAGAAAGCCCAAAGCCCAGAGAGAGCTTTTCGTTAACCTTATAGGCTGCCGTCGGCTGTAGACTGATGCTTTGTAAAGTTACTTCCTGAGTGAAAAAGTCACCCGGCCAGTCTTCCTCGTATTTCATTGCCAGACCAAAGTAGCCACCGATGGCCGCTCCCACTGTCCAGCGATCATTCAACTGTTGCGTGTAGGCCAGTCCACCGGTCGGTATCCATGACTTTGCATCCGTTGTACCGCCGCCATTTTCTTCAAATTCAAACGGTGTGTAGAGTGGTTGCAGAGTCGATTGCAAATGCCGTCCCTCCAGTTCCGTCATGCCCGCCGGATTTGAAAATACAGTGCCCGCATCTTGGGCACGGGCAGCCCAACCGGCACCGGCGAGTGCTGTCTCGGTCGTGCTGATTTCGGTAAGATAGAGACCTCCGGCGTGTAAAGACAGGGCGGATACAAGAGCGGCGAGGAGTGGGTAGTTGTATTTCATAAAATTAATTTATCTACTATTTCTAGGAAATATCTCAATTCGTCAACCCCTTCTTGCGCGTATCTTTAAGCGACTTTCTGGATGAAATCGTTAATTACTGCCGCCGCCGCTTTCGCTTTTTCCAGATGGGCCATATGTCCGGCGGCAGCTAAAGTGCTGTGGCTGCCCTCGGGCAAGTGGAGAAGCATTTTCTCAGCGATCTCGGTATACTTTCGGTCGAGTGCGCCAGTGATCAGCTGGGTAGGGCACTTAAGCTCATCGAGCTTCGGCCAGAGATCCGGGATGCTGCCTTGGCCGAATTGCCGCAGACTATTGGCTAATCCCTTTGCTGTGTGTTCTTTGCGGGCGGCTTGCATAGCGGCACGCCATTCTGGATCAATGTTCTCCTGAGTGGTGATTAACGGGTGTTCTTGCCAGTGATTAATAAAAACCTGAACGCCATCCTTATGGATACGTTCAGCCAGAACAGCATCTTCTTGTTGACGATTTCTTCTGGCTAGAGGATCCGAAATTCCCGGATTCGCACCAATCAGGATGACCGCTTTCCAGTAGTCTGGTCGAGAGAGGGCGTGGAGCAGGGCAGCCCGTCCGCCCATCGAGTAGCCGAGGAGTATCCGGCAGTCGGGATTCTCTCTGGCTACTCGGTCGATGTACTCAATGGTAGCATCAGCATGACAATCAACCTGATTTTCCGGGCCGTGCCCAGGCAGGTCGGGACAATACCATGGGCCGGTACGCGGACAGAGTGCCTGCAGCGGCATGAAATCGCTGCCACGACCGGTGAACCCATGGAGGGCAAGGATGCGGTTCTGCCTAATCAAGGACTTTAGCAGAAAGTATTTTCTGGTCTTCGATGGGACGGTCGCCGGGACCTTTATCCACCTTTTCCAGCTTGGAGACGACGTCCATACCTTCGACGACTTCACCGAAGATCGTATGTTTCATATGCAACCATGAGGTGGCTGCAGTCGTGATGAAAAATTGGCTACCGTTGGTGCCGGGTCCGGCATTCGCCATGGCAAGTAGCCCTGCGCGGTCAAAAGTAACATCACGGGCGCATTCGTCTTCGAAAGGCTTACCCCAAATCGACTGTCCACCGCGTCCGGTACCTGTGGGGTCACCACCCTGAATCATGAAGGACTCGATGATCCGGTGAAAGAGGATACCATTGTAGTAGCCGTTTTTAATATGAGTTGTGAAATTCTCACAAGTTTTTGGAGCGATATCATCGTACAGTTTGAACTGGATGCTGCCCTGCGTGGTTTCGAGTAGGATATTAGCCATAGGTATGTATTGGTTTGATTAGATGTCTATTTGTCAGTGCGGTTAATTTTGAAAGTGAACAACTGCTGGCTGCACTTACTTTTTTGCCGTACTTGCTTTCAGATGCGAGATGGTTTCGACGACGAAATGTTCCAGATTGGCCTGGGGTGCTTCGAAAGCAATGGGCAGGTCTTTTGCTTGCATGCTTTTAGATGTGAGTGGGCCGATACTGCCGTAAGCCGGAGAGATGGCTCCCTCCTGCAACGCCAGCGTAGAGGATTGCTGTGCGGCATATGACTGGACGGTCGAGGCGCTGGTGAAGAGTACGGCGTGAGCCCCTTCTTTACGAAATTGTTCTGCCGCAGGGTCTTGGCTCAAGTCTGTCTGCGTGGTCTTATACAGTGGTAGGGTATCGACAATGGCACGTCCTTCTTCTTCGAGGCGATTTACCAGGTCTTCGCGGTTTCGATTTCCCGTGACGACAAGTATTTTGATGCTCTCCACGCCTTCTTCTTTGATCAGCGTATCGGCTAGTGCATCGGCGTTGGCCTTTTTCGGGATCAAGTCGACTTTCAGGTTGTGTTTGCGGATTTCGCGCGCGGTGGCTTGTCCCACTGCGGCGATACGCATGGGGCCAAGGCAGCGAATATCGCCGAAGGCTTTGTAAAGCAGATCAAAAAATATGCGCACGCCGTTCGCACTGGTAAAAAGAATCCATTCATATACCGCAATTTCAGCAAAGACTTCGGTCACTGTGTTTGGATTATAGTCCGGCTCCACATGAATGAAGGGCAGTTCCAGAACTTCAGCACCTTGTTTTTCCAGCAGGCTGCTGAGTTCACCGGCTTGTTCCCTAGAACGTGTCACCACGATCCGTTTACCGAAGAGAGGTCGCTTCTGGAACCAGTTGTCAGGCGGACGCTGCGCGACGACTTGGCCAATGGTGATGATGGCAGGCGCACCGATGTCAGAGGTCTCCAGACTTGCTACGATATTTCCCAATGTGCCAAAGAGTGAGCGTTGGCGTGCGAGGGTAGCCCATTGGACAATGGCAACGGGTGTGTCTTCGTGCAGGCCGCCTTGCTGTAGTTCGCTGACAATGCGGGGGAGCTGTCCGATACCCATGTAGAGGCATAGTGTGCCATCGGTCTGGGCAAATTTTGCGAAGTCGATACTGAGGGTCTGTTTTTCCGGGTTTTCGTGACCGGTCAAAAAGGTAATGGAGGAACTGTGCTCACGGTGTGATAGTGGGATGCCGGCATAAGCTGCAGCAGCGAGTGCAGCGGTGACACCGGGCACAATCTCGTACGCTATCCGGTGGTTTAGTAATCGGTCCATTTCTTCGCCACCTCGCCCAAAGATAAAGGGATCGCCTCCTTTCAATCGGATCACCTGTTTCCCCTGTACAGCGTGCTCAATCAACAGCGCTTCAATTTCTTCCTGTGGTTTGGAGTGGCGACCGGGGCTTTTTCCAACAAATATTTTCTCGGATTCCGGTTTGGCCCAGTCGAGGAGATCCGGGTTGGCCAGGTAGTCATAAACGATCACATCTGCTGTTTCGATGAGCTGGCGAGCCCGGACTGTGATTAGCCCGGGGTCACCCGGACCAGCTCCGACCAGATAGACTTTGCCGACAATGTCATTATTTGGCATAGTCATAGTTTAAGTAATGCGAGGATTTCGTCTAGGGCCGGTTCTATTTTATCGAAACAATTGAGTTCCAGAGGAAATGCCCGATAGCCGGTTTCAGGGTGGAAAGTATGAAAGATATTTTCGCTGAGGTGAGCACCGACCGGAATCTGGCAGCCGCTACCCAAGCGGCGAAGAAAAGCGCGTTCCAGAGAAACCGCAAGTTTCGTCTCCGGGCAGAAGCAGTTCTGATAGCTTTCCACGTCTTCTGAACGACACTGGATGGCGATGGCAGCTTGCCCGGGTGCAGGCACGCTTTGCTCGATCGGGAGCTGAGAGAATTCGAGATTTTCGTGTTGCTCTATACCGAGGCGTTGGAGCCCCGCCGCGGCCAAGAGTGTCGCATCGGCTTCTCCGGAAGCAATTTTTTCCAAGCGTGTGGCGACATTCCCGCGGATATTGAGAAATTCACAATCCGGAAATAGGACTTTAATTTGTGCCCGACGACGAGGACTCCCGGAGGCAATCGTTTTTGGTTTTAGGCAATTTTTACGGCGGACAAGAAGATCATTTGCCTGAATGCGAGGGAGGTATCCGGCAATGGACAGACTTTGACTGAATGCGGTCGGCATGTCTTTAGCACTATGGACTGCCAGGTCTGCTGATTTATCGAGTAATGCCGCTTCGAGTTCTTTGGTAAAGAGGCCGATGCCACCGCGTTTTTCGAGTGACCAACTTAGGCGCTCATCAACTTTTGTGCTAATCGGTAAGGCACAAGTGGTAAGGTTCGGCTGGTATTGTTTTAGCCACTCACGTACAAGCTCAGTCTGCTTGCGGGCAAGCGGACTTTTTCGAGTGGCAATTAGGATGGTTCCGGACACGGGCAGAAATAAAAAGCGGTCGATGGTGAATACCGCCGACCGCTTGAAAATACAATTCGTTAGTCTACTTTTGCGGCTTAATTGTAGGCTGCTTGTGCGCCCTTAATATTGCGCTTTTTCACCCAAGGCATAAGCGCGCGAAGGCGCTGACCTGTTTTTTCGATGGGGTGTTTTTCGCCTTCGGCGATGTAGTTTTTGTAGTTCGGGCATCCGGCCTTGTACTCTTTCACCCAGTTCTTGGTAAACTTACCACTTTGGATGTCCTTCAGGATGGATTGCATGGCCTTACGGGATGAGGCGTTGATCACCCGGGGACCGCTGATGTAGTCGCCCCATTCTGCAGTTTCTGAGATGGAGAAACGCATACCGGAAACGCCGGATTCAACCATCAGATCGACGATCAGCTTGAGCTCGTGTAGACACTCAAAATAGGCCATCTCTGGCTGGTAGCCCGCATCAACAAGAGTTTCGAAACCTGCCTGCACGAGGGCGGAGGCACCGCCACAGAGAACCGCTTGTTCTCCGAAGAGATCGGTTTCACATTCTTCTTTGAAAGTTGTTTGGAGAACCCCCGCGCGCGTGCCGCCAACGCCCTTGGCCCATGCTAGGGCTACTGCCTTGGCGTTACGAGAGGAGCCTTTGTGTACAGCAATGAGTGCGGGAACACCCTTGCCTTCAACGTATTGGCTGCGCACCACGTGTCCGGGGCCCTTTGGAGCCACCATGATTACATCAACTCCCCGAGGCGCTTCGATCAGACCGTAGTGGATCGAAAGTCCATGAGTGAAAGCCAGTGTCTTGCCTTTGGTGAGGTTTGGAAGAATATCATTTTCATAGACTTCCGGCTGCTTCATATCCGGTACGGCAAGCATGATTACATCTGCCCGGCGCACAGCTTCAGCCGTTTCATACACCTCAAAGCCCTGAGACTTCGCCACTTTCACCGATTTACTCTTTTTATAGAGGCCGATGATTACATGGAGCCCGCTGTCTTTTAGGTTTTGGGCATGAGCGTGTCCTTGCGATCCATATCCAATGATCGCGAGGGTCTTCTTCTTGATAACGCGCAAATTGGCGTCTTTATCTGTGTATACTTTAGCAGGCATAATACAGTCTGTATGATTTTTCTGGTCTGTTGGGAGAAAGTGGTGGTGGAATTAGCCTCTTTTCAGCGCTAGATTCCCCGTACGGGCCATTTCAATAATGCCGTATGGTTCAATAAGATTGAGAAACGCGGTTACCTTGCTGGCATTACCGGTCATTTCTATATTCAAAGTTTCTGGAGCTACATCGATGATTTTCGCTCTGAAAATATCGCAGACTTGCATAATTTCAGATCGCTGGGCAGGTGGGGCAGTCACTTTGAGCATGATCAACTCCCGCTCGGTTGCCTGACCGCTGGAGAATTCGGTGACCTCAATTACATTGACCAGCTTGTAAACCTGTTTGATCGCCTGATCGAGGGCATCCGAGTCACAAAGAATGGTCGCTGTGATGCGGGAAAAGCGATTATCCGGCATAGGCCCCACATTGAGTGTCTCAATATTAAAGCCACGACCGCTAAACATACCTGCGATTCGGGCAAGTACGCCAAACTTGTTTTCAACGAGTATGGAGATAATGTGGCGCATTTGCGAGGAGCGCTGAGATAAAGGGGAAAATTTTGAAAAAATGGTGGACGGAGAGGGACTCGAACCCACGACCTACTGGGTGTAAACCAGTTGCTCTAACCAACTGAGCTACCCGTCCTTAGCTATAAGAAATGAGACAAAATGGAGTGCGCGGCTATAGGAGCAAGCTAAATCTCTGCTGGGAAACTTTTTTCGTTAGCGGGTTGTTAGCTTAATTTTCTGTCGAGTGAGCATTGACCAAATTTTAAAAGCAATAGATTATTTATTCATAATATATGGATAGTAAGACCTATAAATTGGTAAACGTAGAGGAAGAACTGCGAGTTCTAGGTGGATGTGCCCCTTTTTTTTCTTTTCTGGCGCCTCTTTTAGAGCGCTTGCTCGCAATCCATTCTCTGAACCGAATTTATGCGGAGGTCCGTCAGCGGTTGGTTGATTTGGAGCAAGATCCTGCCTTTTTTATGAAGACGCTGCAGGTCATGGGAACGAGTGTTGAGATTGATCAGCAAAGTTTTGAGCGAATTCCCCGAACCGGACCGTTGATTGTCATCGCAAATCATCCGTTTGGAGGCATCGATGGGGTGAGTTTGGGTGCACTGCTCTCAATGGTTCGTCCGGATAGTCGCCTATTAAGTAACTTCTTGCTATCGCGAATGGATGGTATTCGAGGCAACATTATAAAGGTGGATCCTTTTCAGAGGGAGGGCTCCGCCCAAGCAAATTTTGCAGGGATGCGGGAAGCTATTCGCTGGTTGAAAAGAGGCGCCTGTCTGGGAGTGTTTCCTTCCGGGGAGGTTTCTTCCTTTCATTTCCGTTCTTTGTCCGTAGCCGATCCGGTTTGGTCTTCCCATATTGTATCGTTGGCTATGCGTACAAAGGCGACGATTCTGCCGCTCTATTTTGAGGGCAATAATGGCTTGCTCTTCCACCTCGCTGGTCTGGTGCATCCGTCCTTGCGCACGCTCTTGTTACCAAGGGAATTCTCCAAGATGGAGAAGAAGACTTTGCGCATCCGGATTGGCCGACCCCTTTCTCCAGAGTTGTTAAGCTTAATGGGCGATCATCCAGTAACCACGGATTATCTGCGATTACAAACATATGCATTGGCCAAATCGGCTCCTGGAAAAATACCACTTAGACAAATTAAACTACCTTTTTGGGCGACCCAGACAGGCAAGGATTTGTCTAAGACCGCTCCCCCGCAGAAAAAGGAAGTGATGTCTGCAGAGATTGCCGGGTTGCCTGCCTCTGCCCAGCTTTTAGTGCACGGCAATTTTGAAGTTTATTGTGCGGATGCCGTTGAGATACCGTTCTGCTTGCAGGAAATTGGGCGATTGCGGGAAGAGACCTTTCGAATGGTAGGGGAGGGTACCGGGGAATCCATTGATTTGGATGAGTTTGATGCTTATTATAAACATCTGTTTGTCTGGGATGCCCGTCTTTTGCAGGTGGTCGGTGCTTATCGAATTGGGGTAGTCGATACGATTGTACAGGAGTTGGGAACTGGCGGACTATACACCGCGACATTATTCAAGTTTCGCAAAGGCTTTTTGGAGAAACTGGGTAATTCTTTCGAATTGGGCCGTTCCTTTATTTCTGTCGAGTATCAAAAAAAGCATGCTTCACTGGCTTTATTATGGCGTGGGATAGGGGCATTCCTGATTCAAAACCCTCGCTATAAAACTTTGTTCGGTCCGGTGAGTATAACCAATTCTTATGACCGGGTATCTAAGGATTTGATGGTGCATTATTTACGTGAGCACAGTTTGGATGAAGAGCTTTCATCTTTTGTACAGGCCCGTAAGCCACCAAAGGCCAAGGAAAATATTTGTGGGATTTCTTTAAGTGAAATGGGCAAGTCTTTGCATTCAGTCGGTGCTGTTTCTGCTGTTGTATCTGGTATTGAGGAAGATAATAAAGGAATCCCTGTGCTTTTGCGTCATTATCTAAAATTGAATGGTCATTTATTAAGTTTTAATGTGGATACGGATTTTAGTAATGTAATTGACGGTCTGATTTTGGTGGATCTGACAAAAGCAGAACCAAAAATGCTACAACGTTACATGGGGAAACAGGGGTACTCGGCATTTATGCAATTCCATTCCAATAAAAGTTCGCCCACCTACACTGAGTCTGTCGAGTTAGTCGATTCGGTTGAGTCAGTCGAGTTGGGTTGAAAGATATACGAATTTATTATCAGGCCGACCGCTTAGATAAAAAAAAGCCCGTTTGAAAACGGGCTTTTGTCGGTTCGTATATAAATCGACTATTTACGCTTTTTGGTTAATCCAGCAGCTGCTTTTATATTCATTACCGTCGCCGTAGAGACTCCATATTTAGCGGCTAGTGCCGGCGTCTTTGCGCCTTTCTTGATTTCAGCAACGAGAGCTTTTTTCTTTGCGTCTGTCAGTACGGTACGTTTGCGGGTCGCCTTTTTAGCCGTTTTCTTCTTCGTTCCAGAAGAACTTTTTGAGGCTTTTCTCTTTAGGAGCTCCTCAGCGCTAATGGTGATGCCTTTTCCAGCCAACTCTTTTGCTAGCTTTTGTGCTTCCAGATAGTCGCCGGATTCAGCTTCTACGACAGCATTTGCTGCTGCAGTTACTTTTGCTTCCAGTTGAGGTGTAGCTTGCACACCACTTGGCAACTTGATATTTAATTTTATTGTACGTTTAGCCATAATTTTATTAATCCTATATGTAGACTGATCTTTCTTTTATACGTCAATTAATATTTACAATATTTTCAGAGTGTAGACTATATAATTTTTGAATCCCATAACTAAATTAGCGTTAGGACAGTTTGCTATAAATGTAGGCGATGCAGATGCCAACATTGAGTTAATCATCGACTGTATGGATCGTGCGAGTGCATCCGATGCAGATTTACTCGTATTGCCGGAAATGTGTACAAGTGGTTTAGACTGGGCTCAAAATAAGGCGCTTTTACCTCGGGCAGAGAAAGACCTTGCTCGTCTGACTGCTCATGCCGTTGAAAAGGGGATCGCATTTTGCGGATCTTTTTTGGAGTGTGCAGGGAATGGAGAACCAGCAAATACATTTTTCTATATCAACACGCAGGGCGAAGTCTTAGCGAAGTATCGGAAAATGCATCTTTTTTCACTCTTTAATGAAAATGCACATGTAGCCGCTGGTAATAAAATGGTAACGGCTGACAACGGCGTGTTTCGGTTTGGGTGTTCGATTTGCTACGATTTACGATTTCCTGAACTATTTCGTAGCTCGATGTTAGCTGGTGCGGAAGTGCAATTCTTGTCGGCTGCATTTCCTCACCCTAGATTAGTCCACTGGCAAAGTCTGATTCGTGCTCGGGCAATTGAAAATCAATTTTATTTTATAGCGGTCAACCAGTGTGGTACAGAAAGCCATATGAGCACGGGTGAGGTATCTTACTTTGGGCATTCGCTCGTGGTAGACCCGTGGGGCGAGATTGTTTTTGAAGCTGGGGAAGCGCCCGGCCTGTTTTTTGTCGAGATAGATCTTGGGCTTGTCTCCAGGGTCAGAGAGCAGTTGCCGGCTTTGCAAGATCGCCGATCTGACTTATATTAAGCAATTATCTGTTTAGCAAATGCTGCTTTGTCAGATGCTTTGTAAAAGGCTGTGCCGGCAACAAGGGTATCGACTCCGAGTTCGGTGCAATGGTGTGCGGTAAGCAGATCGATGCCGCCATCCACTTGGAGACGATAATCTAAACCTCGCTCGCCACGCCATTGTGAAAGAGTTTTTATTTTCGGGAGCACATCTTCTCGAAACGCCTGACCGCCAAATCCGGGTTGGACAGTCATGAGGAGGACGATGTCACAGAGAGGGAGGAATTCTTCGGCTGTCTCAACAGGGGTATCCGGATTTAGGACAACCCCACAACGAACATTCTTTTTCTTAATTTCCTGTAGGGTCTCTTTAATTGGATAATCCGGCTCGAGATGGATGGTTATTTGATCGGCCCCCGCATCGATGAAGGGGGCAATAAATTGATGCGGATTGTCGAGCATTAGGTGCACGTCAAAGAAGAGGCTGCTGTTTTGACGCAGAGCACGCACTGTTTGTGGGCCAAAGGTGAGGTTGGGCACGAAGTGACCGTCCATAATGTCGAGGTGTACCCATTCAAGGCCGGCTTCTTCGATGACGCGTAGACTAGCTCGCATATCGGCATGATCGCCGGCCAGAATCGATGGAGCGAGCAGTGTAGGGCGAGAGTTATTCATAAGGTCAGTCTGTAATCGATTGGCTGCCGCTGGCAAGTCTGGCTTGTTCTGAGGCTAGGCTATCGAGGATCGACTAGAGACAATGCAGTAACTGCTCGAGGTGAGTGATCTCGAGGTCAGGTTTCGTTTTGCGGCAGTCAGGGTCGTCTTCGCGTCGGCGAAGTGAGAGACGATCGCCGGCAAAGAGAGCTGTCTTGAGACCGGTTTCCTGAGCAGGCCAGATGTCGTTGCGCATATCGTTTCCGACATAGAGAGTTTCTTTAGGAAGGATGTTGTAGTGTTTGTATAAGTTGGCAGCTGCTTGTTTGTACAGTTCCTTAGATGGCTTTGCTTCGAGTAAACGATAGGACCAGATGGCACACTTGGGGCACAATCCGAGACTTTCGTAGGACTGATTGAGAAAAGCTTCAAAAAGAAGGGGTGTGTAGAACTGCGCATTGGAGACAATACTCATAACCAGCCCACGCCCCTGCAAAGCGTCCAGAGTTTCTGCGAGCGCGGGCATAGGTGAGGTGGGGTTGACGCGGGTCTCGTAATCAATGGCGAGATTAGCCGCATCTACAGCGTCAGTTTCTTCGGACCATTGGTCCCGTGCAAGTGCCTGTAAAAAGTCTGTCCAGACCGCTCGGATTTCGACTTCCGGATAAGTTATCCCTGCTTTTTCTCGTTCAGACTGATGCCGACGTATCTGATTATGCAGGCGGTGATCAAGGCGCCCGGCGAGGCCTTTATCGGTTAAGTGAATACCGTTTTCGAGGAGGGTCTGCCGGAGGGCGTCGTTTCGATCTTCTTCAGCGGCGAGGCTGATATCGCCTACGCCGGAGCTAAAGAGTGTGCCATAGATATCAAAAACGACTGCACGTATGCCGTCTATTTGTGCTAATTTTGGTTGTGCCTCCTTGGGTGGCTGAACGGGACTGGTCTGCTGCCGTAGGCGGATTTTCTCGAGTGCGTTCATGGATCGTTTTAGGTGCGGAGCAGGCGGAATCGTTCAGGCATCAGGAAGCTGTCGAGCAGGTTGCCGGGGGTCAGGTAGTCGACTGGAGAGACTCTTTCATCGCTGATCTGCTGGTAGAGATGGGCTAAATTTCGAGTGAATGCATCGAGTCCATAGGTCTGCCGGATGCGGGGGGCTTGATCGGTAAACCGGGGGATTGGGAGTGTTTCTAAGGGAAGCTCCTGCCGAGCCATTGGATGTTCAACCAGACGTTCAATTACTTTGCTTTGCAACGCTTCGTTGAGCCCGCCGAAGTCGTACGTGTTGTCTTTTGCTTGAATCGATTTGAGGGCTCGTTCGGTCGCGTCTTTGGGTGCTTGGCGTCCATAGGCGGCATAGGTTTCGCCTAGGTGTTTGTCGACTTCGGCAGAGAGTGAGTCTTTGTCGATCCAGCTCGCTGGGATGGGCAGGCTGCGGTAGAGTGATTCGAGCTGTATATCTTTTTCTTTAAAGTCTGCAGTGATCTCCGGCAGGTCTCTTCCGGCGACGGGTCTGCCAAAGAGCCCGGGTTCGAGGAAGGAAAGTCCGAAGCCCTCGGCTATGCTTGTGCTGAGGATACAGTCGGCGGCTTGCATCATGCTGCTGAAGGGAAAGTTCATCGTATCCCCGATGCCGAAGTGTGCAGGAAGTTGATATCGATTAGCGAGGGACTTCCACGCGCGGTAGGTCTGCTGGTACTCGGGGTTGGTCGGGCCCAGAGTGGTGGCAAAAACATCTCCGGGTCGAGCGAGAGCTGACCAAAGGAGGAGCTCGCCGGGGTTTTTCCTGCGCAGGGCGCGAACAGGACAGAGGAAGAAATTTTCGGCGTGCAGAGCAGACCGTAGAGCAGACACACTTTCCGGATCGTCTTGTACGTCACCAACTTCTACAGGATTTGCTAGGAGATGCCGTTTTGAAGCGGGTAAATTGTTATCCGCGAATATGGCGTAGTCGCGTCCGTTAATCAGTCCATAATGGATATGATTGCCCAGAGGGTAGAGTTTATCTGCGAATTCGCGGTCTGTTTGATTGCATCGGTAGTTTTGCGGGCGACCGTCTTCGGCAAAGTCGTGGATCTGCAGGAGGAGTGCTTCGCCCGCTTCGGCCAAGAGTGAGACAACTCCGGGCACAGCCGTGTTTTTGCCCAGCGAGTGATTGTGGAAGTGCCAGATGTCGGGCTCGGCTCCCAGTGCCTCACGGGCGGAATTGCGGAGGCGTTGGAGAAGGGTTGCGGGATCCGGGGTGTGGGTTTGCGAGTTCGAGTAATGCAGGCCTTCGACAACGCAGGCCTGCTCTTGGTAGAGAAAGTCTTCCGGTAGTTCGCCGGTAAGGACGACCGCTTGTATGGGCACCTCCTTTAGATGGCTAAAGCCGCGCAGCGTACTCTCGATGACGCGAGTGACGCCTCCGCGCTTCAGGTGGTAGTGCAGGATCGCGACACGTAGGGGTGCGCTCATGGCTGGATGCCGAATTTCTCGCAGTAGGCTGGAATCGTCGTCATGGGCGGACGCTCGTATTCAATGATTTCCTTGTTGAGAAGGTCGTAGCGGTTGCCTTCAGCTTGAAACTGTCGATAAAGGGTTGAGAGTTCCGGCAGTTTATCGACCATCCCGTACCGTTTAAGGCGGTTGAGGAAGGTTTGCAGGATGCCGAAGGACATCTTGCCGAGCGCATTGGTGCTTTGGTTACGGTGTATGCGTTGGTCGAGGTCGCATTGGCCGAATGCTTCAAGGCCCCATTCCTGATAGACATCTAGGATGTGGGCGGTTTCGACCCCGTAGCCGATGGGGAAGGGGATCTTCTCCAAGACTTTACGACGTACGGCAAATTCACCGGAGAGTGGCTGAATGAGAGAGGCGAGTTCCGGGAAGAATAGAGAGAAGAGAGGGCGGATGAGGATTTCAGTGACTCGGCCGCCTCCGCTTGCACGGATCCCGGAAGAATAGGTGATAGGCCGATCGTAGAAGGCTTTGCAGTATTGAATCGTTGGCTTGATCAGAAGTGGTGCAACGATACCGTAAACAAACCGTGGGTGGATGTTTTTAATATCCGCGTCGACGTAGACAATGATGTCACCCTTCAGTTGGTAGATTGCCTTCCAGAGGTTTTCGCCTTTTCCGGGGCGGTTGCCGACTTCGGGGAGAATGTCCTTCGCGCTGTAGGTGTCCGCTCCAAAGGAGGCAGCGACTTCGAGGGTCTTATCTTTCGAGCCGGAGTCGATAACGGCAAATTCGTCAATCAATGGATAGCGTTCCATCAGTTCGGAGCGGAAGATGACAGTCTCCTTGCCGATAGTCTTTTCCTCGTTGAGCGTGGGAATGCAGAGCGAAATCTTGATTCCCTGTTCTTCCTTTAGACGAACAAGTTTTAGGATATCCCAGAACTCGCCGTGGTGAAAGGTGTTTGTCTCCAGCCATTTTTCAATTTGTTCACTCATCACAAAGTCCTCCGTCAATTGCAGTTAGCAGGGCAACGAGTTGAGCGAGGCCATCAAATGCAGGTTGGATTTCAATCGTCTCATTGAATTCGTTCTTGTTGGTCGCACGAGTTAGACCGATCGTGACGCTGGGAATGTCCCGGGCGATCAGTTCACTGAGTTCTCCAACGCTGGGTTCGACGTAGGGGTCAACCTGAAGTTCAGAAAGTATTTTGCGGATACATTTAACCATTGGGTGCCCGTAGGGCAAACCACCAGTCTTGCGTTCTGCGACAACGCTGAAATCAAGGCCGACGCTGGTGGCATTGGCTGTCTCCTCGACGATGTCCTCGATCTGTCTCTTCAATTGGCTGACCATGCCGACTTCCTCACTGCGGATTTCGAAACGCAAGCGTGCGGAGGTTGGTTGAGTGGCAAAAGAAGTGCCTGCACTAATTGAGCCGAAGATGATCTTTGTTTTCGGTTCGGCGGGGAGCGGTATACGCATTATATTTTGCACTACGCTGGAGAGGATGGCCACAGCGTTGGTTGCGCCGAAACGGGTCCAGTCGTACTCTGAGGGCACCTGTAGGTGGATTTCTCCGCGGAGCATACCGATCGAACTGTAACTGAGTCGACCGAGTCGTATGCCTTCGACGCAGACCCCGGAACGGATAGGTTTTTTGCAGTTTTCAAGAAAAAATCGGATACCGCCAAGGTCGCCCCGCCCCAGACTGCGAGTGGCACCGAGTAGAATGAGGTTGTCGGTTGGCTGGATGTTAAGGATTTTAAGGATCTGAGGAAGCGTCACTACAGCAGCCAGGCCAAGGCTATTATCGCCAATGCCCGGGCCGGTGATCGAGTTGTGGCTAACGGACATGGCATGATCGACCTTATCGTTGAAGACGGTGTCGGCATGTGCGCATATAAGAATATTATTTTCCCCGACACTTCCGGGGATTACCGCCATACAATTGCCCGCCTCATCGATCGAGATATCTTGAAGGCCTTCTTCGGTGAAACGGTTACCGAGAAAGGTGATGCGTTCTTCTTCGCTGCCGGTCGGAGCCGGTATTTCACCGATCATCATAGCGTTAGCGAGGAGGATTTCTCGGACGGGCTGGAGGGTGTCGCGATGGCGCGGCAAATCCTTCAGGATGGTTTCCAGACTTTTGCTCATGACGGGTCAGTGATGTTTACGGAATGACGATCTCGTCGGGGTCGTAGTCGACCTTGGGATAGCTCAGGTGGAGGTCTTCAAGGCAGGCTAGCACAATATGCCCTACGAGCAGGTTGCGTGCCCACTTTTTATTTGCGGGTATGAGGTACCAGGGCGCGTGGTTCTGGCTGGTCTTGGCAAAGACGTCTTCGTAGGCTTTTTCGTATAGGTCCCACTTTTCCCGTGCGACTAGGTCAGATTGGTCAAACTTCCAGTTCTTACCCGGGGAATCGAGCCGTTCCTGTAGCCGTTGCTTCTGTGTGTCGCGATCTACATGGAGAAAGAACTTAAGTATGATGGTCGATTCATCGACGAGCATTTGTTCAAAGTCATTAATATGACGAAATCGTTTTTTCCAGACCTCATCAGGCGCCAGTTGATTGACCCGCACGGCGAGTACATCTTCGTAGTGACTGCGGTCAAAGATCATGATTTCTCCGAAGGCCGGGACTTGTCGGTGGATGCGCCAAAGATAATCATGTGCGAGTTCTCTAGACGATGGTTTCTCAAAACTTGCTACGTGTACACCCTGTGGATTGACGCCTCTGAAGACATGACGAATTGTCCCGTTCTTGCCGCTTGTATCCATGCCCTGAAGAACAATGAGGAGCTTTTTACGACGATCGACGAAGAAGCGTTGCTGCAGGTCACTCAAGCGCTGATGGATCGTACTGAGTGCCTCTTTAGCGATGGCTTTTTCGGTGGGCATGTCCGGTCTCGGATTCGCGTCGATCTGAGCGAGTTGGATTGGGCTGTCCGGGCGAATCCGGTAGCTTTCGTATTGGCGGAGGCTCATAATGCTTATCCGTCCAATCTCATCGCTTTTGTAGGATAGGTCAAATCATCACTTGTCGGCTTGCTTGCCTTAGAAACAAGAGCAAAGCTGCACGGATGGAGGCAGCTGCGAAAGCGAACGAATTATTATCGATTCTCAAAGGGCTTGTGCCTGCGGGGGTGGGTAGTTTTTGCTGTTTATCAGACGGATTGGACGCAGGGGGATCGTTGGCGGAGGGGACGACTGGATGGTCAGCTGCGCGATCTCGTGAATTTGCAGGCGGACGCATTTGTGCAAAAAATGCTTTGGCCGCGATCGGTATGGAGGAAGCGGGTTCTCTTGCGCGAGATTCAGAGGGCCTCCCGCAATGGCCATTTGGCTACACCGGTTCGATTTCCCATAATCGTGTTTTTTGTATGGCGGTGGCCGGGCGCATGACCGATTATTTCGGCTTGGGGTTGGATTTGGAGCAAACCAACCGAATCAAAGAAGGTGCCGCTCGTCGAGTCGTGCATCCTATGGAGACGGATTTTTGGAAAGGTGAACAGTTGCAGGCGAGCATTCTGTTTTCTTTAAAGGAGGCATTTTACAAAGCGCAGTATCCGCAATGGCGTTTGTCGGCCAACTTTAGCGAGATGGCGTTGAAAGTGGATCTGCAAGAAGGCCTTGCCGAGATCACTTTTCTGGCTGATCGCTTACTTGCCGGGATAGATGGCAGAATCCCCAGTGACTTCCGTTTCTGTTTTGGTCTGATCGAGAGCCATGTGGTCTCACTTTGTTGGTTGGATTCTTCGCCGGGCAGGTCTTAAGGCTTATGCCAATCGAGTTGCCGCAGTGCTTCGATACGCCCTTCGGCTAGTTGACACCAAAGAGAATAGGCTAATTCGCTATCTACATTACGGAGAAAGCACGGAGCCGTTTCGTCCCTGTCATTAAGGTTTTCTAATGTCGCTATACCTCCGGGGTAGAGGGCAATACTCCAGCCCTTATCATCGTGAATCAGAGAAACATCGGGATGCGCCTGATCGGTCGTTTCCTCCAGATTCAGGGTCTCTATGATTGCCCGCATGCGTGCTTTATCGGGGCATAGTTCAGAAACTCCGCGGCTATCAGTCGTGTGGTAGATGGGTCCTTTCACGGCAGAAAGACTAGATGTTTTTCAACAAGATCTTGGAGCGGCGACCCTCGTTTTGATAGCTCTCCATCCGCGCCTGCGGTAGATCTTCGACAGAGCCTTCCCGGAAGCCGCAGACCTTGATGAAAAAGTCGGCTGCACGGGTGGATAAAGCAATCACCGTCGAGACGCCTCGTTCGGCAGCGAGCGAGGAAGCATATTCGATGAGCCGACGACCGACTCCTTTCTGTTGGTAAAAGGACTGCACATAAACGCTGCCAATCTCAATGATCTTCCCGTTTTCGTGATCAAGTAATTGGAGACAGCCGACGATGCTGCCATCGATTTCATAGACCAGGAAGTTGCTGATCCCGGAGAGGATTTCGTCTAAGCTGCGCTCCCGCAGGCTTTCCGTCTGTACTCCGTTTCGCGTGATGTTGTGTATCGAGTGGGCATCGGTTTCGACAGCACTCCGGATCGATTCGTATTCGTTGCCGTAAACCATGGTGCCAACCCCGACCTTATCAAAGATCTCATTGAGCAGGGCACCGAAGACCCGTCCGTCAAGTAAGTGAGCGCGCGGGGTGCCGGCGCGCACAGCGCTGGCAGAGTAACGTGCCTTGCTCAGCGTGCGATCCGGAATCTGCTTAGAGTCTTTTTCAAGAAGTCGCTCCAGCTTTGCGACCGGCAGGTTTTTGACCGCCTCACCGTCTATCTGCAGTCCATCCTGAGTGCCGAGATAAATTAACTTGGAAGCATCCAGCCGGTCCGCTAGCTCAGCAGCGAGGAGATCTGAGTTCAGTCGCAGAGATCCCCCATCACGGTCAAATGCGATGGGCGAGACCACCGGCACCGTATGGTTTTCCAGTAACTGACTGATCAAACTGGTGTCCAGTTTGTCAACATCTCCACTGAGTTGTTGATCGATGCCTTGAATGATACCAATTTGCTTGCCGCGCACGGCGTTAGTCGCCGCACAACGAAGTTTGTTTTTGGTTAACCCTCTTATAATCTGAAGGTTGACGGCTGCACTGGCCTCGGTTGCCAGTTCCAGCGTTGTCTGATCGGTCGCTCCCTCACCATGTGGATTGGATATGACGGTATCGCGAGCACTGGCCAAAGCCTGCAGTTGATGGCCGATTCCATGAACCAGTACGACTTTTATATTCAGCGAACGCAGAACAGCGATGTCGAGAAGTACATCCGGAAACATGTCATGGGCAACCAGACTCCCATCCAAAGCGATGATAAATACGTGCCCGCGAAACATTGGCACATACTCCAGTATGCCCCGCAGATCGGTTGGCTTAATCGCTTTATCCAATGACTTCTCCATAGCTTGTAATCCGTACAAGTGTTCGTCATTCGCCGATGCTTGCAAGCTTGCAAGGGGATGACCTCTTGCCCTTAAGTAGTGATCTATGGTCGCCGATCCGCTTGAAAAGATTCCGGGTTCGTTCTCTGAGCCAGTAGAGAGTTTTCTCGCGTGGTTGGAATTGGAGCGTGGTCTTTCCGGTCATACACGCTCGGCCTATGCTCGGGATCTGGTGCAGGCAGCTCAATTCTTTCAGAATCTCGGTTTCAGCGCCTGGGGAACCGTCGATCCAGCAGCTACGAATGCCTGGTCGGCAGCGATGGCAAAAAAGTATACCCCTTCGAGTCAGGCCAGAAAATTATCTGCTTTGCGGATGCTGGCTCGTCATCTGGTGCGCGAACGTGTGCGCAAGGATGATTTTACCGGACTGACCGCGTCCCCAAAGCAGATGCGGAAACTGCCGGGTGTACTGGATGTGAGTGAAGTCGACCGACTCTTGCAGGCACCATCGCTGGGTACGCCGATTGGTTTGCGCGATCGTGCCATCCTGGAATTATTCTACAGTAGCGGCCTCCGGGTATCTGAGCTGTGTAGTCTATTCCTGCAAAGTATCGATTTGGATGAGGGCTATCTCCGAGTTTTTGGTAAGGGCAAAAAAGAGCGTATCGTTCCGATTGGAAGTACCGCGCTGGTTGCATTGCGTGACTATCTGGCCACCGGACGCCCTCAAATGGTTAAAGAAAAGACCGGCAGTGAACTCTTCCTCAGCCGTCTTGGTCGGGCTATTTCCCGAAAGATGGTTTGGGTGATGATTAAAAACATGGCGCTAAAGGCAGGTATTAAAAAGCCGATCAAGCCTCACTTATTACGTCACTCTTTTGCCACGCATTTGCTAGAGGGTGGGGCAGACCTACGGGCGATACAGGAGATGCTGGGCCACGCTGATATCGGTACCACCCAGATTTATACATCGGTGCAGTCCAGTCGCCTGGTCGAAGAGCACACACTTTTTCACCCCCGGGCCAAAGATAAATGATTCGACTAAATGGCATGCCCCTAGCTTACATCTTATTATGCTCCCTAATCGAAACCGCCTTGTACGCATTGATTTTACGTATGCGGAGGCTGTTGAAGACTAAGTTTTCTCTGCTCTACCATGTCTAAAAACATTGGATTTGTATCTACTCGCTTTGCCGGCTCTGACGGCGTCTCTCTGGAAAGTGCTAAATGGGCGCAAGTCCTTTGGGACGATAAACACGTGAGTTACTGGTACAGTGGTCGCAACGACCGCGATCCCGGGTGTAGTTACTGCGTGCCGGAAGCCTACTTTGGCCATCCGGAGAACGAATGGATTAATGAGCGCATCTGGGGGCATACGCAGAGGGATCCTTTTGTCACGGAGCGCATCCGCGAACTGGCAGAGTATCTCAAGCAGACGCTCTACGATTTTGTGGAATACCACAAAATAGATATTCTCATCCCTCAGAACATCCTCGCGATACCTATGCACGTTCCGCTGGGCATTGCCGTGACTGAGTTTTTAGCGGAGACACAGATGCCGGCCATTGCGCACCAACACGATTTTTATTGGGAGCGCACGCGTTTTTCGGTCGGTGCGATCAAGGATTACCTCGACATGGCCTTTCCTCCGAGTCTGCCCCATTTGCACCACATCGGGATCAATCAGGCAGCGATCGAGCAAGTCTCGCTGCGCAAGGGGGTGACCGCGACTCTCATGCCCAACGTCTTCGATTTTGACAATCCTCCGCCGGAGACACACGACCCCTACACTGCAGATATTCGTGATGAGATTGGTATCGGGCAAGACGACATCCTTATTCTACAGCCGACTCGTATTGTTCCGCGCAAGGGAATTGAGCATGCGATTAAGCTGGTCGGTATGCTCAATGATGACCGCTATAAGCTGGTCATTTCTCATGATGCTGGAGATGAGGGTCATGATTATAAACACCGCTTAGAATTGATGGCTGAGCAAGAAGGCGTCGACCTTCGGTTTTTTGCTGCTCGAATCGGCGAAGTTCGTCAGGTTGATCATGCGGGCAAAAAGATATATACCCTTTGGGATATCTATCGTCACGCTGATCTAATGACTTATCCCAGTACCTATGAGGGCTTTGGTAACGCGCTACTTGAGGCCATTTACTTCCGTGTACCGGTCGTGATCAATCGCTATTCGATCTACGTGCAAGACATTGAGCCAAAAGGTTTTAAATTGTTAGAGATGGACGGCTTTATCACGAATTCATTAGTTGAGAAGGTGCGGCGGGTCATTGAAGATCGTGAACATCGCGATGCAATCGTGAATCACAACTATCGTGTCGCCTGCCGATATTACAGTTACAGTGTGCTCCGCCGTGTACTCCGCCACCACATCGCTTTACTCACTGGCGATGCTCCGAAGCCGGCTGCCCTACAAGATCAGACCCATTCCTAATTATGATCAAATCTGTCTCCAGAGAACAACTCCGCAGCGTACGCCGCCGCCTCAACCTCCTCTACGAAGGTAAGGCCGAGAAGCTCCTCGAACGTTTCTTTATGATGATCGGGCGCTATGGGGTCGGGCGCTTTGATACCTTATGCAATGGAGATCATTGGGACGAGCGTGATAGCGTACTGATCACTTATGCCGACAGTTTACAGGAACCTGCAGCCGGTAACCCATTGCGCGCGTTAGACCGATTCTCGCAAAAGCACCTCGTTGGTGCCGTACGCACAATCCATCTTCTTCCCTTTTATCCATGGTCTTCAGACGATGGTTTTTCCGTGATTGACTATCGCAAAGTCGATCCGGCTTCCGGCGATTGGCGGGATGTGGAGCACCTCGGTCAGTCCTTTGACCTCATGTTCGATATCGTACTCAACCATTGCTCGGCGAAGAGTAGTTGGTTCAAGGATTTCGTGGCTGGCATCGAACCGGCCCGACACTATTTCCTCGATATGGACCCGGCAGAGGATTTTTCTGCAGTCGTTCGGCCACGCACCAGTCCATTACTCACCCCGACTCGTACACGAGACGGAGAAGCCCATGTTTGGAGCACCTTCTCTTCGGATCAGATCGACCTGAATTGGCAAAATCCTGAGGTCCTTTTTGAATTCATTGATATCCTCATGCTCTACATTTCCAAGGGTATGCGTATCGCCCGGCTCGATGCGGTCGCCTTCCTCTGGAAGACTCCGGGGACGTCTTGTATTCATTTGTCACAGACCCACGAGATGGTTCAACTTTTCCGCGATATCATCGAGATCATTGCGCCTCGCACCCTCTTGCTCACCGAGACCAATGTGCCCCACGAAGAAAATATCAGCTATTTTGGTCGTGGTGATGAGGCCCATATGATCTACCAGTTTAGCTTACCGCCTCTGCTTCTACACGGACTCTCTACGAGCAATGCGCAATATCTGACCCAGTGGGCGATCGATCTAGCCCCGCCGCCATCAGGCTGTACTTTTTTTAATTTTACGGCCAGTCATGACGGAGTGGGTGTTCGCCCGGTAGAAGGCATTCTCCCGGATGAAGAGACGGAGAAGCTTGTCCAGCATGTGGAAACTGCCGGCGGCCGGGTAAACCGACGTGCAATGCCCGACGGGAGTGAGCGCCCCTATGAACTCAACGTGACTTATTATTCAGCACTGGCGATCCCTGAGAATCCGCCTCTGGGTGCCCGTCGCTTCCTCTGCTCTCAGGCGCTGATGCTCTCTCTTCGTGGCATCCCCGGGGTCTATCTCCATAGTTTACTGGCCACACCGAACGACATGGAAGCGGTCGAGCAGACGGGTATCAATCGTCGTATTAATCGTCGAAAATGGCAGGTTGACGAACTGGAGACTCATCTCGCTGAAGAACTGCCTCAATTTGTCTTCGAAACCTATCTGAAATTGCTGCGCCGCCGCTCTGCGCAACCCGCTTTCCATCCGGATGCACCGCAGCAGGTCTTCGATATCGATCCAGAGGTGTTCGCCCATAATCGAGTTTCTCTGAACGGTGAGCAGACGATCGTCTGTCTCTATAATTTTACCCCTGTCAGTAAGTCCCTTACTAAAGCGCAAATGAAATCTCTCGGTATACCGTCCGGGAAATGTAACGACATTCTTTCCGGTTCTACCCGCCCGATATCTACAGCAAAACCCCTCGAGTTGGAACCGTATCAGGCCCTTTGGATTGCCACGCGCTAATTATTTAATTTTACCCAGCCTAAATTTTCCTTTGGGTTGACCACACGATAGGAATCTGTGGGTCTTTTCCGGCGGGTTTTGACTCGCTCTGTTTTCTTTATGCACGCCTCTGGATGGAACCGAAATCGTCTGCTCGCTACGGGTATTCTGCTCGCCTTGTTATTGGTTAGTGGGCTGCTCGGGCAATTGGATCGATCTGAAAATATGTGGCTTGCGCTATGGCCCAGCGCAGTCGCGCTGGTCATGGTATTTGCCTGGCGGAGCGCCTTTGTCGGTCTGTTTGTTGGAGCGGTTTGCGGTTCCTTGCTCCTTCAAATGGGACATCCGCTGGATACGTTGACCGGGCTAGTGGCCGACCAGTTGCTACCGATATTTCAGTCTTCCTGGAAACTCAGTGCGATTGCCTTCACTTTGATTTTGGGTGGGTTTGTCGCACTGGTCGAAGCCGGCGGCGGATTACAGGCCCTCGTTCGGCAAATGCTTGGTCGTGGTCTTGGACGTGCGCCGGCCAAGCGTATGCAGTTAACCGTGTTCGGATTTGGGATGCTGGTTTTCTTCGATGGCCTGGCCAATACCATGTTGATCGGGCGGCTGCTTCGCGGGGCCGCGGATCGTTGCGGGGTTTCGCGGGTAAAATTGGCTTACTTGGCCGATGCCACTGGATCGGCGGTGGCATGTCTGGCCTTTGTCTCGACCTGGATCGCTTTTCAATTGTCGATGATTCGCGAAGGTTATGCGGCGGTCGGTCGTGAGGTCGGGGCGTATGGATTATTTTTCCAATCATTGCCGATGAATTTCTATTGCTGGTTTGCATTGGCCATGGCGCTGGTTTGCGTGCTGCGCGGATTTAATCCGGGGCCGATGGGTCGTTATGAGCAAGCGGCGCGTTTGCAAACATCAACGGCAGACGGTGGATCGGAAGGAGAAGGCAGGTCCCATTGGTTGATCGCTATCCTGCCAATTTCTGTGGTCGCGTTGTCCGTTCCACTGATCAGCTATGCCATCGGTGCGGATTCCTTTTGGCCGATCTCGCTGGCCAAATTTGCCAACGCCTACGCTGTAGCGGAGAGTTCTGTCCCGGTAATCTTGGTTGTCTCCAGTGTGCTTGGTACGGTTATTGCGGCAATTTTCTTGGCTATTTTCGGTACGGGTCAAGGAGCCAGGGTAGTCCCTGTTTTTTTTGCCGGAGTGCGGGACTTGCTCGGCCCGGTAGCGATCCTCTTGGCGGCCTGGATGTTGGGTGGGGTCATCTCTGCGCTGGGTGCGGCAGATGCCTTGAGCTTACTTTTACAAGGGAATCTGGCGCCGCAGTGGTTGCCTCTGGTGATCTTTGGAGTCGGTTCCTTAATCTCATTTTCGACGGGTACTTCATGGGGAACGATGGGCGTACTCATGCCGCTGGCTATACCGGTGGTTTTTCAATTGTCGGGTGAGGCTCCGGATGCGGAGCGTGACCGCTTAATTGTCGCAGCGATCGGCGCGGTCTTCAGTGGTGCGGTTTTCGGCGATCATTGCAGTCCATTCAGCGATACGACAATTGTCGCCTCAATTGCTGCCGGAGTGGAACCGCTGGATCACGTGCGCACACAACTGCCTTTTGCTTTGCTCACGGCTACGGTTGCCTGTCTGTTCGGATTCCTTCCTCTGGGCTGGGGGGTTCCTTCCTGGATTTGTTTATTGGCCGGGTCTTTTAGCCTCTTACTCTTACCGAACGTTTGGAGAGGACGAGTAGATCCATGATCGCTTTAGAGGATAATTTCGAGGATGTGCTGATGAAGGCGGCGACTGGTTTGGGGCTTGGCAAAACCGTATTGGCTGAACGTGCAGGGGTATCCGTAGATATTGTTGAAGCCCTATTACGTGGAGAAATGGAAGAAGCGGCTTTGCGGGCAGTAGCGCCGGTTCTGCGCTTGGATGGCGAGGCTTTGATTGCGATGGCGACGGTTAATGGGTTGCCCGATGCTCTGGAGCTGGGGGGCTTGATTTGTTTGAACACGCCATTTCCTCTGCCCGGATATATGGAGATGACGGTCAACAGCTTTTTATGCTGCTCCGCCGATACCGGTGAGGCGATCGCTTTTGATACGGGAACAAACGCAGATGGGCTGATCAAAATTCTGGAGGAACGAAAACTCAATTTGCGGGCACTTTTTTTAACGCATACTCACCGCGATCATGTCGCCGCCTATGATTCGATAAGAGAGCTCCTGCCTGAATTGGTTTGTTATACTCCGGAAGGGGAGCCGTTTAAGCAGGCTTTACCGGTTTCGCATAGCGACGTATTCTCTTGGAGTCGTTTACAGGTAGAGGCGCGATCCACTCCCGGGCATTCATCCGGGGGCATCAGCTATGTAGTGCATGGTCTGGATCGACCGCTCTGTATGGTTGGGGATGCCCTCTTTTGCCGCTCACAGGGAGGGGTTGGGCAAAGGCACTACAAGTCAGCCTTGGAGGTCAATCGCCGACAGATTCTATCGCTTCCCGATGAGACCATTCTATGCCCGGGTCATGGGCCGATGACGACCGTTGGGTGGGAGCTTAGGGGGAACCCGTTTTACGCATAAAATAATAACATATCAAAATATCCTGATAATTTGATGTAATTCTTGCCATCGTTGTTCCGATCTACCATCGTGAACACACTTATGAGCAAAAACTTTATTTTTTCTTCTGAGTCTGTTGGCGAAGGTCATCCGGATAAAGTGTCGGATTATATTTCAGACAGCGTACTTGATGCATGCTTGGCTGAAGATCCGGCAAGTCGTGTGGCTTGTGAGACTCTGGTTAAAAGCAACTGTGTTTTTCTGGCTGGAGAGATTACCACTGGAGCGGATCTGAATTATGAAACGATTGTGCGGGATGCGATCCGTGAAATCGGCTACACAAACGACGACGATGTTTTTCATGCGGATAAGGTCTTCGTCTCCAATATTTTGACAGCCCAGTCTCCGGACATCGCGCAGGGCGTCGATGCGACTGCTGCTGCGGGCAAAGGTACTGCTGAGCAGGGTGCGGGTGATCAGGGTATCATGTTTGGTTATGCCTGTAACCAAACCCCTGAATTGATGCCGGCTCCTATCATGTACGCCCATCGTTTACTTCGTGAAATGGCGCACCAGCGCAAGGATTTGAATGTTCCCTGGCTTCGCCCGGACGTAAAGAGCCAGGTGGCGGTTGATTTTAATGGTAACGAGATAACGGCTATTCGTAACGTCGTGATCTCCACTCAGCACAGTGCGGAAGTGTCGCTCGATACGATCAAGGAATTCTGCATTGAGGAAGTCATTCGCAAAGTCTTGCCCGCCGAGCTACTGAAAGACGACACAGAGTATTTGATCAATCCCACAGGCAACTTTGTCGTGGGCGGCCCACAGGGCGATGCCGGTTTGACCGGGCGCAAAATTATTGTCGATACGTATGGTGGATGGGCTCGCCATGGTGGAGGTGCTTTCTCCGGAAAAGACCCTTCCAAGGTAGACCGTTCCGCGGCTTATTTTACCCGTTGGGTCGCAAAAAACATTGTGGCGGCCGGTTTGGCCGAGGCCTGCGAGATCGAAGTCGCCTATGCGATCGGCCATCCGTACCCAACGAGCATTCACGTCGATACATTCGGCACAGGAAAGGAATCGGATGCGCGAATCGCTGAAGCGGCCAAGCAAGTGTTCAGTTTCAAGCCGGCCGATATCGTCGGACAACTTGACTTATTGCGCCCAATCTACCGCGGATCGACGCACTACGGACATTTTGGTAAGGATGAGTTGCCCTGGGAGTCGACTGCCAAAGCCAGCGAACTGCAAGCGGCGCTGTAGCGAGTTTACCTTGCTGCCCACAAATCTTACGAATTTTCACAAATGCATGATGTCCTTTATAAGCAAGAAAGCTTCGAGACAATGGGTGCTTGCATGGAAGTTTACAATCAACTTGGGCGCGTTTTTCTGGAAGCGGTCTATCAGAGAGCCTTGGGTTTAGAACTTGAGACACGCGACATTCGGTTCAGTCTCGAGGTGGAGCTTCCAGTACGGTACAAAGAGCCGACTCTTTCTTTGAATTACCGCGCGGATTTTATTCTATATGATGAAATTATTCTGGTATTGAAAGCGGTCAAAGAACTGAGTTCCCAGCACCAATCGCAATTATTGAATTATTTCAATGTCACCGGAAAAAAATTGGAGATCCTCGTGGATTTCGGTTCTTTCAACGGTCTTCAATCCAAGCGTTTTGTCATGTAATCACTCAGCATAGATTCGTGTCCATTCGAGAAATTCGTGGGCACTCTCTTTTTAAAACCACTTTTTCATTTCGACTCTCTCGCGTTTCTTCGCGGGCAAATTTCATTCGCATCTTTACAGGAAAAACCAAACATCACTTATACATTATGAGCACAGATACACTGACTAAAACGACTACCGACTTTAAGGTAAAAGATATCAACCTGGCTGATTTTGGGCAAAAAGAAATTGAGATCGCCCAACACGAAATGCCAGGCTTGATGGCAACTCGTGAAAAGTACAAGGGTGAGCAACCGCTCAAGGGCGTGCGCATCATGGGTTCGCTGCATATGACCGTGCAGACCGCTGTACTGATTGAGACACTTAAGGAACTGGGTGCTGATGTGCGCTGGTGTTCCTGCAATATTTTTTCCACACAGGATCATGCAGCTGCCTATGTCGCTCGGGATCTTCAGGTGCCGGTATTTGCCTGGAAGGGCGAAACCCTTGAAGAATACTGGTGGTGCACCGAGCAAGCCTTGACCTGGCCGGATGGTTCCGGTCCGCAACTCATCGTCGATGATGGTGGAGATGCCACTTTACTCATCCATAAAGGGTATGAATTGGAAGATGGTAGTGACTGGGTGGAGTCAGAATCCGGCAGCATGGAAGAGGCGGTGATCAAGAATTTATTAAAAAAGATCCACGCTGCAAAGCCCGGCCACTGGCATGATGTGGTAAAAGAGTGGAAAGGCGTTTCCGAAGAGACGACAACCGGAGTCCACCGCCTCTATGAAATGCACAATGTCGGCAAGCTCTTGGTGCCTGCGATTAATGTCAACGACTCCGTAACTAAATCCAAGTTCGACAACTTGTACGGTTGTCGTGAGTCCCTGCTCGATGGCATCAAGCGGGCCACCGATGTAATGATCTCCGGAAAAGTCGGCGTTGTTTGCGGTTACGGCGATGTGGGCAAGGGGTGTGCTGCTGCCCTCAAGGGCATGGGAGCACAGGTCGTGGTTACGGAAGTTGATCCTATTTGCGCCCTACAGGCAGCGATGGAGGGCCATCGTGTTTTGACCGTTGAGGACACTCTCGGTTGGGGCGATATCTACGTCACGACAACCGGTAATTACAGCATCATCACAGCCGATCATATGTCGAAGATGAAGGATCAGGCCATCGTTTGTAATATTGGTCACTTCGACAACGAAATCGAAGTGGATAAGCTCAACGATATGCCCGGTGTCGAAGTCGACGAAATCAAGCCCGATCACGAAGGGTCCGTCGATAAGTACACCTTCCCATCAGGTAACAGCATCTACCTGTTGGCCAAGGGTCGTCTCGTTAATCTGGGCTGCGCGACGGGTCATCCGTCCTTTGTTATGTCGAACAGCTTTACCAATCAGGCACTCGCGCAAATCGAGCTGTGGAAGCAGGTCGAGAAATATACACCGGGCGTCTATATTCTCCCCAAGCATATTGATGAGGAAGTCGCCCGTCTCCATTTGGAGAAGATCGGTTGCCGCCTCACGCCTTTATCCAAGGAGCAAGCCGACTACATTGGTGTGAAACAAGAAGGTCCCTACAAGGCCGAGCATTACCGGTACTAATTCCGTTTAAAGATTAACTTTCAAAGCACTCTCTTCGGAGAGTGCTTTTTTATTTTGCTTCGCCCAGTTTAAGCCGACTCAAAAGCGCTGAGCCGGGCTGCTTGCTGGTCAAATGTTAGCGTCGATCCACAGCCATACAGTTGGCTGGTTGCGCCTATCAATGCATCGGAGAAGTCGCCAAGGCCATTGGCATAGATGCGGTGTGCGTATTGCACGGCATCCGGATATTCAAATTGGATTTCCCTTGCATGAATCAATGTTTCTATGGCTTTGGCGATATCTCTGCGGGCGTAGCGGTAATGCCCGGAAAGAACCCAGACCAGTTCAACCAGCACGATGTTCGTGATAAATCCCGGATTATCCCCGCTGCAATGAGTCGTCAGGATCTCCGCTGCCCGGGCTGCCTGCGCCTCGTCATCACGCGTGAAGAACCGGACAAGTATATTGGTGTCAATCCCGGTCATGACGCAGTGCTCGTCGGGAGGCGGCAACTGTGACAGCAGCATTCATTTCTTCCACCGTGGCGGCTTTCGATGGTTTTTCCAACAGGCCGTAACCATCCTGAATCGATCCGGTCGGCTTAATCACCATGGATTGATCGCCGGGTTCTACATAGAGACGGATCTGGCTGCCCGGCTCGAGAGAGAGCCGTTTCCGCATCTTTGCCGGTATGGTGACCTGACCTTTGGCGTTTATTGTGGAAATTTCCATTTTGTAGTCATTAATTGAATAGTGTAGGAAATATTTTCTATATATATCCTAATTTGTCAATTCAGACTACTTTTGAGGGGTGCTGCGCTCTTTGCACTTTCAAAGCTGGAGAAGACCAGCAGCAAGAGCGTTGTACGAAGGCGCACAAATGAGAGATTTTTTGACAGAATAATTAGGAAAAAACGCGGTGCATTATTCTGCCAAATTTCAGAGTGACCTGTACGGTTTCCCCAAAAAAGCTTCCGCACCGATGCCTCCAATTTTTCATAAAAAGGATGCCGCGGGCGAATGGCAGTACTGCCATTACTCGCCAAAATATGCAAATCACTTGCGGGTGGGCTGAATGCTAAGCAGACTCTGCCTCATTACGAAAGCCAAACCACTTTGCGAATCGAACGGTTCTTAGTCTCTTATTTTTATCAGGATGAACTAAGAATTAGTTCGTTATGAAATTTCTAATCCTTGGTATGCGACAAAAAGGAGTTGGGATGAAACAGGCATGGATATTCTGTATTGCGTTCAGCCTTTGTGTTTCCTGTGCCAGCACTCGTTTCGACGATTCTGAACAGAGAAATCTGTTTCACATATCGTTCGCCGAATACCTGGCAGGCAGAGGGTCTGAATCCTTGGCACCTGACCAATATGCGGTTGATTTCGTCGATCTGAATAACGACGGCATCCGGGATGCGATTGCTTTAGTCAGCCTATGGGAGACAGGATTCGCCGGGAGCGGCGGTGGAAGTCTGTTTATTTTTGCAGGCACTCCAGATGGTGCCTTTCAATTCATGAGTAAGAGTTCGGTCACTCGTGAGCCGATATTTGTCAGGCAAACCACAAACCGTGGTTGGCGCGATCTTGTCGTGCGTAGTGCGGGTGGAGGTATTCAGCCGAGTGCTAGAGTGATGGTATTTGATGGAAAAAGCTATCCGTCAAATCCGTCGGTAGAACCCAGGACAAGCATCACTCAGTCGGACCTTTTGATACTGGGCAGTTCCGAATGATACTAATCCAACTGCAGGCAGGTCGCTGAAAGGATGTCCCGACTTGCTTTTTTCGTGGCAAGTTCACGTGCTTGCTCTATCTATATAATCATGCCGAAGAAAAAGACCGCTAAAAAAGCCACTGCCAAAATCACCAAGCCGTTTAAGGCACCACAATTTCTCGTCGACCTGCTGGAAGCACGTTCCCCAACCGGGCACGAGTATGAGGCGCAGGCCGTAGTCGATGCACACATGGAATCAGTCGTCGATACCTATCGTAAAGACACCATGGGCAACCGCTTCGCCACGGTGAATCCGCAGGGAGATCCTTCGATCCTCTTGGCCGGTCACATCGATGAGCTCGGCTTGATCCTGACCTACATCAGCGAAAAGGGCTTTCTCTATTTTGATACCTTGGGCGGACATGATCGTAGTATGATTTCCGGTCGGCGGGTTTCTATTCTGACGCGGGACGGTGAAATCAAGGGCGTGACCGGCAAACGTGCCATCCACCTGATGTCAGCAGAGGATCGAAAAAAGGTGCCGGAGACCCATCATATCTGGATCGATATCGGTGTGTCCTCCCGTGAAGAGGCTGAAGCGCTCGTACGGATCGGCGACTGTGCGGTGTATGATCAGGGCTTTGAACTGATCCGCGGCAGTATCGGCGTGGCTCGTGCTTTTGACGATAAAGCCGGTGCCTATGCGGTACTCGAAGCGGTCCGTCGTCTGGCAACCGGCAAGGGGCGCTTGGCCGCACGTGTTGTCGCCGCTGCCACGACTCAGGAGGAGATCGGTACGCGTGGAGCGATCACTGCTGCCTTCTCGGAAAATCCGGATTTTGCTATCGCCGTGGATGTTGGGCATGC
>DKOA01000059.1:63744-68851 GCA_002469895.1 Opitutia bacterium UBA7374
GGGGGCCCCATTGTTTGTCGCGGTCCGAATATCAATCCGGTCATCTTTGAGCGCATCGTTACAATCGCAGAAAAGAATAAAATACCGTATCAGTTGGAGGCCGATTCACGGCCAACCGGCACCGACGCTCGGGCTATTCAAGTGGCGCAGGCCGGTATCGCTACGGGCTTACTTTCTATTCCGCTTCGTTATATGCATACGCCGAGCGAGATGGTCGACCTACAGGACATTGAGCACACTGTTCAATTGCTCGTGGCTGTGGCCCGTTCCCTGAAAAAAGGCGAGCGCGGGATCTGGTAGTTGAAATCGACCTACATTGAACTAAGCGAAGATCTTCTCGGCACGGTCGAATTCGATCCGGATTACGACTATAAGAAACACGCATGTTCCATAGCTGAGCATTATTCTGCCAGTAATTATTTTGCCAATCCTCATCTGTTTGTTCGGATCGAGCTGCAGTAGCTTCGGCTAGAGTTCCTCCAGAATAGCCTCCAGTGGATAGGTCCAGATTTCGGATAGAGTCGGGTGGTACCAATGTACCTGTAGGAGGTTACGCACATTGGCCTGCAGTTGGATAGCAACGGCCATGGAGTGGATGAGCTCCCCCGCGTCTTTACCCACGCATTCTGCGCCCAGTACCCGGCCGCTTGTATCAGCATACACTTTTATATAGCCGTGCTTGGCTTCCATGAGGATCGACTTGCCATGATCGTCAAATGGATAGTCGGCCGATAGTACATCCAGACCGCGTTCCCGGATTAGCTGCTCGGTTAAGCCGGCGGTGGCGACCTGTGGATCGGTAAAGGCCACGCTGACAAGGCCATCGTAGTCGACTGGCTCGGCCTTACGATTTGTTGCGTGGCGGGCGGCGACTTCGCTCTGAAGGATGGCTACGTGAACGATTTCATGCGGTCCGGCGACATCGCCACAGGCGTAGACCTGCGGGTTGGACGTCTTCTGAAACTGATCGCAGGCGATGTGTCCACTCGGCTTTGTTTCGATTCCCGCCGCTTCGAGGTGCAAGCCTTCAATCGCCGGCACTCGGCCGAGCGCATTGAGCAGATGTGGTGCTTCGATTTTAAGAGATTGTCCGTCCTGTTCGAAGGCCACGTGGAAAACGCCGTCTGTATGATGAACCGATTGCAGATTTGTACCGGTGTAGAGGTCAATGCCCTCTTCGCGGAAAGCATTCTCAATGGTGAGCGATGCCGCTTCCGGCATTTGTTTGAGTAGACGCGGATTGCGTTGGATCAGAATGACTTCGCTCCCGAGCCGACGTAGGCATTGAGCGAGTTCGCAGGCCACAATACCACCGCCCAGGACGATGACACGTTCCGGGAGGAAATCCAGATCAAGTACATCGTCGCTTGTCCAGCAGGGTGCTTCAGCTAATCCCGGCACCGGTGGCACGGCAACGCTGGAGCCGGTAGCGATCATAAAGTGATCTGCCGTCAGGCGTTGTCCGTTGTCCAATTCGATAGTCTGCGGGTCGATGAAGCAGGCGCGGTTGCGGAAGAGAGTGAAGCGGTCGCTCTCCAGTTGTTCCTGCCGGTACTCGGCAAATTCATCGATGATTTTCTGCTTTCGCTTCTGCAGAGCGGACATGTCGGCCCCAGTTGTCGGAATGTCCAGACCGAAGCTCTTCCCCTTCTTCGCATGATGCAGTACTTCAGCGGAATAGATTAGGGTCTTTGAGGGCATGCAGCCCCGTAGGATGCAGAGGCCACCGAGGGTGTCTGCACCATCTATGATAGCCACCCGGTCGAGAACCTCGCGGGCCGTGCGAGCGGCGGCGTAGCCACCGCTGCCACCGCCGATAATAATATATTGAAAATGCTCGGTCTGCATACGGTAGATCCTTACTTGAAGGCTTCCTTTTTGGGGCCTGTATAAAACGGTACCTTGCGGAGATTCGAATTTGTCACAACTACTGTGTCCGTATCGACGACATCGACACTAGCCCGGGAAAGCTCAGTCCATCGCAACGCGGAAAAGAAGAGTATGAGAAAACTCATAAATACGGCTGGTGACATGAAGGGTGAGTCTACAAAGGACAAGAGTACGATACCGAAGCAAGCGGCGAGTAATAGATTCGGTAATACTTGGGCATTGGGTCCACGGAAATATCGAAGCAACTGCCAAAGGAAGAGGAGGATAATTGGAATGCTTCCGACCAGTCCAAATTCAGCAAGCATCTGAAGAATGTCAGAGAAGGCCCGCTCATGGGATTGGCTCAGAAGCAAATCACTCTGATAGAATTGACTGAGATGAGTAAATGCATCCATACCCCAACCAAATAATGGATTGTCGAGGAACATGCGGTAGGCCGCCTGGCGCAATCCTACAGCAGTCGAATCAAATGGATGTGGCTGCATCAAGCGTTGCAGAGCGACTCCAGCAGGCAGCGCAATGAGTAGGGTAGAGGCGATGCCTACCTTGATCTTTAGCGCTCGGGCAATCGGGCGTTTTAGATAACTTAGTGTGAATAGCGTAGCGAATATTGAGAAATACAGAAGTAACAAAGACGAGGAAAAGCGCGATTGAACAAAGAAGCCGGAATAACCAAGGAGTAAAGCGCCGGACAAATACCAAGGCGCCATTGTTTTTGAAAAAGTAATATTTTTCGCATAAGCTAAGGTCAGGAATGTAAAGCCAAAGCAGGCAGTCATCCAGAGCAGTGCGTAGGCCGCCCAATGTCCGTCGTAAGCAAAGATAGAGAAATAATCATCGCTCGGATGTTCCCGTGCGTAAAAGGGCGCATCATGACCACCGATTTTTTGCATGTAGCCGAATACAGCAATCAAGCTGGCTATAAGGCAGAACCAGGGGAGCACTCTCTCAAAGTAGGCAATCGACTTGGGTATAATCAGTACCGTAAGACTGATCGCATAGATGCACCCGAATCCGAGTAATGCAATCCAAGTGGAATTTGGTTCAGTGCTGGTTGGCTGAAATATATTAATTGGAACAAGCTGTCGGTAGGTTGTTTCTTCCAGCAAAACAGAGACCAAGGGTGCCTGAAATAATCCAATGATATAGGTAAACTGAAGAAGAAGGAACGGGGCAATCAGCAGACCAAATCGGGACCAGAGCTTATCAATAAAAAAAGGGTGTGTGACCTCATGCGTTTTCAAAAGTACGGGAGTGAGCGCGCCGATGATAAAGAAGAAACAGAGTAGCCAGTTGGATCTGGGTTGGCCGGGGTAGAGCACTGCAAGACTGCATAAAATAAGGATACAGCAGAGTAAAGTTTCTGCTAAAGTGAAGTTATCGCGCAGTAATTTGTCCCGCAGGGCCAGATGACTATCTTGTACAGGCGACTTCATGACTTAACGGATCCTGCGGCGACTCCCGAGGGAGAGCAAATAGAAGCGGCAATGTCTTCGGCGGTGGACAATCCAAATAATTTATCGATCAGCGCAAAAGCGAAATCGGCAGCTGTGCCCGCTCCTTGCGAAGTTAGAATATTTCCTTCGATTACTGAGAGCGCTTTTTCCGCATTACCGGGCAGTTCCTCCTCTGCGGATGGGTGGCATGTGTAACGCGAGTGGTTTTTCAGCAGACCGGCATCATAGAGCAATAAGGGTGCTGCGCAAATACAGGCGACCCACCGACCGGAAGCCGCTTGACGCCGAAGTAAGTCGCACACGAGAGGGTGCCCACGAAGGGCTTTTATACCAGGACCACCGGGCAAGAGAACCGCATCATAGACCCCTAGGGAGACTTCTTTGGTCAGGAGAACATCGGCTTCGATGGTTATTCCGCTCCGCCCAGTCACCGTTCGCTGACTTCCCGTAGACGCTGCTATGATGTCGACTCCCGCACGGCTCAGAAGATCCATCGGTGTGACAGCTTCAATTTCTTCGAATCCGGGATGAAGTATAACAAGAGCACGCATGGGAATGTTCGCGGCATTGACACTTCAATGATCGGCCTTTTCGGGCAATCCTAAATAGTCTACGGACGTAGTCAGCGAAATCGGTTACACCGGGGCTGAAAAGGGGTTGCCCGGGGCACTCTCGTTTTCTGCCATGGCTTTTTCGGTCTTCAGCCGTAGCTGACCACAGGCCGCATTGATGTCATGTCCTTTCTCCCGTCGAATGGTCGTCGAGACACCGGCTTTGCGGAGGATGCGCACAAAGGCATCCTGCGCAGGAATCCCCGGCCGCTGCCACTGCAGACCTTCTACCTTATTGTAGGGTATGCAGTTAACGTGGGCGTGGAGCGAGTGGGCGATGTCAGCCAGTTCCCTCGCTTGCTCGGCATTGTCGTTCACCCCGTCGATCAAGATATACTCGAGCGTGAGCATCCGCCCGTTGCGCTCCTGATAGGCCTGCGCTGCGGGGATCAGTTCTTCCAGCGGGTAGCGCTTGTTCACCGGCATGATCTGTTCGCGCACCGCATTGGTTGCCCCGTGCAAAGAAATCGCCAGTCGCACACCGAGGTCCTCTTCAGCCAGTTGCCGGATTCTCGGTGCCAGACCGGAGGTGGATACGGTGATCCGGCGGGCACCGAGATACAGTCCCCACTCGGCCTTAAGGATGCGAATGGCCTGTACCAGAGTCTCGTAGTTGGCCAGCGGTTCGCCCATGCCCATAAAGACGATGTTATCGAAGGCCGGTCGCTCGGACGCCTCTTTCGATTGACCCGATTGCTTGGAAGTGTCCATCCCTTGTTCTTCCACCCGGCAGATATGCATCAGTTGGGAGACCACCTCGGCTGCGATTAAATTTCGTTTGAAGCCGGCCAGACCGGAAGCGCAAAACTTGCAGCCGTAGGCGCAACCCACCTGAATCGAGACACAGACTGTGCGGCGGGAGTTCTCCTGCCCGACACCGGTCTGCGGAGCGCGAATCAGAACGGTCTCGATCAGCGACTTGTCCTCCAGTTCCAGCAGGAACTTTTGCGTCACATCATCCGACCGCTTGTCCAGCAGGCCTTGCACCGGATAGAGGATGAAGGCCTCATCCAGCCAGTGGCGAAACGCCTCCGGCAGATTCGACATCGCCTCCCAGGAGCCCACCCGTTTCTTGTAGATCCAGTCCATCACCTGCTTGGCCCGATAGCGCGGATGTCCGGCAGATTCGATGACCTCGCTGAGACTTTC
>DKOA01000007.1 GCA_002469895.1 Opitutia bacterium UBA7374
TACACCTCCGGAGGGCCAAAACAAAGCGCGCAGAAAGAGTGAGAGAGCGTCGGCTCCGGATTATTTTTTGTTTTTTGCCCGACTTCTCTTGGGCATTGCTGTAATTTGCCAGATTCTGCTCCTTCTCTGGATGGATCTACGCTAATTTGTTTCCACCTTGCGGGCAACGACGGAATCATATGCATCCATCAAGCCCTGAAAGTAGGTTTCTCTTTCGTGGGGCCACGGATGACTCGGATCGATTTCCCAGTAAGCATTCTCTTCGAGATGCTCGATCGTCCAATCAAAGTAAGCGCGGTCATCTGTTCGGAAATAGAAATGTCCACCCGGAAGTGTACGGCGCGCGAGCACGTCTAACAGTGTATGCTGCACCATCCGACGCCTATGATGACGGGCTTTTGGCCAAGGATCCGGAAACAAGAGTATCGAGCTATCCAGACGCAAGCCTTCCGGCAATACCTCGAGAAATTCTCCCAGTTCTGCCTTAAAAAAATGCAGATTCTTCAGGCCGCGCTTATCCTTTTTCGCCAATGCCTTGCGAACGCGCAAAGCGATTAAGTCAATCCCCACGCACACCTGCTCAGGATGCGCTTCTGCATAGCTCGTTAACCAATGACCATGCCCACACCCGGCCTCAAAGAAAAGACTGCTACAGCCCGCAAACGCAGTGCCGCACGCGACCCGAAGAGCCTCTTTACGCTGTTGCTGCTTTTCCAGCTCACGGGCATGTGCCTGAGAAATTTCCATATCGGACAATATGCACTCCCCAAACAAGTCCAGTCAATAGCGGTACGCAGCGCCTTTCTAGGAGGCGACAATCTCTTCGCCAATAAGCTGGTGGGGCAAACTGAAAAAGAATGTAGCTCCTTTACCGGGAACACTTTCCGCCCAGACTCTGCCACCGTGCAACTGTACGATATGCTTAGTAATGCTTAACCCCAGGCCGGTTCCGCCGCGCTCGCGAGAACGCCCCTTATCGACGCGATAAAATCGCTCAAATATATGTGGCAGATCCTTGGTGGGGATGCCCTGACCATCGTCGGCCACACTGCAGATAACGAAACCATCGTCCTCAAGCTGCACCTTGATGACTAAGCAAGTAAACTCCGGCGCATAGCGAAAGGCATTCTCTACCAGATTATCGACAACCTGGTTTATCCGAAAACGATCAAAAGAGAAGTCCCCCACCCTTTCATCGTAAACGAGTTCGAGCTTTTGGCGCTCGGGCACGATACGGCTGCGGTAATTGTCCAGCGCGTCCGTCAGTAAGTCCTTAAAGGAATACATTCCCATTTCAATTTGATCCGGCTTTGACTCCAAACGTGACAAAGTCAGGAGATCTTCCACCAGCACATGCAGGCGCTGGGCATTATTCACAATCTTGCCTATAAATCGGGCTTTGGATTCATTTGAAAGGTCATCACTGTCCTCCTTCAGCGTTTCGGCAAAACCCTTAATGATGGTCAGCGGTGTACGCAGCTCGTGCGAGACATTTGCCACAAAATCACGACGCACCATTTCCAAGCTCTTCAGGCGAGTGATATCATGCAGCACAAGGATTGTCGAAACAGGACCACTCCCGTCGATACTTTCGACCATCGCACAAGAAACTTCAAACCAGAGTGGCTCACCGCGCCAATCCAGAGAAATTTGGTGCAGTTTTGTTTCCCGTCCGGTCATCGGATTCCCCAAAAAATCTAGCAAGCTGGGTGAACGCAGAAAAGACTCCAGCTTCGCTCCTTTAATTGGGCGTCCTACTTGGAATAGCCGTCTCGCAGATTCATTCGCATATTCAATCATCCGAGAATCGTCGAAAATTAGAACCGCCTCCTGGATGGACCCTAAAACTGCCTCAATCTGATTGGAATAACCGCTCTCTTCCTGTTTCACAGACTCGCAGCGGTCGACCAACTGATTCATCTGCCGAATGACTCCGTCAAAGCCCAAATGCTGTAGCCGGGTGGAACGTTCCTGCAGCAAAAAGCGACGCCCTTCCTGAAGACTGTCCGCCAGATCCCTGACGATGCTACGCACCTTCAGAATGTAGGCAAATAGCGCAAAAGACGCTCCCGCTGCGAGAATGCCCAAGAACCAGGTCATCTACACCTCCACCGCGCGATACCCAACACCCCGCACTGTTTCGATCAGGTTTGCATAACGGCCCAGCTTCTCCCGTACCCGTCGTACATGGGTATCCACTGTCCGCGTCTCTAAATCTGTATCGTAATTCCATACATTGACCAAAAGGTTTTCTCGAGATTGTACTCGACCCTTTCGCTCCATCAGCAACTTGAGCAAACGAAATTCCGTCGCGGTTAAAATAACCGGCTTTTCATCAACAAAAAGCTGATGCATCTCCTCATCAATCACCACGCCGCCGATTTGCACGCGGGACAACGAATCCTTTTGAGTCGGCCCCGTAATACGATTTAGTACCTTGCCGATTCTAAGCATTAACTCCTTGGTGTTGAACGGCTTAGACACATAGTCTTCCGCCCCAATCTCAAGCCCTTTAACGCGGTCTTCGGCCTCGCCGCGAGCCGTCAGGAAAATGATCGGTACTTCGGATAGAGACGGATCTGAACGGGCGATCCGGCAGAGTTGCCAGCCGCTCAATTCAGGCATCATTATATCGAGAATCATCAAATGCGGCTGAAAATCACGCGCTCGCCCAACAAAGAGCAGTGGGTCATTCAATACTTCGCACTGATAACCCTCTTGCTCAAGCTTGTACTTGAGCAGTTCGGTGACGTCTGGCTCATCATCAACAACAAGAATGCGATGGATCGTAGAAGCTTTTGTTTTCATGCGCGATCGGGAAAAAACAAACGCTGTAGCATATCGATGCCGCACGCCAGAAAATTTTCTACCTAAACACGAATCCTCCAATCCTTACCCATTGGCTGTAACACATTCTCCACTAATCTGTTACAAAATTGTCACAGGAGGCCTTCGACGATAACTTTTCTCAGGAGGATGCTTCGGCAATGCAGCGCGCTTGCCTATGATTCCACCCCGCCCTGTGCCCGCCGGTTAGCCTCCAAATAGACCATGAGAATACTTATATCAGCCGGATTGACCCCACTGATACGACTGGCCTGGCCGAGCGTGCGCGGTGCGATAGCCGACAGTTTTTCTGCACTCTCATTGCGCAACCCTGCAACCGAACGGTAGTCAAACACCTCCGGAATACGGATGCGATCAATATGACGAAGCTTTTCGATCTGTTTGGCCTCACGCTCCAAATAGCCGCGATAGACAACACGGTAAAAGACTTCTTCGCGCACCTCCGAAGGGAGCCGTTTCAGGGCATCTGGAAAGTCTGCCTGAGAGCGCGAGTGCCGGAGAAGATCGCCGATCAAACGCCCGCCTACTCGCGTGCTTTCCAATTGCTCCACCCAGTTCTGAACGTGCTCAATTTTTTCTTCTATCTTTCGCGAACGGCTGGCCGATAAAATTCCCAAGTCTTTGACCTTGCTGTAGATACGCAACTCTGCGCTCGCGTGATTAAAGAGTAGCCGATGCTCCGCTCGACTGGAAAACATACGGTAAGGCTCTTCTGTGCCCTTTGTCACCAGGTCATCAATCAAAACCCCAATGTAGCACTCGTGGCGATCAAAAATCAAGGGCGCCCCACCCCGCAGCTTTTGTACTGCGTTGACCCCGGCAATCAATCCTTGTCCTCCAGCCTCTTCATAACCCGAAGTTCCATTGATCTGTCCGGCAAAAAACAAATTTTCTACCCTTTTAGACTCCAAAGATGGGTACAACTGAGTCGGTGGTGCAAAATCATACTCGACGGCATAGGCCGGACGAAGCATATGCACATTTTCCAACCCTTCTATCGATCGCAGCATGGCCAACTGCACATCAAACGGCAGACTTGTCGAGAGGCCGTTAATGTACCACTCGTCCGTATTTCGACCCTCTGGCTCGAGGAACAGCATATGTCGCTTTTTGTCTGCAAACCGGACAAACTTATCTTCAATACTAGGACAGTAGCGAGGGCCCGTACCTTCAATTTCTCCAGAATACATCGCCGATCGATGTAGATTATCCCGCACAACCGATTCTGTGCTTGGCCCGGTATAGGTTAAAAAGCAGGAGATTTGGTCGCTTCCCGGAGTCCAGCCCAATTTGTGCTGACCAGAATGTTCCACGTGGAACAAATCCTCAGAATCTCGCGTATCGTAGAAAGCAAACAGGGTAGGGTCCATATCGCCCTTTTGCTCCTCCAGCCCAGCAAAATTAATGCTGCTGCCCAAAATTCTTGCCGGTGTGCCTGTCTTCAGCCGCTGCAATTCGATGCCTGCCTCTAAAAAAGATCCGGACAGCCCTTTAGCGGTAAAGTCACCCATACGACCGCCTTCATTCTTATTTTGACCGACATGCATTAATCCACGCAAGAAAGTGCCTGTCGTAACGACCACCGTTCGTCCATGAAATGATATATCGAGAGAGGTTCGGACACCAATAACGCGTCCATCTTTGTAGAGTAGGCCCACTACCATGGCTTGAAATAAATCCAGATCTTGTTGAAGCTCAACGACATGCTTCATTCTATACTGGTATGCCTTTTTGTCACACTGGGCGCGTGGAGCCTGTACCGCTGGCCCCTTGGACGCATTTAAAAGCCGAAACTGAATGGCCGTCGCATCGGTGTTGATCGCCATTTCACCCCCCATCGCGTCAATTTCCCGTACCATATGTCCCTTCGCTTGGCCCCCAATCGCCGGATTGCAGCTCATCTGTGCGATGGTATCCAGATTCCCCGTGAGAAGCAGCGTTTTGGCCCCCATGCGCGCCGCTGCCAGCGCGGCTTCACAGCCAGCGTGACCCGCGCCACAGACAATGACATCGTACGGTTGATCGGGTCCAAACTGTAAACCTGTGCTCATTTCCCTATGCAGAACTGCTGAAAAAGACTGTCCAACATACGCTCGTTGTCGATCTTTCCAACAACTTCACCCAAAGAATGGACAGCCTCACGCAGTTCGGCAGCGACAAATTCCGCATATTCTCCTTCAGAGAGTCGTTTTCGGGCCGTTTCCAGAGAGGCCGCTGCTTTCTCCAAAGCAGCGGCATGACGCGCATTCACAACAATGCCGTCCGCGCCGGGAAGTGATAGTCCTGACTCAATCAGCGATCCAACCCCTTGGCGCACATCAGCAAGTCCTGAACCATCCGAAAAGGAAGTCGATATATGTGGACAATCCGGCAGGCAAGCCGGGTGGGGGACTGCAGCAGGCAAATCCGACTTGTTTTCCAAGACCAGCGTATTGTCCGCGCGCATATGCGAGAGCAAGTCCTCGGGGAGCGCAGGAGAGGGCGCGGCGGCATCCACCACCAGTAGAAATAGATCGGCGCTTTCTGCCAGTTCCAGTGTGCGCGCCATGCCGATTTGTTCAATATCGTCGCCCCCTTCACGCAAACCGGCGGTGTCCAAGATCTCCAGACACCAACCATTTATCTCCAAACGATCCGAAACATAGTCTCGCGTAGTACCCGGTAGGTCGCTGACAATCGAACGATCGGTTCCCGTAAGTGCATTGAGTAAGCTGCTCTTGCCCGCATTGGGCTTGCCTACAATGAGTACACGAATGCCCTCATGGAGTAGGGCAGAGTAACGACGCGTCTCGACCATCTCATTAATTTGGTGGATCAGGACGACTAAATCGGCCGCCGGACCAGCTTCCTCTTCGGTTGGCAGGTCTTCTTCTGGAAAATCGATATAAGCTTCCAACCGCGCCTGAACCGCAAGTAACTGCTCGGTTAATAAACTGATTTTACGACCTACGGCACCGTGTAACTGTCGTCGTGCCACCTCGAGCCCACGCTCCGAGCGTGTATGAATAAGATCCGCCACTGCCTCGGCCTGACTGAGGTCCAGTTTACCGTTTAAAAATGCCTGACGGGTAAATTCACCCGGTTGCGCACTTCGACAACCACGCGCCAGCAGATCGGTAAGGATTTTTTGTACGATTAATGGATTTCCGTGGGGCGCAATCTCCAGCATCGCATCACCGGTGTAGGATTTACCGGCGACAAAGTACGTGAAAAGACAATCATCCAGAATCTCTCCGTCGATCGCATGATAGGATGCATAATAGGCGTAGCGTGGGCGCAGGGCTTCCGAGCGATCCATCAACTGCTCAGACAGCCGGGCACAGCTAGGACCACTCAGACGTATTAGAGCGACCGCCGATTCACCCGATGGGGTAGAAAGCGCTACGATGGTATCCGGTTCCAACATGAAGGAACCCAACGTTCGAAGAATGGCCGGAGAGGTCAAGCTCGACCAGACGGTAGCCGTTGAAGAAGCCTAGGATTCGTCTTCCGTCTCTTCGGCAGCCCCCGCTACCGTTTCACCAACTTTAGGCTGCACCTTGTCCATAATTAACTGAGTCAATTCCGCTGCCAGCTCGGGGGTTTCAATCAAATGTTGTTTTGCGGCTTCCCGGCCCTGACCGATCATTTCGCCCTTGTAGGCGACCCAAGAGCCCTTCTTCTCCAATATCTTATGTTCCACGCCGAGATCGACCAAAGACCCCGAGTGGGAAATTCCCTCGTTGTACATAATGTCGAATTCCGCTTCGGTGAAGGGTGGGGCGACCTTGTTTTTCACAACCTTCAGTCGGGTACGGTTACCCCCAACCCTACCTGTAGAGTCCTTAATCTGCCCAATCCGGCGTATATCCATGCGCACAGAGGAAAAGAATTTAAGAGCGCGGCCCCCCGGCTGTGTCTCCGGGCTACCAAACATCACGCCGATCTTTTCCCGTATCTGATTGGTAAAGAGCACAACGCAGTTCGTCTTATTAATCGCACCGGTCAGCCGACGCATGGCCTGGCTCATCATCCGTGCCTGCAATCCTACCGTGGTGTCCCCCATCTGGCCGTCCAATTCATTGCGTGAAACCAGAGCGGCGACTGAGTCGACCACGATGATATCAACCGCACCCGAACGAATTAGTGTCTCTGTGATATTTAAAGCATCTTCACCACACTCCGGTTGTGATATCATGAGATTATCTAGATCAACCCCAACCACCTTGGCATAGCGTGGATCCAGCGCGTGCTCCACATCAACAAAGACTGCGTTGCCACCGAGTTTCTGTGCTTGTGCAATGCAACTAAGACAAAACGTTGTTTTACCGGAACTTTCCGGCCCGTAGATCTCACAAATACGGCCGCGGGGGAGGCCGCCGGTACCGAGTGCGATATCAATCGAGATTGAGCCCGTCGAAATCGTATCAATATTCATTTTGGCCGCTTCGCCTAGCCGCATCAGCGCACCGGAGCCGAATTGCTTATTAATTCCAGAAATCGCCAAATCGAGGTTTTTGCGGTCACCTTCCGGTGTGCGTTCAGCGCTTTTAGATGCTTTTTTGTCTGCCATAGTTCGTAGCGGTAAGTGGTTTTGATCCTTCTGCAACGGGATTTGATCTATTGATCGGGTCGTGGCAAGCATAAATGCAATTTTGTTCACTACTTTTGTTGGTTCTATGCGTTCCCTCCGCTTGACCTAAGCGCCAGTCACAGGTCTTGTTATGCGAAGTGACAGATCCTGACATCAACAGCAATACATCGACTGGTCTCCTGCGGAGCATTCGCTTCGCCCGAAGAGGTGGAAAAGTTTTTGGGCTGGTACTCATATTGGGTGGACTGCTGTTTTTCCTGCGTGGGGCAGGGGAGAGCAGTTTTGGTAGCTTTCGGGCTATCTACAGTATCTTTTACGGCGGTCTTCTCTGTCTGCCCTTCGCTCGATTCCCGGCGGGTTCGTGGAAGATCAGCTTTATCGCGGTATGCTTATTCTCGGCAGCGCATGTCTTCGTCCTCGTCGTTGCAGTCATGTACCAGTATATTGAACTGGCCGAGATGGGGGAGCGGCTCGGCGTACCGGGACTGGAGGGGAGCCTTGTCTTTCTCTCGCTCCTGCAACCGCCCACGCTCCTCTTTGAACGCCATCCGGACTTTCTCGACTAGCCATGCCAGCCCCCTACAAACATATAATATGGGACTGGAACGGTACCCTTTTAAATGACACCTGGCTCTGTGTTGAAGTGCTTAACGGGCTACTTACTGAACGGGGCAGAAAGCCGCTCTCAGAGGAAGATTATCGCACTCATTTCGGCTTTCCTGTTGTGCATTTTTACGAATTCCTTGGCTTTGATACTGACCGCGACAGCTTTGAAAAAGTTAGTCATGAGTTCATCGGTGCTTATGAAGCGCGCTGGCTGGAAGAGTGCACCCTACACCAACGAGCCGCTACCGCACTAGAAAGTCTGGCCGCTCGCGGAATTAGCCATTCCGTGCTTTCTGCCGCCGAACAATCGGCCCTGGAGGCCGGCATCGCGCATTTTGGTATACGCGAGCACTTCCTCGGACTGGTCGGTACCGATAATATCTTTGCCCGCGGCAAAGTCGAGCAGGGCAAAGAATGGATCGCCCAACTGGATTGGGCACCGGCGGAAATCGTTCTAGTCGGTGACACTCTGCATGATTTTGAGGTCGCCCAGGCAATCGGAGCCGATTGCATACTCTTGGCTCATGGCCACCATTGCCCGAAGCGCTTGCTCCGCACCGGAGCACCGGTCGTCGACTCCCTCGACGAGTTGGTTCAACAGCTCGGTCCATCCGGCCCGTCCAGTGGCCACACGCCTGACTCTATCCAAGTACCGGAGCAGCGCGACAATTCCGCCTGACTGACCTCATAGGCCCATGCCTCGCCGAGTATCTCGCCAAAACTGTCAAAACAAGCAACCCGGCGACGAATATACTCATTGGCCGCCTCCGAACGGGCGGGGTCGTAGCCTTCAAGCTGGTCGATGCGTGCTAAATCCTCCGGTTTGGGCAGCTCGAGGAGACAGCCCTTGACCCAACCTTCTCCCTCCAGGCGTAACCCGGGGTAGCCAATATGCAAGTCGTAGAGCTTCCCGTGTATCCGGGCGGCACTGACCGAACGGACCCGCCCGGCACAGTGACTTTGCCAATACAGGCCTCCGGGCTGTAATGTGCCATAGACAAATACATATGCCGGAAAGCCAGCCCATTTATCTTTAGAAAAAGTCATGCGTCCATTTTACTGCTGACTACCATCCGTTTGCCAGTTCGGGATTGTCAAGCGGCTCCAGTCTACCATTCTGCTCGGATTCAATGAATCGGGTTTTCATCAAGACCTACGGCTGCCAAATGAACGAACGTGATTCCGAGGCCGTCGCCGCCATGCTCCGCGGCAAGGGGTACAGCATCGTCGATCAGGAAATGGACGCTGATGTTATCTTGTTGAATACTTGCAGCGTGCGTGAACAGGCGGAACAGAAGGCGATCGGCAAGGCCGGGCACATTGCCTCCCGTAAGAGAAAAAACCCCAACCTGATTGTCGGTGTGATGGGTTGCATGGCCCAAAACCGGGGCGCCGACCTACTTGATAGCCTGCCCGACCTCGACCTTATCGTCGGCACACAGAAATTTCACCGTGTCCCCGAACACCTCGAAAACGTCATCGCCTCACTCAAGGGACAAGGCCCGCGGCCCGATACGATTGTTGACCTCGAGGCCGAAGACGGCTCGCAAAACACCATCGACACGCACCTCGAGGATGGACCGCAGATCACGGCCTTCGTCAGCATCATGCAGGGCTGCAATATGAACTGCAGCTACTGCATCGTTCCCAAGACCCGCGGCCCCGAACGCGCCCGTCCGATTGAGGCGATCGTCGAGGAAGTCGAACAACTCGCCGCCAACGGCACCCGCGAAGTCACCTTGCTCGGGCAGATCGTCAACCAGTACGCCGTCCGCGAATTCCCCGTAGTCGACCGAAAAAGCCCGTTTGTACAACTACTCGAACGAATCAACGAGATCGACGGTATCGAGCGCATACGCTTTACCTCCCCGCACCCTGTTGGCTTCCGCGAGGACCTCATCGAGTGCTATGCCCGCTTACCCAAACTCTGCGAGTACCTCCACTTCCCTATGCAGAGCGGCAGCGACCGCATCCTCAAGGCCATGCGCCGCCCCTACACGGTGGAGCGCTTTCGCCGCATCATCGACCGCATCCGCGAAGTTTGCCCGGGGATCTACATTTCCACCGACGTAATCGTTGGCTTCCCCGGAGAGACCGAGGAGGACTTTGAGCTGACCCGCCAACACTTCGACGACATCGGGTTTGATATGGCCTACCTCTTCAAATACAGCGTACGCCCCGGCACCACTGCCGAACCGCTGGGCGACCCCGTCCCCGTCGAAGTCAAAGAAGAACGCAACCAGATACTCATCGATATCCTCGGTAAAAACTCCCTCACCCGCAATGAGTCCCTCATCGGCAGCGTCGAAGAAGTTCTCCTTGAAGGACCCGCCCGCAGAGGCGAAGGTATGTACGTCGGTCGCACCCGTGGTTATCGCAAGGTCATCGTCCCGGCCAGCCCACGCCTCGTCGGCCAACTTCTCCCCGTCCGCATCGAAAAGGCGACTATAAGCTCTCTTTTCGGGCAGCTAGTCCTCCAGGAGGAATAACCTTCCGGGAGAAATTACATCACGCAGCGGTTCAGAAGAAACGAAACAAGGGCATTGGAGTCTCGGCAAGGTATTAGCTCTCGTTACTGCTTTCGAATTCGGCTAAAATGTCTTCCAACGGACGCAAGGATTCGGAAGGGAAGAAGCTATTTATCCGGTAAATGACTTGCTGTATGATGCCGTCTGGACATGAGGCGCCACCGGTGACGAGCAGAGTGGGTGGTTTCTTCGTAGATTCGGGCAGAAAAGGACGAATCAAATCCTGACCTCCAGGAAAGCTCGCTCCGGAAAGAGGATAACTGTAATGACGAATTTCCCGAGAGGAAAGAATGTTGTCTTCGGACTGGATATAATGGGCCTTCCTGCCGAGCCGTTTGCTGCAAACGTGGTACAACTGATAGGTGTTGGAGCTGTTGTGCCCGCCCACAACCAGGGCAATGTCGATCGGCTCTGCAAGGGCACTCTGCAGGGCGTCTTGATTGACTTGAGTGGCATAGCAAAGGGTGTCGCCTTTTCCTTGAGACCAGAGGTGCTGGTCCACTTTATCCGCTCCGTATTTTTCAGCCAGTACTGAACGCAAGTAATCAATAATACGGAGTGTTTCGTTGCTCAGAAGGGTGGTTTGATTAACCACGGCGATCCGCTCGAGATCCCGCTCAGGATCGAAACCACGCGAATACAGCCCGGCAAAAGCAAATTCGAATCGTTGGCGCTTAGCAGATCCTTCTAGTCGAATGACATCTGCTAAGGCTTCCGCATGAGCCCGGTTACGAATCATCAGAGCCGGGCCATAACTGGCGCTGTTAGAAAAAGTGGCCTTGGTTTCTTCGTGCTCTGACTTGCCATGAATGAGCACCGTGTAGCCTTCTTTTGCATAACGGCGCGCCGCTTTCCACACCTTTTCTACAAGCATACAAGTAGCATCATGCCGACGAATGGGGATACCGGCACGAATAAGCCGTGCTTTATCTTCGTTAGTCGCACCAAAGGCAGGGATAATGACAATGTCATCCGGGCTTAGTTGGTTCCAAAGGGCGTCCGGATCGTCGTGCCCGACGGCCGTGGCTCCGTCAGCGCGGAGGGGCAGGCCTTTATCCGTCTGCAAATAGCGCAGACCACGAGCCAGCAGGTCTTGATTAACAAATGGATTATGAATCAGCTCGCTCAGCATGAAGACCCGTTGGCCGGGATGTTCCGCTACGGTTTCATAGGCCCGTTCAATCGCGTTCTGTACACCAAGACAAAAACCAAAGTGGCTGGGGAGTCGGTAACGAACAGCACCAAAATCGAGCAGGGCCGATTCACCGGAGGTGTTCTCGCGGGTTCGTCGGGCTGCCTTCACGACTGCACAGAGCTGACTTTGATACAGTGACAACGATTGTTTGTCGACATACACTTGGCGGTTGCGCTCTTTAGCAGTGCGGAAGCGGTAAATGTACTGATGCTCGCCCAAATCAAGATAGGGAAGTCGGTGCAGTTCGCTAACGAGTGCGGTGAGTGCTGCGCTAAGCAATGGATCCAGTCGATCCGGATCGTTCGATTGAAATTCTTCTAGAGTGTCTAAGCTGTAAAAAGAAAGACTTTCTTCCGAAAAATGCTCGACCACAGCTGCATAGATGGTGAATTCACCCGCTGCTGTTTGCATGGTTGTCATATGATGGGAACGCACCCCTTGTGCCAGAGCTTCGGTTGCTTCCGATGGACTTTGGAATGGCTTATTAGTCGATATGACAGTTGGTTCTAACCGATTATTCTCCTGTAAACGGCAAACTAAACGGTAATGCTCGTCAAATAACAGAAGTATCCAAGGAGTACTTTCATTTTCTGCAGTTGCTTCTGCAGTAGCCTTTTTTGAGGCCTGATCTTCCCGTATATCCATTTCTATAAGCATTAACGATGGGACTCCTCTGGTCAACCTTCCGGGATTGTTCGCGATTGTTGGATCTAATCAAATGGATTCTGCTGTTGCTCCTCGGCAAAGCCCTCTTAGTTTGCCGTAAGTTTTCATCTTAATTCATTGGATATGTTTCAGGTAAATTTCAGCGAACAAAGCATGAATGAGTTAAACCAACTCGACACCCGCTCGCAGATGATGCTGGTCGAGGTAGTCAGTTGCTTAACTCAAGAGCAATTAGATCATCCCGGTGATGAGCTGGGATGTTTCCAGAGAAACGGTAAAGTTTACTTCCGTGTTCGGGCTGGTGAATTTAGAATCTATTTCGAGCAACAGGAAGATGTCCTGCATGCCCATTACATCTTACATCGAAATACCTTTGCAGACTTTGTTTTTCGATCAAAGCTACCGATTACGGAAGATTTCCTTGTTGAACAAGAGGATTCGTTTTGGAAATACCTCGAATCATTACGACAAAAGGAAGATAAAGAAGGATAGGCCAAGCGTATGTTTTCCTTTTTCAGACGATGTGAACAGCCCGTGAATTTGATGTGAAATCGAAGCAAATACACGTGAACAAAGAAAAAGTTACTCCCACTGTACACATTTGTGACAAAAATTTCACTGCCCTATGCGCATGCGTTCAGATGCACAAACTAGTCTGTCTCAACCATTTCCTTGCTTGTTGCCGCTATTCACCAAGAATACTGTTACGGTTAGATAAGTATAGATAAAGAGACTATATATATAATAGTTGCCAGATTCAGATAAAAAACAACTAATTGAGCCATGAAGTTTAAGATCAATCAGGATCATTTCAGCAACGGTCTCCAACAGGTTCTTAACGTGGTCGCTACACGTTCAACAATGCCCATACTAAGTAACGTCCTTATCGAAGCAAGGGATGGGCAGATAGAACTGACAACGACGAATCTTGATCTCGGTATTCGCTGCCGAATAAAAGCAGATGTAGAACAACCGGGGGGATTGACACTGCCAGTTCGTAAACTCGCAACAATCGTTCGAGAATTACCGCAAGCGGAAGTATTTGTTGAATCGAGTGAGAATAATCAGGCAAAGATTGCTTCCGGCGGATCTCTGTTTAAAATAATGGGGATTGGGACCGATGAGTTTCCACCTTTGCCAACGTTTGAAAACCGACATGTCTTTGAACTCACCCAGGATTCTGTGCTAAACATGTTGAAGAGTGTTTCCTACGGCCAATCGACAGACGAAAACCGCTATATCCTTAACGGAGTGTACTTCAATTTTAGTGACGATAAGTTAACGTTGGTCGCTACAGATGGTCGCCGTCTCGCGCTGACCGCTTTGGAAACCGATGTTGCTGCAGACAATGGGGGTAGTCTGATTCTACCGGCTAAAACCGTTGCCGAGTTGGAGCGTCTTCTGGGCAAGGGCGAAAAACTAAAGATTGCCTTCAATGATCGTCAGGTAGCCTTTGATATCGAGATTGATGATGATGGAGATTCCGGTTTATCGGATCAGTTGTATCTTGTTTCCAAGATTGTCGAAGGGAACTACCCGAACTACCGTCAGGTGATACCTAAAGAAACCGAGCATCGGGTAAAAATTGAGCGCGAACTCATGCTCGAATGCGTTCATCGCGCTGCACTGGTAACTTCTGACAAAAGTAATTCGGTCAAACTGAAGGTCAGCAAAAACTTACTTGAGATTTCTGGTTCCTCTTCCGAATACGGAGAATCTCATGAGTCCATGGCGATCGCTTACGATGGGCCTGAAGTACAGGTAGCCTTTAATCCCCAGTTTCTCATGGAACCACTAAAGGCACTGACCAAAGACGAAGTTTTCTTTGAATTTAAGGATGAGCTAAGTCCTGGCTTATTTAAAACGTTGGATAATTTTATCTGCGTCATCATGCCCCTTCGTTTGAACTAACTTTAACGACTGGGAGACATTATGATGAATGAATCCGCCTACTTCATATTGGCGGTGCTGGCACTCTTGTCATTAGGAGTTCCGGCATTGGGCAATCGCTTTCTTTTTCCAATTGCCCATGTTCTGGCCAAGTGGATTCGCTGGGTACTATTTGCTGGAGTTTTCGCAGCGCTAATGGAAATAACGGGATGGTCGACAAGGTCTGCTTGGGTGCATCTAGTTATCGGTGGATG
>DKOA01000046.1:0-15515 GCA_002469895.1 Opitutia bacterium UBA7374
AGTTGGTCGGCGTTGGCGACCTCGAGGACTGCCTCGATGGTAAGTAGTGCGGTAGGGAGAATGTCTGCTCGGGCAGGGGGTAAAGCGGGTATAGCGAGGCGATCATGGAGGGGAACCCCGCCAATCCGTTGGCGAAGTTGCGAGATTTCCTGCATTGTCATGCAAGCGGATCGGTTTTCGATGGTGAGTCCGTCTTCTGCCGCGAGGATGGCTCGGGTAACTACAATTGCACCACCGGTAGCGACAACCGGGAGGCTGGGTAAGCTGCCGTCAATGGATGTTTCGAGGGTCTTGCGAACGTGGGTTTGTATGGCTGACGCGGTGTTTTGGTCGATCGGGGCTTCGCGGTCTAGAAGGAATTGTTCGCTGAGACGAACAGCACCGAGTTGGAGGGAGATTGCCTGCTGGATTTGTGCTTTTTGCAAGAGGATGACTTCGAGACTGCCTCCGCCAAGATCGATTTGAAGATAATCATTCAGGGTCGAGAGCTCTGGGTCGGTAGCGAGGCCGCGCGCGATGAGGCGGGCTTCTTCGGGTCCATCGAGGATGTCGACCCGGTAGTGGGTCTGCGTTTCTATTAGCTCAGTAAATTCTTGTCCATTGCGAGCATCGCGAACAGCGCTGGTGGCTACGATGCGGACGGCGTCTGGCTGGTAAGCGCGGGCAAGCCGGAGGAGTTCTGTGACAGTACGAGTGCCCGCCTCGATGGCTTGAGCAGAGAGTCGGGGATGTGCTTGACTGATGCCGGAGCTGATACGGGTCTCAATGGTATGGGTGTAAAGAACTTCAATACCGCTGTTGTTGGGTGAAGATCGTGCAACCAGTAGTTTAATCGAATTACTGCCGATATCAATGATCGCGACTGTGGGCGCTCGAGACATCTTTTGAGCATCGGGTATCCCGTCTCGTTGGTCGAACTTTGAATCGGTTAAACCGTCGTTTATCATCGATTTTATCGGTTGGGAGAAAAGACGTTGCTGATTTGCTGTTGCAACAGATGGCGGTCGGGATGAAAAGGGTGGATGTTTTACGATGAAGTAAAGGTCACACTGCAGGCAGGCAACGGGGGGGACGGTTGCTTTAGTTTCCGCAGGGCAAAGTACGAACCGAAAGGCGGTCCGGACGGGGGTAATGGTGGCCGTGGTGGGGATGTGTACCTAATCGGAGATCACAATAAGGCGGATTTGACGGACTATTATTTTAAACCGGGCTGGAAGGCGGGGAATGGAGAACCCGGGCGCGGGAGTAATCAGCATGGAGCCGGGGGTGGCGATCTGGAGTTGCGGTTGCCAGTCGGTACAATTCTCTATGATCGAGAGACGGATGAGATGATTGCTGAGGTGACCGAGGATGGGCAACGGGTTTGCATTTTGGAAGGTGGCGTCGGGGGTAAGGGGAATACGACCTTCAAATCGTCAACGAATCAGGCGCCTCGTGAGTTTACTTTGGGGAAGCCAGGTGATGGGGGTGATTTTCGCTTGGTCATTAAGACGATTGCAGATGTTGGGTTGATTGGTTTTCCCAATGCGGGCAAATCGACTTTGCTAAACATGATTACAAACGCACATCCAAAGACGGGTGCGTATCCTTTCACGACGATGTTTCCAACGGTTGGTGTGCTGGAGTATCCGGAGAAATATGAGCGGATAACATTGGCCGACATCCCGGGCTTGATTCAGGGGGCGAGTGAAAATCGTGGTTTAGGTCATCGCTTCTTGAAGCATGTGGAGCGCTGCAAGGTACTATTAGTGATGATCGACATGCAGGGCACGGACGGACGAGAGCCGTTGGGCGACTATCGTGTCTTACTCAGTGAAATACGGCTCTATAAGGCGAAGCTGGCGAAAAAGCCGATTCTGGTAGCAGCCAATAAGATGGATGAACCGGATGCGGCAGAGCATTTAAAGACTTTTGCTAAGAAGTGCCCCCATCCGGTATATCCGATTTCCTGCGTGTCCGATGAAGGTTTTGTCGGGTTGAAGGAAGCCCTTCTGGAGGCGGTTTTAGAGCTGCGAAGGAAGGAGCAGGAAGTGATCGAGGAGGATGGATGAACACGGGTGGGCATCTTGCGCGGGAGTGCTTTTTGGCCCTGGCCAAGGCTCCCGGGGATTTGTTTTTAGTGGATCGGATGTCTCGCCGGCGCGAGGTACGCAGGGGTTTCCTTCTGACACTGGCTTGGATGTTGTCTCGCCGGATTGGCCAAGAGACGAATAAACGAAGAGTCGGCATTGTTTTTCCGCCTGGCATGGGTGCATGCGTCGCGAATCTTGCGGTTTTGCTGGCGGGCAAGGTGCCGGTAAATCTAAATTTTACACTGGGGGCATCTGTTGTGCGGGCATGCATGGAGAAGGCGGACCTCGATTGCTTGCTCACGGCGGAGGCGGTACGGTCACGGATGCCGGAGTTTCCCTGGCCAGAGGATGTATCGGTGCTTGATGTGGCCGTTGCTTTGAAGAAGTTACCGAAATGGAGGGCGCTGTCATTGCTCGCGGGGATTCGTTGTCTGCCTGCAGTTTGGATGGCGGCGTTATTGCGTTTGCCCCGAGAGGGTGGGAGCGGGGAAGCGGGCCTGCTATTTACGAGTGGCAGTTCGGGTGATCCGAAGGGAGTCGTTTTGAGCCACCGGAATATTCTGGGCAATTGTGAGCAGATTTCCTCGGCAGGATTGATCACAAAGAATGAGCGGGTACTGGCGAATTTACCAGTGTTTCATAGTTTCGGATTTACGGTGACCTTATGGTGCCCGATTTTAGTGGGTTGCCGGATTGTGAGTTTGCCATCCCCATTAGAAGTAAAGAAGGCGGCAGAGGCGATTGAGGAGGAATCGGTCACTGTGTTAATCGGTACGCCAACTTTTTTGAGGCCTTATTTGAAACGAGTGGGAGCAGAAAAGTTACGATCTTTGCGCTATGTCGTGGCGGGGGCAGAAAAGACACCGGAGGGTTTTGCGGATGCTTGGGAGGAAAGGTTTGGCGGGGCTTATCTGGAGGGCTACGGGTTAACGGAGACATCTCCGGTGGTCAGCGTGAATACACCGAAAGCAAATTGTCGAGGCTCGGTCGGTCGCTTATTGCCTGGTATGTCGGCGCGTTTTCTGGACGCGGAAACGATGATGGAAACAGAGCCGGGTTCTGTTGGGATTTTGGCCTTACAGGGCCCGAATATTTTCGAGGGGTATTTGGAAGAGTTGGAAGAAACGGCGAAGGTGCTCCGCGATGGTTGGTTCATCACCGGTGATTTAGCGCGAATCGATGATGATGGTTACTTATTTATTGAGGGCCGGCTTTCGCGGTTTTCTAAGATTGGCGGAGAGATGGTGCCGCACGGCACGATTGAGCAGGCTTTGAATGAAGCATATGGTTGGACAGAATCCGAGGTGCCTCTTCTTGCGGTTTCGGCACGTTCGGATGCGGCCAAGGGAGAGGCATTGGTCTTGCTCTCAGCGGTTGAATTGGAGATCGAGTCTGTCCGGGCGAAACTTTTGGAAGCAGGATTTAGCAATCTCTGGATACCGAGGGAAATTGTTCGGGTAGAGGTGATTCCAAGGCTCGCAACGGGCAAGCTGGATTTGCGAGCCATTGGTGAATGGGCGAAGGACAGAACCTCTGGTGACTAGGCTTCCTCGCGAACCGGTCCGTTTAGGATCCACCAGACTGCAATGACGCAACCCCAGTAGGTAAGACCGCCGACAATTTCGTGCATGAGCATGTATTGAGACATCATATGCGGTGCAAGGAGGATAATAATGATGATACGCAGGGTATTGATGAGGAAGCCGAGGGTTATTCCGGCGACGATGTTGCAGGCAGTGTCAAAGGGGTTGAGTCGACGGTAGAGGGCAAGCAGGACGCTGAGGAGCAGGCTTGTCAGGATAACCCCAAAACCGTTGCATTCGGAGGCGACTTGGTAGGGGTTTCCGTTAACTTGGAGGATGAGGATTGGGAGGTCTTGTTCGCCGCGAACAAGACTGAGGGCGGTGCTTTGCCCGAGGAGTTCGAGGAGGGTCTGGCTCCATTGTCCGGCAAGCCCTCGTAGGGGCCAATCGAGGGGCTCCATAAAGGTACTGAAAAGAAGAAAAGCGCAGAGGGTGCCACTAACGGTAAAAATAATACGGCGTATGCTTTGTCCAAAAACAAAGAGAGCGAGTGATGCAATAGCGAGGCAGTAGGCAGGGATTTGCAGAAGAGAAAGGCCAAGGATGAGTGGCTCAGTTGTCGATGCCTGGAGGATTTGCTTGGCGAGATAGCTAAGAAGTAGGATTGCGTACGCAGCGATGAGAGAGCGGCGGGCATCACGATGGAGAGAAAGGGGTTCGCGGATCTGGATTCCGCCGAAGCGAACAAGAAGGAGGGTCGCTAAGCCTAAGACAATCAGGGCATGAAAGATACGGCTCTGTTCTTGAGCGGTCGTGGCAATCCATTGGGTAATTGGCCAGAAGGCGAGGCCAAGGCAGGCGTACAGCAAAGCGTGAAGCCAGAACTCCTGAGTGCGGAATTTCTCTCGGAAGCTATACGCGATTTGTCTGCGGATGGGCATGGATGGTGGCTTTCAGAGGCGGCCTCTGCTTCGCTTTTCTCAGTAAGAACGGCGTTTCTCCCATTGGGGCCGAAAGTCAACCGGTGCTTGGGGGGTGGCTTCGATACGCAGGCCCGCCAGAGCGGGATGACGTCGTAATTTGCGATAATTATTTCCGTCGATTGCAATGGTCAGTGCCTTGGAGGCATTGCTTTCAACGATTTCACCATCGAGAAGGAAGCTGACAGCGACTTCCGTGTTGTGTGTATTTTGACGTTCTCCATTTTTGCTCTGGTTGTACTCTTCGTCAATCGTCTCTCTGAGCAGGGTGAGGAATGCGGCGGATTCTTTATTGGGATGGAGGATGAAATGAATGCGTTGGATGAGGCGGGGCAGCGAGGTTTGCAGATCGTACACCTCGTGACCATGGAGCCCGGTCTCGCCGTTTCGTCGGCTGGTTTGTCCAATAATGAGTGCCAGGATACCATTTTCTAGGCGGTTGCGATTCCGCTCATAGGCGTCTGAGAACATAAGGATTTCGTGGGTCTCGCTGCGGGTAGCGAGATGGAATACGGCAAATTGGCGGTTGTCTTTTTTAGTATATTTAACCTGCAGATTAGCGATGATGCCGCAGAGGCGGTAAGGACTGCGATCGTCAAGATGGGTGCGCTCTTCGATCGTGGCAAAGGTGTCGATGGCTTGATCGAGTCCGGCATAGGCATCCATGGGATGACCAGAGAGGTAGAAGCCGAGGAGCTCTTTTTCGTATTCGAGCTTTTCCGCTTTCGGCATGGGCTCAATGCCGGCGGGTATTTGGGTGGAGAGTTCTACCTGATCCATCCCCCCAAAGAGGGTGGTTTGGCCACCTTTCCTATCTTGTGCGATGACTTCGGCCTCTGCGATTTCCGGGTCAAGGTCGTGCAGGAGGTGGGCGCGATCGTAGCCGAAGGAATCGAAGGCGCCAGTCTTGACAAGTGCCTCGATGACACGCCGGTTGACGGCGGATTCGAGGCAGCGGGCGATGAAATCGCGAAAGTCTTTGTAGGGGCCGTTTTCACTGCGCTCACTAATGATTGCTTCAGCAGCGCCTTCGCCGACACTTTTGATTGCCGCTAAACCAAAGCGAATACTGCTGGAATCGCCTTCGAGGACAGGTGTAAAAGTGGCTCTGGATTCGTTTACATCGGGGCTGAGGACGGGCAACTGTAGGGCGGTGCACTCGTCGAGAAAGTGGGCGATTTTATCGGCATTGCCCTGCTCGGAGGTGAGGACGGCTGCCATGAACTCGACCGGGTAGTTTGCCTTGAGGTAGGCAGTCCGGTAACTGAGCATGGCGTAGGCCGCAGAGTGGGATTTGTTAAAGCCATACTCGGCAAATTTCTCCAGAAGGGCGAAGATGGATTCGGCGTTTTCTCGATCGATCTGATTCGTTTCTTCGGCTCCTTGAATGAAGACGTCCCTCTGGGCATCCATCACTTCCTGAATTTTTTTGCCCATGGCACGACGGAGAATGTCGGCTCCACCAAGGGTATAGCCGGCAATGATCTGAGCGGCCTGCATGACCTGTTCCTGATAGACCAGGACGCCGTAGGTCTCCTCGACGAGTTCTTTTAGCAGGGGATGGGGCACCTGAACGGTGGAGGGGTCTTTTTTACCTTTTACGAAGTCCGGTATGAACTGCATGGGGCCGGGACGGTAGAGGGCGATGAGGGCAATGATTTCTTCAAAGGAACTGAGCCCAATTTGCCGACAGAGTTGCTGCATGCCGCTGGATTCAAGTTGAAAGACTCCGGTAGTGCGGCCGCTGTTGAGTAGAGTGTAGGCCGCGGCATCGTCGAGCGGGGCTTTTTCGATTTCAAAGTCAGGCATGCTCCGGGTGCGGCGAACGTTGTTCTGCGCCTCGTCTATGACGGTAAGGGTCTTCAGTCCAAGGAAGTCCATTTTGAGGAGTCCAAGGTCTTCGCAGGGGCCTTTGGGGTATTGGGTAGTGAGATCGCCCTCCTGCAAGGTGACAGGCACGAGGTTAGTAATCTCCTGGTCGGCAATGATCACACCGCAAGCGTGCTTGCCTGTGTTGCGGACCATACCTTCAATAATACGACCCTGCTCGACAATGCTGCGTGCGACCGAGTTATTCGCTACTTCCTGTTGGAGTTCGGGGGATTTTGATACGGCATCATCGAGAGAGATATTAATCTCCTCGGGAATCATCTTGGCCAGTTTGTTGGCCTCGGAGAACTCGATCTCGTTAACCCGGGCAAGGTCGCGTACGACCATTTTCGCGCCGAATGTGCCGAAGGTGATAATGTTAGCGACTCGTTCTCTGCCATATTTTTCGCGGACATATTCGACAACTTCGTCGCGCCGACGCATACAGAAATCGACATCAAAGTCGGGGGGGGATACGCGTTCGAGGTTGAGCATGCGTTCAAAGAGGAGACCGAAGCTGAGTGGATCGATGTCGGTAATGCGGAGGACATAGGCGACAATACAACCGGCTCCGGAACCACGACCGGGTCCGACGGGTATACCTTGTTGGCGTGCCCAGTGGATGAAATCCCAGACGATAAGGAAGTAGTCGACAAATCCGGTTCCGGCTATGATGGCGATCTCGTAATCGAGTTGATTGCAGTAGCGTTGGTCCGCGGGAGAGGCTTTTGCCCAATTGGCGCGGCAGGTGTCGTAGTCGGTGCCGTAGCGATCCTTTAGGCCGGTCTTGCAGAGCTCAAAGAGGAAGAGACCATTCTTTTTGAGGCTTTCGCGGCGTTCATCATCCAGCGTGATTGGTTCTTTTTTGTCCCGGATGAGGATGGCATTTTGTTTTTCGACATAGATGTCGAGGATGCGGTCAAAGTTTTTGTGGTCGCGCCCGTCCTGCAGTTCAATCGGCCGCTGATAGACTGGATAGTGATCTTCTCCGAAGGGGAGGTCGGCATCACACATTTCGGCGATAGCGGAAGTATTGGTAACGGCCTCCGGTATTTCCTTGAAAGCGAGGTCCATCTCCTCGCGGGACTTGAGGTAGAACTGCCGGGCATCGTAGCGCATGCGCTTTTCATCACGGATCATGGACCCGGTCTGGATGCAGAGGAGGGAATCGTGGGGCTCCCAATCGGTGTCTTTGACATAGTGTACGTCGTTAGTGGCGACTACTTTGAGGTCAAATTCACTGGCGATTTTGAGGAGGTCAGGGATGATGCGGCGTTGTTTTTCGATGCCGTGATCCATCAATTCGATAATGAAATATTCTTTGCCAAATATATCGATGAAAGTGCGGGCGGCGGCACGGGCTTTTTCGTAGTCACCGTCAGCGAGGAGACGAGGGATGACTGCGGCGAGACAACCGGAAAAGCCGATGAGCCCTTCACTGTGTGCGGCAAGGGTTTGCAGGTCGGTGCGTGGGTTGTAGTAGAAGCCCTGCGTGTGGGCGCGGGAGACGATTTTACAGAGGTTTTGGTAGCCCGTAAAGTTGCGTGCGAGAAGACCCATATGGTAGGACTTCTGTTTTGTGCGTTCTTCTTTTGTTTCTCCCAGCTGGTCTTCGAAAACGAGGTAGATCTCGCAACCAAGGAGGGGCTTAATGCCGTATTTTTTAGCCTGCTTGAAGAAGCTGGTGAGGCCATAGAGTACTCCGTGGTCGGTAATGGACAGTGCTTTCATGCCGAGTTCGGAAGCACGCTGGCAGAGGCGGTCCGTGCGCGAGCATCCATCAAGCAGGCTGTGGTCTGTGTGGACGTGCAAGTGAACGAATTCGCGGTCTTTTTGAGGCATCTTATCTGAAGATTGTGGGCTGCTGGCAGGTAGTAAAAGTTAAAATGGCTGGGGGAGGAAAAAACTGTAACTTTTAACTCTTCTTGGGTACCTTGTGGATTCGTTTCCGTTAGTTTTCCGTTAGTTGTTGGATAAGTCAGCGTGCAAAGTTGTTCAAATAAAAGTGATCGTGTGAAGCGTTGGGTGATTGCCCAGCGTTGGACAGACCTACTTTTTCTGAGTTGTCCGGTGAAGCCGGAGCTCGTGCAATCACAGCTGCCTGCTGGGCTAGAAGTGGATGTGCTGGATGGTCATGCTTGGCTTAGTGTGGTCCCTTTTTTTATGTCGCATATCCGGTTTCCCGGTACGCCGGGCTTTCGATGGGTGCGGCTGCGGGAGCTTAACTTGCGAACTTATGTGCGTTATCAGGGGCAACCGGGTATTTATTTTTTTACTTTGGATACGGACAACCTTTTAGGGCAGTGGATCGCGCGGACGTTTTTTCATCTCCCCTATCGATTGCGCTGGCTGCGTGGTAGTTGTGAGGATGGTAAGTATACCTTTGCATCGGCTAATTCCCTGCAACTATCTGCCCGGGTGGGTGCTCCGTGTGTTTCGGATTCGTTGGATCGCTGGTTGGTGGAGCGGTATTCGCTTTTTACTGAGAAGTCCGGGGTGTTCTACCGGGGGGATGTCTTGCACCAGCCATGGCAGCTTAGCCGGGTGGATGCTCTGGATGTGACGGAATCACTGACCGAGGAGTTTGGCTTTTCTACGACGGATACTTGGCATGCCCGTTATGCGGCTGTTCTTGATGTTCGGTTCCGGCCTTTTACCAAACTTTCCGGATGCAACTGAATCGTGATGAAGTGAAGGTGCTATTGCACCATCGTGAGCCTTATTTAATGGTGGATCGTGTGGATCAATTGACCGATAAGCATGTGTGCGGGGTAAAGCTTCACCGCGGAGATGAGCCTTATTTGGCAGGGCATTTTCCCGGTGCGCCGGTGGTGCCCGGTGCGATGCTGCAAGAGTTTTGTACGCAGTCTGCAGGTGTGTTACTAACACGTTTTTATTCCGGAGTGGCAGATTACGACAGTCGTCAGACAAAGGGGCATGCCATCGGGGTTCTCAGCAAGACAGGGTATGCCAAGTATTATTCTTTGGTCAAGCCGACGGGGGAACTCTTTGCCTACGTCGATTTGCTGGAGCACGTGGCCAATCTTTTCAAATTTCGCGCCCGGGTCGAACAGGATGGTCAATTAAAGGCGAAGCTACAGTTTAGTCTGATGAACTTGAGTGACGAGCATCTGCTGTAATTTCAGCGTTTCTGCAGCCACTGACTGCTGGCATAGTGTTTCCGGGTATCCTTTATGAGCGATTGCGGAAAGAGGGGTCGTAAGTCTGGCAGCTCTGCAGTTGTCAGATTAAATTCTTGAGCAATTGCCTGAACAAATAACTCTGCGAACTTATGAAATGAGAAGTCTAGGGGTAGGGTGGAACGGTCAATGGATCCCTGAAGGAGAATGCCACTGCGGGAGCGTTTGATGGCCGCTCCGGCGATTTTAGTTGGGTCATTGAGGGATAAAACATCGTTCGCTACTGGTTTGGTAAAGCAGTGCGGGGAATCTTCGGGCAGATCATGGCTGACTTGGCATTGCCTCGGGCAGGGGGCGAGTCGGCTTGGAACCTGTAGTTTTTCGAGGGCTTGCTGCAGGCTCTGGTGGATGCATCGATAAATATCGGTGAGTGGCCACTGGGCCGAGGGTAGCGAGTCATGGAGTATGAGACTGTAGGTCCAGTCATTTCGGTGATCAACTATACCCCCTGCGGTGGGACGCCGGAAATGGCAAATGTCTTTGGGTGCGAGTGCACTCACTTCATGGAAGCGCTGGGTGTAGCCAAAGGTGAGAGTGGGCTCGATCCAGCCATAGTGCCTGAAAAGGGCGTGTCCTTCGGGATTCGTTTGAAGGAGCGTGCTATCCACTGCCATATTTTCGATGGCATCGCCGTAGATGCTGGGAAGATGGATGAGTGGGGTTGCGGCCATACTCAACCGCGCAGTGGTTCGACAAAAGTGAGTTCATCCAGTTGCTCCTGGAAACTCACTGGGCGGGTTTTCAGTTTATCAACAATGGGGTGGAGGTTGAAGGCCAGATGGGCTGGACGATCGGCGTTTTTGGTATCGTCTTTTATGCAAACGGATTGGATAGAGTCGAGCGGCAGGTTGAAATGCTGCAGTATGCGTTGGCCCATTTCAAAGCGAGAGAGTGCCTCGCTGCCAGCCCAGTGGAAGATTCCATGAAGGTCGCGGCGTTCGCTCAATTCGAGCAAAGCCTCTGCCACGTTACCGGCAGAGCAGGGTTGACGGATTTCGTCGCAGAATAGCTGCGGGCGCTTGCCGCTATGGATGGCGGCGAGAAGTTTTTCATGTACACTGCGTTGTCCGGAGGGGCTATGGCCCATGAGTATGGGTATACGCAGGACGATGGGATCTTCTGTGTTGTGTTCGAGGACTTCTCTTTCGGCCATGAGCTTTGTCTGCCCGTAGAGGTTTTTCGGGCAGGGCATGTCGGTCGAGCGATAGGGCTCGTTGGAATGGCCGTCAAAGACCATGTCTGTCGAAACATGAAGGAAGCGCGCGCCGAGGTGGGATGCGATTTGCGCGAGTTGCCGGGGCAGGGCGACGTTTATTTTTTCTGCCAATTGGGGGTTCGCGTCGACATCTGCGGGATTGGAGATGGCTGCGCAGTTGACGATAACATCGGGCCATAGTTCAAGGCAGAGTTTAGTGATTGCCTCGCCTTGGGCGGCATCTGTCTGATGGGAAGCGGCTAGGCCTTGGATGCTGGAGCTGCGCGTGTTGGAGACGGCAGTCACTTGGTGCCCCCTGCGCACTGCAGCTAGGGCATAAGCGTGTCCAAGTAGTCCGGTTGCCCCGGTAAGAAGGATTTTCATGCGTTTGAAGTACGTTGTTTTGTTGCAATCGGTAAAGTCTAGGGCAAGTTTTTTAAGATTAAATGAATTACGCTGATCTTGCAAATGCTGGTGTTTCCGATCTGCCGATGTATGTGCCTGGAAAGCCAATCGCAGATGTTGCATCGGAGTACGGATTGCCGGTTGAGCATGTTGCCAAGCTGGCTTCGAATGAAAATCCATTCGGCCCTTCACCGCTTGCAATGGAAGCCGTTCGAGAGTGCATCGGGTCGATGCATTTGTATCCGGATGGCGGAGCCTGTGCGTTACGCCGCGCCATCGCCGATTTGCGAGGGGTTGGGGAGGATGCGGTCATGGTGGGTAATGGATCCAACGAATTGATCGAACTAATGGGCCACGCATTCCTGCGACCGGGGCTCGAAGTGGTGATGGGTGCGCAAGCTTTTATTGTCTACAAACTGGTCACTCGGCTTTTCGGCGCCACCGCTGTGGAAGTGCCGATGCGGGACTTTGGGCATGATCTGGAGGCGATGCGCCGTGCCATTACGGATCGGACGCGGATGGTCTTTGTCGCTAGCCCAAACAACCCTACCGGGATAGCGAATGACGGTGATGCGTTGTTGGCATTTGCGAAGTCTTTGCCAGAGCATGTCATTTTTTGCTTCGACGAGGCGTACGCAGAATATTTAGAGGCGGCTCCTGACTTACGTGAGGCAATTTTAGCCGGCCATAAAGTGGTGTGCTTGCGGACGTTTTCTAAGATTTACGGATTGGGTGGTTTGCGAGTGGGCTATGCGTATGGTGACCGTGATTTAATAGCACTTTTGGAGCGTGTTCGCCAGCCGTTTAATGTGAATCTGATTGGCCAGGCCGCCGCATTGGCGGCATTGGAGGATGTTGAGTTTCTGGAAAAGTGTCGGGGGGCGAATAACCAGGGGCGTGAACAGTTGAGTGCTGGTCTGCGTGATCTGGGCTTTGAGACTTGGGGCGGTCAGGCAAACTTTGTGCTGACACGTGTGAGTGATGGTGCTCGTTATTTTGAGGCTTTGCAGAAAAGAGGTTTGATTGTACGTCCGCTCGGTGGATATGGGATGCATGATTTTTTACGGATAACGATTGGGCGACAGGATGAAAATGAACGTCTTTTAGCAGAAATGGGCCTGCTTTTGTCCGGCGATGCCAAGCGTAAGGTTGGATGAATGTAGAATCTATTAGTATGCTGCTACTAGGGGTCAGTGCTCTCGTGGTACTTTTGGTACATGCCTTTCTCGTGCTTTGTGAGTCGAGCATGATAAAAATACGTTATGGTCAGGCGCAGGGAAATGCGCTGGAAGCGTTACGACTCAGACCGGACGTTTCCAGTTTGTTAGAAAACGGATATCTAGTCGGTCGCGTATCTAGGATCGGCAAGACTTTGTGCGCTATGTGCTTCGGCCTACTTTTATTACCCCTCATCGATGGATTGTCTGCGGGTACTGGTTGGGTTGCTTCGGGCAGTTTGTTTTTGCCCCCGCTTCTGTTCATTTGCGCCTTTTTTGTGTATTTTGTCATTTCGGAAATTGTGCCGCGTGGTGCCTCCATGCGCGATCCAGTATTGGGACTGAGGCGCTCCTACCGTGTGTTTTTGCTATTTCGTCTGTTTGTCATGCCCACTATGCTTCTCTTGCGGGGCTTAAAGCGTTTGCATTTTAAGCGAATCGGAGTCGACGGAGAGGACGAGCTAGACCCATTGGATGTCGATGTACAGATTCGCGCTATGGGTGAAGATAGCACCGAATTATCCCCTGTGGTGCGGAAGATTTTCGATCGTACACTGCAGATGCAAAATCTAGTGGTTCATGATGTCCTCCTGCCAAGAAACCAAGTTGTGATCTATGATTTGAACGAGAGTTTAGAAGCAAACCTTCGTACGATGAAGGAGGCAGGGCACACTCGATTTCCACTGTGCCGTGGCGATTTGGACGCTTGCATTGGAATTATCCATATAAAGGACATTTTCCGACAGAGGGGAGAAGCGAATCAAGTGAATCCGCAGGATTTAAAACGGAGCATTTCCCAGTTTCCTCAGGAAACGTCCCTGGAGGAGGCACTGCAGCGCATGTTGCGGGCAAAGTTTCATATGGCGCTGGTTTCGGATGAATTTGGGCGTGTGATTGGCCTGATTACTCTGGAGAGTATTCTGGAATCGCTGGTCGGGGATATACAGGATGAATTTGATAGCGATGAAGAACAGGTGATACCGATGCAAGAACCCGATACCTTTAAGGTGTCCGGTTTAACGCCTTTGCATGATATTGAGGAGGCATTGGGCCTAGAGGTTAGTAATGAAGATGTTTCTACTATCGGAGGCCTCGTGACAGCTGAACTGGGCTATATTCCAGAGATTGGCGAAACTCTCTGCGTAAGTGGGATGCGGATCGAGGTCATTGAGGTGGATGAGCGTCGCGTAATCTCCGTACACCTTGAGAAAGAAGGTGTTGCACTTTCTGATAATCCTGAACCTGACTAACCAGTTGTCTTCGCTTGGTCGGGAGTATCATTGTTTTCTCGGGCAATTGCCCCCAACTCGAGAAGCAGGTTTTCTCTGTCCGAGATAAAAATAAACCGATCGCTGCCCAGTTTCTTGTAGGCTTCCACGACTAAGCTTTGTTGTGGGCGTCGCATTTGCAGAAAGCGCCAAAGCAAGAGATTCAGCCCTTCGGTATTTCCCAACCGAAGCTCAACTTGAATGAGTTCTGTGAGGATTTTTTGATTTGTCGGCGCATCCAGATAGGCAGAAGCCAAGATTTTACGGGCCTGCTGGTTACGGTTAATGTCTTGGAAGCGTCGAGATACAGCGAGATAAGTTTCCGGTTTGACTGTGTTGTCGGTGACAAAATCCTGGAGGTAGATTTCTCCTAAATCCGGGCGATTTGAACCGTAGGATGCGACTGCACGTAGGCTTTGAAAGATCCCCCAACGCTCTTTTAGCCATGCGGGCTTTTCTTTGAGTAGTTCTTCGGCAAATATGAGGGCTCCTTCAAAGTCTTGATCGACCAAGTGCGCTTCCACCAGAAGCAAGGCAAAAGCATCGATGGCAAATTCATTTTCCAGGGCTTCTTCATAAGTGCGCCTAGCCAGTTCAATATTGCCTGTGTCTGCTGCAAAGTTAGCTAACGACTGTAAGGCTTTTTCATCATCTCGGAATTGCCGAAGGATGCGGCGAGTTTCTCGAAGCTCTCTATCGGTATCGTTAGACGAGTTGTAGATATAAAGGAGTTCTATTCTCGGGGCAGAACTCATCGGGTCGCTTACATTGCGCAGGATTGCATAGCGCCGTGCTTGGTCGGTATTGCCTAATTCGCGGTGGTATCGACTCAGTTGCATAAACAGGGCTTCTGCCCCTGGAAATCGTTGAACCGCTGTTTCCATTTTCGAAATGGCCGCCAATCGATTCCCCCGGTCCCAACTAATTTGGGCGGAGAGAAGAATACCTTCGAGGGAGGTATTCAGTTTGTAGTCAAATAAGTAATCATCTGCCCGATCATAGTTGCCGCGCAGGAAATTTGCTTGGGCAGCACCAAAAGCAATGATTTGATTCTTTTCTGTTAAGTCGGGCTCTTCCGGGAGGTTTTTGGCGGCTATATCCTGGATCTGCTCATCCATCTGGTGGCGCAAGAGTTGGCGAATGGTTGCCTTGAGGTAGTCACTGTTATCGAGGCCTCCGTAATTGAGCCCTTCGAGGAGAATGGTGGAGGATTTATCATGGCGCTTGAGAGCCACTTCAAAAATTTCTGCTATGACGAGACGTCCATCCAGATTATCTCGCGCGCGGGCGACCCCTAATCGAAGTAAACGCAACCCATCCCGAAAGTTGCCGGCCTTAATTTCCTTCAACCCTTCTTCGACATGATAATTGCCCATTTTCGAGCGATGCGCATCTAGCGTGAAGGGCAGAACCAGCATATCTGCGAAGCTAACCGTATCGAAATCAGCACGATACTTAAAATGCGCATAGAGGGCGGCGGCTACACTCAGCCATCCTAAAACAAACATGGCTAATGCCGCTATGAAGAGCCGTATCCAGCGAAACCGGATAATAAATGTGCCATCCGCCTTTTTGCTTTGTGTCGCGAAACCAAAGAGTACTGGCTTTTGAAATTCGTTACTAATGCTGGTTTTCTTTGCTGGTGACATTCTCTTATTATGTTAACTTTTACTCTAGATTAACGGAATATCGCTTAGGACAAATCCGTCAAACAGAGAATATCCTATTCGCAATCCATGAGTCTTGCTTTCATTGGATATTTTCATTGATTCATTTGTGCATATCC
>DKOA01000046.1:15938-100183 GCA_002469895.1 Opitutia bacterium UBA7374
TCGGGTACACCGCTGGTGTCTGTGGGCGACTTTGCGGATGTCTCTTTTAGCGGCTCCAGCAGCGCTCGCTGGACGTCCAATGTGTTCCGGGATGAGACAAATGAGACGGAGGACAGGGTTTTGACTGTTTCACCAGGTTTTGAGGTGAGCTTCGGTCGTGGTCTGAGTAACTTTGATTTAGTTTTGCTGACTTCGTATGATATTGTTCGATACAATGATAATGAAGATTTAGACACGGAGATGTTCCACATCAGGATGATTGGTGGCTATCGCACCAGTCGGTGGGATGTTTCCGCTCAATTGTCCTTCGATGAGCTGCAATCCGCTACCGGCGTAGCGAATGTCACTGCTGACTTGATTGAGAGTGAAGATACACGAGCTAAAATCAGCGGCGAATACCGACTCTCGCCAAAGTTCAGCTTTGGTTCGGGTATTGATTTTAGCAAGAAAGAGTACATCGAACCAGCCAATCAATTTGCAAACTACGACAGGCTCGCGATCCCTCTGGACCTCTACTATCAGTTGACTCCGAAGGTCGATCTAAGCGTAGGATACACGCACGAGGTCCGGGAGTTGGATCCTTACACGAAGCCGGTTGACCAGCTAATCGAAGGCTACGAAACGACCACACACTTTTTAAATGTAGGTGCACGAGGCGTGATTTTGCCAAAACTGACTGGCTTCTTTAAGTTGGGTTACCGGGTGCGCGACTCTGAAAGCACTGTGGGGAATCCTCGCGATGATTCTGATGGTAGCCTTGGCCTTTCTTCTGATTTGACATGGTCAACTACTCCAAAACTGACGAATAAGGTTAAACTAGATCGTGACTTTAATGTAAGCGGAGAGGGTACCGTTACCGAAAATACTGCAGTGAGTGTAAGTTCTAATTACTTTCTCAACTCATTTTGGTCCTTTGGGTCCAACCTTGGATATACGCTGCGCAGTTACCAAGATTCAAATGATCGCGAAGATGTTCAAACTAGCGCAGGGATAAGCGTGAATTACACTCCGAATAAATACTGGAGCTTTTCCGGTGCTTATAGCTACTCGGACAATGATTCGGATGCTGTTGGAAACAGCTACACTGACCACATGATTAGTCTTACCGCTTTTTTGCGTTACTAGGTGAGTGTTTAAGAAATCTGAACATTTTGAAATCCTGTATGTCGCAATGTCTCCACGAGAGGCGTTTTTCACATGATCTTTATTAATCGCTGCAATCTGCATACCCTTATAATCGCAATTTTTGCTGTAGGCTTGGTGAGCAGTGCACTGTCTCAGGATTCTGGGGGAGGGAATAATGGCGGTGGTTTTGACGGCCCTACGGCGCCAAGCGGCCAAAGCGGAGGCCGCGGCTCCGGAACATCGGTTGGTATGATCGTCGGGGAAAACTACGTGCTCAAGCCTTCGGATGTTATCGCCTTGGAGGTATATCAAGAGCCTGACTTGAAGAAAGAGGTTCGTATTGAGGCGGATGGTACAATTACACTGGCGTTGATTGGTAAAGTAAAAGTCGGTCAAATGACTGTGGGCGAAGCGCAGTCTTTGATCACAGATTTGTATGATAGAGATTTTTTGGTAGAACCTCAGGTCAACGTGCTGGTAACTTCATTCTCGCCAAAGTTTGTTCGCGTACTTGGGCATGTCGGCAATCCTGGCATGGTAGACATCCCGCCCGATAAGGTTCTTACTTTGATTGATGCAATTACACAATGTAGGGGGGTTTCCCGCTTGGGCGACGATCGCAAATTAATGATTACCCGTACTGACAGCGATGGGAAGACACAGGCTTTTGAGGTGAACTTTCGTAAAATAAAGCGCGGTGAAGCCAAGGACTACACCTTGGAGGAGGGTGATATCATTTACATCCCGGAACGCTTGATCTAACAATCATCACACACGGTGGTCTCCTAACCAAGGCATTATCCAGAAACATAGTTATGAAAAACGATTACATAAAGGGAGGTGGTGATCCGAATTCAGGTGGGTATGGCTATGGGTATGGTTACAGCGGTGGTTCAGGTTACAGCTACGGAAACTACGGCTACGGTGGTTATGGAGGGGGTGGCGAGCAGGCTCCACAGCGATCAATCAAAGATTATATATTGATCTTTCGGGAACGCATTTGGTGGCTAATTGTCTCTTTCTTTATCATATTTTCCGGCTCACTTTTGTATACTTTTAATAAAACAAAAGTGTATACCTCTGTCGCTGTTGTCCGGCTTCTTAGAGATGATCCATCTGCCATGGGGGTCAGTGTCGAGTTAGCACAAAACCAAATTGTAGGAGCCGAGGATTTAAACACTCAAATTAGCCTCCTGCAAAGTGGTAAGATTATCCAAGGCGTAAATCGCAGGATGTCTGATGAGCAGCGTAAGCGGTTCCTCTTACCTTATGAAGGCGCATTCAGCTTTTCGGGTCCGTTGACACCCACTGAAATTTTAGGCAAGTACAGAAAAATCATGCCTCAGAGAATGAGCTTGATGGTTAATGTCGCTTATACCCACCCAGATGCGCAAATTGCTGCGGATGTTGCCAATCTCTTTGCTCAAGAATTCATTAATTACAATCTGAGTGAAAATATTGATGCATCCATGGTCGCCGTGGAAGGCCTGCGGATTCGAGCGGATCAGCAAAAAGAACGTGTAGAGGAAATTGAACTCAAACTGGCGGAGTATCGCGAACGGCATAATGCGGTATCCTTGGATAGTCAGGAGAATATCGCACGTGAGCAGCTAGTAACGCTCAATCAAATTAAGCTGGAATCCAAGAATAACTACGACCAGCTGGATACAAAATGGAATTTGATTGAAACCTACAAAAGAGAGGAACGAAAACTTTGGCAACTCACCTTTGTGGCAGAGCAATCACGGGTATCTCGTCTGCTTGAATCTATATCGGCGACTCGTATCGAGATTTCTTCATATAGTAAACGCTATCGAGAAAAGCATCCTATCATGATCCAACTCCTTCAAACATTACAGGAGTCAGAGATTGAGTTGCAGGAAGCCGTCACGAACTCAGTCGATAAGCTATATGCTTCTTACATTGAAGCAAAAAGTAATTTTGAGCTTTCGAGCAAGCGATTAGCCGAGAAGGAAAGCGAACTCATCGCTCTAAGTAAGACCCGAGTGGAGTACAATACCTTGCTTCGCGATCTGGATGTCCAGCAATCCTTTTTCCAAGCGCTGAACTCCAGGATGACGCAGGAAAAGGCGCAAGTTAGTCTGAAAGAGGCCAACGCTCGCGTTGTCGATGATGCTTTTCCTCCTTTACGTCACTCCTCTCCAAATATAACCGTCAACCTCTTAGTCGGTGTGTTTGGTGGACTCGCGGTAGGCGGAGGCCTTGTCTTTATTGTCGCTTTTCTAGACGACCGCGTGAAGAGCGCTTTCGATATTGAAGGGACAATTGGACTTCCGCTCCTAGGCGTAATTCCTCGAATTAAGAAGCTGGATTCAAGCACTAAAGCCCAGGCAGTTGCCGCGAATGTTGATCGGCATGTAACGGAGACATTCCGCTCGATACATTCGTCATTAAAACTCAATGACGAAAGTAAGAACGCGAAGGTCATACTGGCAACGAGTACGGTTCCTAGTGAGGGTAAGTCATTTGTTAGCTCAAATATGGCACTTACCTTCGCTAATCATGGGGAGCGCACACTGCTCCTGGACGCGGATTTACGTCTCCCGAATATTGCATCCTCGCTACAGTTGCCAAATGAGTTCGGCTTGCTCGACCATATTGAACAAGGTAGCCGTTTGGACGATATGATAGTCAGTGAAGTATATCCCAATCTGGATGTCTTGCCATCGGGCGGTAAGTCGAAGAACCCCACCCAAGTTTTGGTGAGCGCACAATTTGAAGCGATGCTTGCTGATTTACGAGATCGTTATGATCGAATAGTCGTGGATTCGCCTCCTCTGGCAGCGGTGAGCGACGCTCTCAATCTTTTGCCTTTTGTCGACGGAATTGTTTACGTAATCAAATTCAATACAGTCAAGCGGAAGACTGCGGTTGCGAATGTCCGCAGACTATGGGAATCCAATACCCCAGTATTTGGTGCGATCTTAAACAATATAACAACATCTCTTTCTAGTTACTACTACTCACAGTACACGGACAAGGCCTACCAAGACTATTACATTGGCCAAGAAGATGAGATGGAGGACGAATTGGCAGCCAGCACAGAGCCGGAAGAAAAAGTCGAAAGCTAGCTTTGAACGTATCCTGAAAGTCTTATCTGGCTTTTGCCGCCGCTCTTTCCAGTCGATCATTGATTGCAGTGCCAACACCTTCTTCTGGACAACGTTCGATCACTATCTTTTTGTAGCCTAGATGGTCGAGCTTTTGGAGCATACTGAATAAGTTACGCGCAACGATCGGAAGGTCACCATCTTCAGATAACCAGAACAGGTTATCTCTGTTTGGTTCGTTTACAGCAGGTCTTTGTATTAGCAGGTAAGCGGCCTCCGGGTGGTAAGAGATTTTTTCACTACTACCATGCTGAAGAAGTACCAGTTCTGTATTTGGGCTATAATGCCGATTCATGCCTCCTGGAGCTAGTTGTGTGTCCGGATCCCCTTTTTTGTTTGCGGACACGATGGGTACTTTATTTTCAACCTGAAGTTTGAGAACTTGCTCCAATTCTTCCGGTAGGACTGGGCCATGACGTAATACTGCTGGGCAGTTTGGATTGCGCAAATCGAGTATTGTGGATTCAATACCAATTGTGGAAGGGCCATCGTCAAGAATAGCTGGAATCTTCTGCCCCAGCGTTTGTTCGACCTGTGAGGCAGAGGAAGGGCTGATGTAGCTGAATGGATTCGCGCTGGGTGCTGCGAGAGGAAAATCTACAGCTGACAGTAGGCTTCTGAAAGTTGGCTGACTGGGTATACGAACCGCTACAGAAGGAAGACCGGCGGTAACAATGTCCGGAATACGATCCCTCTTTTGCGTAACAATTGTTAATGCGCCCGGCCAGAATGCTTCCGCTAAGATTTCCATTTGAGAGGATACGAGGGCGTATGCGCTAACTGCTTCGAGACTGGAAAAATGGCAAATTAGGGGATCCATTAGTGGGCGACCTTTAACCCTAAAAATGCGACGAACAGCAGACTCATCGGTTGCATTTGCCGCTAAACCGTAGACTGTTTCGGAGGGAATCGCGACAATCTCTCCCGCTTTGAGTAGGATCGCACAATGCTGGATGTTATCTCTATTTGCCGGTAGTCTCACTGTAATGTTGTTATATCAGTGATCAAAAAAATCCTTCCCCAATAGAAAGGGAAAGGATTTGCAGGAAAGGCTTATATCGAAGCAGTAATTATTATTCCTCTCGGTCTACGAACTACTTCATCGTAAGCATGTTGCGTGCACGCTTGATCAGGTTGGTCACTCGTCGCTGATGTTTGGCAGAAAGGCCAGTTATCTTACGAGGCAGGATCTTTCCGGTTTCTGTTACAAAGCGAGAAAGTTGATCCACATCCATGTAGGTGTAATCCATGGGGTTGCGTGAGCGGTTTAAAGTCTTGTTATCTGTACTCATAGGAAGGCGAGAAAGTAGGGCTCTCTTTTTCTAGTGCAAGCACATTTTTAAGGTGGATTTTTACATATTCGCTTTGAAACGCCGGACTGTAGAGATCTTTGCTTGTTGCGAAATTTTGTTTAAGATACACTGCTAATGTGTTTTTAGTCCCCATAGTTCAACGGATAGAACAATAGTTTCCTAAACTGCAGATCTGGGTTCGATTCCCAGTGGGGGCACCAGATTAGATGCCCGGAAGGAGCTTTCTCGGATCAAAAATCGAGCGCCATCGCTGTTTCTCCAGAGTGCCTGAAAGGTCAAAGCGCAAAAAAGTAGAGAGTGGGCTTATGATGTCGGTAATGCGCGTGATCGGATTATTACGATCGGTAGAATTACCAAAAAGCTGAACAGCAACCCGCATATCGAGAGCGTGGGATTCCAAGGCCATTGATCCATTTGCTTCAATTCGAGTGATGGGACCGTTTACAAGAAGTTCTGTGAATTCTGCAATTCCATCTTGCACCAAGAATTCGGCGGACATCTTGTTCAGTTCAAAAGAGGTAAATCCGAGTACAGTGCCTTGCAGGAGAATGGAAAGTGGGCCGAGCAGTTGAATGGTTCCCAAGTCGCGGTCTCGGATGGAAAAACGACCTTCGCCGGTAAAGCGGTAGGGATCGTCCAGAGGCCCACAAGCGTGCAGTTGGGCATCCAGCAAACCGGAATCTCCCCCGGCTGAAGATCCGCTTCTTGCCTCTTCCGGGGTTTGAAAATCGTCTTCAATTTGGTCGAGTGCCGGAAGGTTCTGAATGGCGCTCTGCCCATCCGCCTCGATCAGGTTTACTTCAACACAGGCAAAGCCGGCTCGTCCGGGGCGGCTGGTAATATCGACGGAGCCATTGCCTAAACCTTGTGCATAGCCAAAGGAGATATTGCGCAATTGAGTTACGCGATCGTCGGAGTAACCATTGAGTGTGAGATATTCAAGAGGGGCATGGTTATATTCCAGTGATCCAGCGGAATCAGCATAAAAGGAGAAATTGCTTTTCCCTTTAAATTCAGGGTAGCGTCCGCTGAAATAACTACTTCCATCAAGCTGTATTTTTGGACGTCCTGTAAACGTGAAATCACCCACAGTGCGTTTGTAGAGGAGTTCGCCAACAAGATGACGAGTTGCGTCGATCGACAATTCTGTTTCAACATCTAGGTGCAAGGCGAGTAGGCTGGGAATCCCGTCCTGTCGACGTGTTAAGTCTATTGTGCCGGCAAAACTGCCTTCTGTGCTTTGGACTTGAGAAATGTCCAGTTGGATATGGAGCGGGTTTCCATTTACCTGCACGGTCGCCTTCTCCAAGGGTACCTTACTATAGGTTGCGTCATTTAGTTTCACTACCCCGTAGAAGCGGGTTCCTGCTTGGCGCAGATAGGCACTGTTGATCGCAAAGTTGGCTTGGGTGAGGGCTTTCGAGTGGAAGGTGAAATCTTTAAAAATATGCCCCCACCAAGTCGGCAATAAACTACCGTATTCTTTCGGCTGAATTCTACCGTTTGCAAGGATGTGAGCCGTGTGTTCCTGCGTATCGATTTTTATCGAAGCTTTTGCATATTCATCGTTTCGGTACACCTCGAGATTCGGTACTTTGATAATGCCTTTGTAGTGTTCTCCTTTCGCTTGAATGTGGTCAAAATGAACATCGCCTGCCTTTACCCGGTTTGTTTGCAGAGTAAAACCGATGTACTCCAACTTCTCATTTTTATTGAGGCGAACTTTTGCAGAATAATCGAGTGCGTCTAAAAAGTCGAGCAGTGGTAAATTCTTGAGGATAGAGGCGGGCAGTAATTCGATTATTCTGTTTGGATGTAATTCCCCACTGGTCGCAATCTCAGAGCGTTGTTCTTCTGGAAAATATGTGGCTTTGATTCTTGAAACACAGCCATACAGTGAAGTAGAGCCGCAAACTTCCAATCTCTCAGGCGAACTCTCGGTTACTTCAAAGGTAGGGTATTCTAAAGTATACTCAGCGAGCATTAGTCTTTGTGCACAAAACTTTATTCGCGGTAACTGCTTCTGTAGAAGCCGATGAATTTCGTCTGGTCTAATCGAGCAACTGGCTTCTTCAGCGGTCACTCCGTAGGCAGGCATCCGCACGTTCTGTCCCGTGATGAGAGCTGGTTCTGCGAGGAGGACCTGATCGCCCTGTAATCGTAAAGATAAATCAATGGACACACGATCCGAACCAATTTGCTCACTCTTTATTTCTGGGCTCGAAATATGAAGTTCAAGATGGGCCGCTTCCGCTGTTGTCCTCTGCAAATTAAAAGTAACGGTCGGATTTGTCAGATAGTTGTGATCTGCCTGCTGTTTCTGGATCCGTGAAGCAAGTTTATAGAAAGAATCCAGTAGATCTGTATCTTCCAGAGTGTTTGTTTGAAATCTATTTACTGCAATATCTACAGTGCCTCGTAGTATCCAGTTGTCTAACTTTGCGCAGATTGCATTTGCACGAACAGAGTCATCTTCAAATTCTAAATCGATCGCAATATTGTTGAGTAGAGGCCGATGCATCCCATCGGGAGAGTAGATCGCGGGTTGATAGAGAGTTCCTCCCGAAATGATGCAACCGACTAACCGAAGCCCACGCTCACTCCCACGCATGCCCCAGTGAAGCAATGCACTTTCTGCCTTAATTAGAGGTTTCTGATTCCCCTCTTTAAATAGAGCGAGATCTTGTGCCTCTACTTTGCCATCCAGACGGAGTTGATAATTCTTTGCTTCAATGCGCAGGTCTTCAAGCGGATGCGAGGCAAAATATTCGTTGATTTGTTTCGGCGGCAACGGGATATAGCCATAAACAAATTCACAGACCAGTGCGACGCATTGCAGGCTAAGCAGTAGTAGTAGAAATAACCTGATGAATAGACTGATAAACCACAGAATGGGAGATTTCTGGTTTTTGACCATGGCTCAATCTGTGCGGTAAAAAGATTATCGATTGCACTTATTCAACCCAATTACTTCGTCGGGGAGTTCTCCGGTCGAGGGAGAGGGGCCAGAGGAATCGAGTCCGGCACCGGTTGTCCGTCTACTTCAGGTGGCGCTGGCTCGTCGGGTACAATCGCAGCCAATGCTTCAATTAATTGAATAGGGCTATTGAAGAGTGATTTATGGCGTACCGAGGCTCCTGGCTGAGAGGTTCCGGAAAGTCGTTCAGTAAAATAATATGTGTGCGTTTCTTTATTTGTCCGATCTCCGCCGGGTAGAATAATTTCGACATTGAGTTGGTAGGCCCAAGGTACTGTATCTCCGTCCTCCGTTGAGTAGACTTCTGGGAATTGGTCAGCTAAATGGCTTTCTACACGTGCCTCCCGAACCCAATCAAGTAATGTAAGAATGGCGTTCTTTCTTTCGAGAGGTTGCTTTTCTAGTAAGGGCTCCCATGAGCTATTTTCGTTCCCGGAGATGAGTTGAATGATGGATTCCCCGCTATCTTGATCAATGATTTCGATCGACTCAATCAGAGCGGCCTGAGGCAGTATTTCAAGTAATCGATTTCTGTAGTAGAGGGGGTTTAGCGGGAAACAAGAAAGGCTGGTAAAGCGATTAACTTCGTAGATATATTCGCTCTGGTTTGTTTTAGCGTAGAGTTTTTCCTCATTTTCCTCTGGATGTGCCAGTTGAAGGATAATTTCGGGGGCATCTTCTTGGAATTCTATTTGTAGAGTTCTGGTGGGCTTATCAAAGCCGAGGCGGCTCAAGTCAGCAGTCGTTGGAGAGTCATATGCGAACTGGACCGCGCGGAGGGTTTGTATGTCAGCGATTAATTTTTGCAAAACTGCTGGAGAGGCACGATGTGGGGTGACTTCGTTTTCGCGGTTGCTTTTAATTACCTGCCACCCGCTGGTCTCAAGTTTACGGAGGCGAATTTCCATTTCTTCGCTACGAATATTAATAGCACTGACCGGTTTATTCTGAAAATCGATAAATTTGCGTTCTCGCAGAGACTGTTGGGCAACTCGCAATTGATCAAAGGGCTCTGCCGATACGGTAAAAACAGTCGGGTAGTTTTCAATTTTTGCGTAGTAATATTCTGGCTCTTCGGAAGGTTGGTAGGGATTCCCGATAAGGAGTGTTTGTTGGCGCTTGTTCCCGTAGAGTGTGATCTTCATGAACGGAGAGTTTAGACCACGTCGAAGCGGGTCTCCTGTATCCGGGATAAAACGATCAATTTTGATCAATGCGAGTGAGCTGATCGTATCGCTCACCAATGCAGCATCCGCCTCAGCAGATAATGGAGACTCAAAACGCCACCCATCATTATTTCTACGTAACAGTACCTTGAATGCCTTTTCGCTGGGGTTGTCTGGATTGACATGTTGCACGCCGAGGGCCTCTACTTCGAAGACGGGTATATCAAATACCTTACGGTTGCGAAGTTCATCCAGACCAACGAGTAAGCTACTAATCAGTTCATTAGAGACAACGTGTACATATTTTCCCCTTGGCCCGAGTATATATACGTTACTGCCAATTTCGGTCTTACTTCCGATCTTCAGCTCGATGGACCTGTTAGCCCCGGTTATACGCAAGAGTATGGAAGGATCTTCTAAACCGTAGTCGTCAAGGGATTGTCCGGTGCTCTTGATCTCGTCTACAGAGAAGGCAACTTGCTCTTCCAAAAACTGCAGCTGATTGAGGATCCGATTGACTGCGAAATAATTAGCTGACCATTTATTCGGTGACTCCAGAGTCCAATCGGAGCCGTCTCGGGTGAGTGTTCTTGGTGTCTTCAGCCCGGGCCCACTGATTTCGATACGATTTGCCTCAATAATCTGTCGGCTAATTTGGCTGGAGAGTCCTTTGCTATCTCGAGATGAGATGGTTTGGTCGTCTTGTAACAAGAAAATCAGCCCAAAAGTTGCTAGGTTGAGTAGCAGGAGGAGAATAGTTGTGGTAAAGCGCATGGCTTAACGGCGGCGGATAAGGTGAATCGTAGTGCCTGCGAGAGCAGCGAGAGCCGGAATTGCGGCAAAATAAAACAACAGTAATTTAATTTCCCTCTCGCTCATAATCAATTGATATTGTTGTAGCGGTCTTGTTGGTATACTCAGTAACTCGGTTCGATTCAAAGCCCAATTTACGGAGTTAATGAAGAGACTCTGGTTGCCGTAAGTTTGCAGCCGCTCATTGGCAATAAAGTCACCATTTCCAAAGACTACGAGCCGGCCTCCCTGTATATTAATGCCAAATTCGGAACCAGCGCTACGGCTAGAAGCAGTGGCGATACTAACTGGCCCGAGCAGGTCTCGATTGGCATCAAATTTTTGGGAGGTTGATTTTCGAAAATCGCGCTCTGCCCAACTATTGGAAGAAGATCCAATGATTTGTTCGACGACTAGCCCATCTACATTGAGCGCCGCTGGGTCAGTACGAACTGGACGGGGCAGGCCAAATAAAGCGGTTATTTTGTAGTCGATGAGCATTTGTGTGATCGGGTGAGGGGCAAATCGGCGTACGATTAGATCACCGCCACGAGCACGAAAGTCTTCGCTCGGATCCAGTATAGCCATATCTTCAACGAGGACGCCCCAATCGAAGAACAGATCCTCCATGCCATGCTGCCGACCGGGATTGATGAGCACAATCATTCGGCCATTGCGCTCAGATAGGTAGCGCCGCAGTTTTTCGACTTCTTCAGGCATGATCCGACCCTGGGGAGAGGCTAAGACAATCAAGTCTGCATCCTCGGGCACTGCAGGTTTGGCACTTAAGTCGAGCGGCCGAATCACCATATTTCTTTCTTTTAGAAAGTGGTCTAGTTGAGAGATGCCGTAAGCTGAATCCGTATCATCGAGTTGCATCTCTCCATGACCGACAAGAAAATAAACATGATCCGGTGATTCCGAAGCGACTTCGATGATAGCGGAAGTAAAGACACGCTCTCCACGAAAACCAGTGATGCTCTCGCCATCGTTTTCATATAATTGTGCCTGTCGAATTTCGCGTGTGCGACCCTCGCAAGCAACGAGGATAAGGTTTTCTCCGGAGGTCCTATACTGGCGGGCAATTTCTTCTGCGCGCTTGCGCTGCCGGTAGATATCGATGAATTCAATTCTAATATTCGAGCCGGCACTGGCGGCACTCTCTGCCTCATATTGGCGGAGTAGCTTCCTCAAATCACCGTAGATTTTTTGGAGCTCAGGGATATCGGAATCCCCCATCACGGTTGCCATGATGTGGACGGGCTTTTCCAGAGAGCGAATATATGCCTTAGTCTCAGCAGAGAGGGTGTATGTGCCTGTACGGCTCAGGTCAAAACGGCTGAAGTTATTTGACGCTAGGTAGTTGAGCCCAATTAAGAGGCTGGTAAATAATACAATTTGAATCACCAGATTGACGGCCCTTGCTTTACGGGCAAAACCAAACTCTTCCATCTTGGAAATATTCATTATGATTTAGCCTCGATTACGAGGGTAGCTAGGCCAAGAACGAGTGAACCCGTACTAATATAGTAAAAGAAGGGCCGGGTATCGATTATGCCTCGAGAAAAATCATCGAGGTGTTGAAAAACTTGGAGATAGCCTGCCAGAGGCTGTAACCAGGAATTCATATCTGCACTGTATTGCGTGAGGCCTTCAATCTGAGAGCCGCCGACGATTGCAGCAAAGAGCGCGGTAAAGGTAAGCATGCCGGCGACTAGTTGGCTGCGGGTCAAGCAACTGGAAAAAATGCCGATCGCGATAAAGAGGAATCCGCTGAGAGCGATAAAGAGCAGGCTACCGGTAACGGCGGCACGTTCGAGCAGTGCTTCCAAGGGGGCAACATGCGGAAAAAAAAGTAGTGTGATGGCCGGGAAGCAAAGGGTGCCGACCCAGAGTAGCAGGTAGAATAAATAGGCGCCGGCAAATTTACTTAAAATTATACTACTGTATGAGGTTGCCGTTGTGAAGAGGGCATCCAAAGTGCCGTCGCTGCGTTGACCGGCAACGCTGCGCATGGTTAGCAGAGGAACAACGAAGAAGGTGGGCAGCCAGAATAGTTTGAAAAAATAGACGGCCGGCAGCTCATCCTGAGCCGTTGCGATCATGTCACGCAGGATGCTCCAGTAAAGCAAGCCCATGACAACGTAGAAGAAAAACGCTGCCAGATAGGTGGCCGGTGAAATTAAGAGCATGCGCAGCTCATGCTGAAATAAAGTAGTAAAATTTCGCATTTCTATTAGGCGCTTGGAGGCTGGGCTTTGGCCGGCAGGCGGCTTTTTTCTACGGGTTCCTCCCAAGAACGCTTGGTCGCGGCAAGGAAGATCTCTTCCATGTCGGGTTGGCGTGGAGCAAGGCTGACCAGAGAAAATGAATTCTCATTACTGAGGATTTTTAATAATTCTGGGCTCTGTGCGAGTGTGGCCTCTTCGAACTGAAGACAGTGTTTACCTATACCGCCCTCGAGTTCTTCGCTGGCAGTAATTTCTGCAGACAAACCGGCTCTTTTGATTGCGGCTAGCAGGTCTTTGGGATCTCCCTGCATGGTTATATCCATCCGGCTCTCCGGGAGGAATTCATTGCGGAGATCTGCGCTGGTGCCACTCGCGACAACCCGCCCCCGATTAATAATGATGACACGGTCACAGCAGCGCTCAATTTCGGGCAGTATATGGCTGGAAAGGATCACCGTCATGCGCCCTCGAATGGAGTCTATGAGTTTGCGAATGCCTTGGATCTGATGCGGGTCGAGCCCGATGGTTGGCTCGTCCATAAGGATGACTTCCGGTTTGCCCAGAAGTGCATCCGCAATCCCGACTCGTTGGCGAAAGCCCTTAGAGAGTGTGCCGATGATTTTTCTTCGCGCAGTTCGCGCCAAGTCGCATATCTCCAAGGCATCTTGCACGGCTTGCCGAACCTTACGCGCAGGCACTTGCTTCAGTTCTGCTCGAAAGCGCAGGTATTCCGCTACACGCATGTCATTCGGCAGGGGATTGTTTTCCAGCATATAGCCGATCCGCTTCTTTAGTTCATGCGGGTGTTCGGACACAGATAAACCGGCTACCCGCGCGGATCCGGAGTGAGCCGGCAGTAGTCCACTCAGAATCCGCATCGTCGTGCTTTTTCCTGCACCGTTTGGGCCGAGAAACCCGACGATTTCTCCTCGTTTTACCTCGAAGCTGACATTGCGGATCGCTGCGACCGTACCATAGTTTCGAGAGAGGTTCTCGACGCGTATACTCGGTGGGATTTCCATAAGTTCTCTCTTCTGCTTAGAGGATTCCGGTAATCATGCAGTGCATTCTCGTAAATGGACAACATTTTTACACACTTCTACATTCTCCCTTAGCGCAGGTTCTTCAATGTGGCGGTTCACTCTTTAGGGCATGATTTTTGAGAAAAAGGTGCTTTTTGTGAAAAACTGCTTTCCAGCCCAGTCCGTTTGCAGGTACGAATAACAGCACAATGATTTCGAGTAAAGACGAGCTAAAAAATTTGGCCAGAGAGGCCGCCAGTGCAGGCGCTGTTGGGGTGGATACAGAATTTGTATGGAGCCGCACTTTTTATCCTACGCTCGGGCTCGTGCAAGTCGGGTTTCCCGATGGTCATTGTGTCTTGATCGATGCTCCGCAGGTCGAGGACTGGAGCCCTATCGGCGAATTGCTTTCCGATCCGGAAACGACGAAGATCTTACACGATGCTCAGCAGGACTTAAAGATCCTGCGTCGCTTATGTGGCGGGGATCCCCAGGGCATATTTGATACGCAGTTGAGCTGTGGCTTTATCGGCTTGTCTTCGACGATTTCCCTGAGCGATGCATTAAAAAGACTACTTCGTGTGCGTTTGGATAAAACAGAGACGCAGTCTGACTGGGTGGCCCGGCCGCTAACGGATGCTCAGCTTAAATATGCCGAAGACGATGTCCGCCATTCAGTCGATCTCATGCTAGAGATTACAGATAGAGCTGAAGCACTTGGTCGTGCAGAGTGGATCCGGGATGAAATGAGTTTTTATGATAATCCCAAACTTTATCGCGAGCCGGATCCTGAAACTGAAATGCCCAGGGTGCGGGGCAGTGGTGCCTTAAACAAAAGACAACGCGATGTATTGCGGGCATTGGCCTCGTGGCGAGAGTCGAGTGCGAGAAGGCGGAATTTGCCCAGGGGGTTCATCCTCTCGGATGAGGCAATTGTGGCACTGACCAAGAACACACCGTCTTCGCCCGAAGCGATTCATCCAGTCAAAGGGTTGAATAAGAACAATCTAGACCGAAATCGTGAGAAGATCTGGAAGGCAATTAGTCGTGGTGTTGAGGGGGATCTGCCGGAACTGCCGAATACGAATCAGCAGGGACCTTCTCCGGATGAAGGTTTTGAAGCGAGGGTAGACTTAGCTTTGGCCTGTATTAAAGGGACTTCACTAGCGGCCGGGATTGACCCGGCTTTGGTGGGCAATCGATCGGAGATCACTGAATTTGTTCTGGAGGCTGGACTAGAGGATGGGAACAGTCAAAACCGCCTACGAAATGGATGGCGTTCTAATTTTTGCGGTGGCCGCTTACGGGAGTTACTGCATGGTAAAGGCAGCGTATTGATTGACCAAGAAACAAACATGCCAAAGCTATCCGACTAAGGGAGCCGTCGTTTACAATACGAAGTCTTTTTTTGCGATAAGGACGACAAATTCTCCTTTCTGGCTACCTCGAGCCACTCGATCGCACACATCAATTGCGGTGCCCGTATGAATCGTTTCGTGCATCTTGGTTAATTCCCGGCAAACGCTTATGCAGCGCAGAGGACCGAGTACAGTAACCAACTCATTAAGAAATTTTGTAATACGGTGACAGGATTCGTAGAGCACCAGTGTATATTCGAGATCTTGATACTTTTCCAGAAAGCGTTTTCTGGCAGCGCTTTTGGGTGGGAGAAAACCGGCGAAGAGAAAACCATTACTGGGGAGGCCGGAAAGGGAAAGTGCGGTAGCCGCGGCGGTAGGCCCGGGAGCGCTGGTCACGGGTAGGCCGCGCTTGCGGCATTCACGAACAAGCCGGAAGCCGGGATCACTGATGGCCGGTGTCCCGGCGTCACAAACAAGAATGATATCTTTTCCTTCAGTGATTTGGTCGGCGAGTAGAGAGGCGAGCCGAGTTTCGTTTTCTTCTCGAAAGGAAATTAACTCGGCGTCTTTGCCGGCTTCGATCAGGCTGAGTAGTTTGCCCGTAACGCGGGTATCTTCACAAGCGATGCATTGGGCATCGAGTAAAGTTTGTTTTGCCCGGTCGGTAATATCGCCGAGATTCCCGATTGGCACGGAGACAAGCGTCAATCTGCCGGATGCTGCGTTTACGCTCATGCCTGCAGGTAACTGTGTACCTACAGGCATTGGCAATAAAGAAAAAGCAGGTTGCTTAGAAACCGCCCATTCCAGGGGCTCCGCCCTCCCAAGACGCGGGTCGACCCCAAGGCACGGTTTGCTCGTCTACGGTGCTATTAAAGCAACCGGTCAGAGCAAAAACAGAGAGGAGCAATAAGCAGAGGAGGGTGTGCTTGCGCATAAGTCGTAAAAGTTGAAACTATCGAAGGAACTGAACCATGCTCCCATCGCTCAGTGAAGAGGGCGCGGGATCTGGAAGAATGTGAGCTAGAAGCTCATTTCCATTGGATTCAATGATGCGAATTTTGGCAAGTGCCTTGAAGCCTTTGACTAAAGTAATTTCGGAACCTGCCTCAAGAGCGGCTTCCGCGGAGGCTTCGAGAACCAGCATGCCGTCTCGTGCTTGCGTGGTCAAAATTGTTATCTCCGGGCCCAGGCTGGCGGGCAGGACAGCGGGACGGGTGTTAAAGCTGTACGCATCAGTCGTGGTGGGCGCTTCGTCGGCGAACGAGTTGCTTGCTGTGGCAACGTCGGCTTTGGCCAGCATGATTTGTTGCATCTCGTTATTTGATTCCCGCAAGGCGACCAACTGTTGTTCCATTTGTTTGATTTGTGCGGTGCTGCTTTCCAGCGCAGATACTTGACGACGTATGGCAGAGAGTTGACGACTGAGAGAACCGTTCTGTTCCTCCAGGTTGTTCGCTTTGCGCCCCGCATCTGCAAGTTGCTTACTTAAGCGGTTACCCTTCTGCTTTTCCATCGCCAGCTGGGAGTTTGCCTTGCTCAGCTGGTTGCGGGTTTGGGAGAGGGAAGTCCGTTCACTTTCAAGATCCTTCTTGAGAGACTGGATGTTCTCGTTAGCGGAATCGAGTTGGCTTTGCGTTGCGGCTTCCGCCTGGCGTGAGGCGTCCAACTGGTTGGCAGTGTCAGCTAGCTGATTCTTTGTATCAAAGAATAAATAGCCAAGTGCACCAGCGGCGATGAGAGCGAGTACGGCAAGAATAGTGGCAATGTGCTTCATGAGATGTGCGAGTTGGGCTGTTTTTCCGACATGGGAAAAGCAGCAGGTAGGGTTGAAGGTTAAACTGACAAAAAGGTAGTTTCATGGGGAAGTCCATCTTGTTTAAGCTGAATGCCTCGATTGTTTACGGATAGGCGCTTGAGGATTTTATAGATGTTTTCAGCGTTTTCCGGACAATTGAGTTCTGCTGAGAGAGCCTGCGCGGTCAGGGCTTCGCCGGCCTGTGCCTTTAGCGCAGATAGAACTTGTAACTCTAGCTCCAAGACACCGGCAGCAGCCTTTTTCCCTGCTTCCACGCCGGGTTGGTGATAGGCATTCACGTTAATCATGTGGGCATAAATTCCGACAGCTCGCTCAAAGAGCGCGATGAGGCGACCGATGGCTTCCGGGGTAACTTCATGAATCGTAATGGTGATAGATTCTCTGCCGTTTTCGTGCAGTGCTTGACGGGTGCCGAGGTAGAAGCCCTGTAGGTAATCTCCAGTCGTGGTGTCTGCGTCGACCTCAATGGAGTCTCCCTTACGGTCTTTGAGAACTTCAATAAAGGTTACAAAAAAATTGTGTACACCTTCCCGCAATTGCTGAACGTAGGCATGCTGATCGGTGGATCCTTTGTTGCCGTAGACAGCAATGCCTTGGTGCACTGTATTGCCCTCTAAATCGAGTTCCTTGCCGAGGGACTCCATGACCAATTGCTGTAGGTATTTGGAGAAGAGCATGAGGCGGTCTTTGTAGGGTAGGACGACCATATCTTTAGCGCCTCGGCCACCGGTTGCCTGATACCACATCAGGGCCAGTAGGGCGGCCGGGTTGTTTTGGGTTTCCCGGATACGGGTTGCGTTGTCCATCTCAGCCGCTCCGGAGAGCATGCGATCGATATCGATGCCCTGCAAGGCAGCGGGCAGCAGACCGACAGCAGCGAGTTCCGAGGTGCGACCGCCGACCCAGTCCCACATGGGCAAGCGATTGAGCCAGCCTTCTGACTCCGCGACAGCGTCAAGCTTGGAGCCTTTGCCGGTTATAGCGATAGCATGCTGGGCAAAATTAAGGCCGGATCTCTGGTACGCAGCTTTTGCCTCGAGCATACCGTTGCGCGTTTCTGCGGTGCCTCCCGATTTTGAAATAACAATGCAAAGAGTGCGACCTAACTGGCCCTCCAGTGCAGTCATTGTTCGATCCATGCCGTCCGGATCGGTATTATCAAAGAAGTAGAGCTTAATCTTGTCCCGCTGCGGGCAACCGAGCGCGTCGGCTACAAACTGAGGGCCCAATGCAGAGCCACCAATACCGATGACCAAACAGTTTTCAATGGAGCCGCTACTTCCTGTTGTCGTACCGCTATGGACATCGGCAGCGATTGTTTTAATCGCCTCCAGACAGGTTTCGATATCGCTGCGAATCGATGGGTCTGGCGCGAGAGCGGCATTGCGCAGCCAGTAGTGGCCGACCTGCCGATTTTCATCGGGGTTTGCCACTGCTCCGGCCTCAAGCGCTTCCATTGCATCGTAGGCAGCCTGTGCCTTTGGTTCCATTTGCAGGAGGAAGCTGTCGTCGAAACCGATCCGGCTGATGTCCAGAGCGAACTCGAGTTCTTTGCTCTGCAAGTAGTATTTGTTAAAGCGTTCCCAAGTGGACATATCAGATATAGTTAATTTTTTCGCAGAGTTATTTAACGAGAGATTTTATCGGTCACCGCACCTTCGGATGCGGTGGCAACCAGAGCTGCGTACTTGCCCAGAACCCCCCGCGTCTCCCCGGGGCCACTTGGCTGGAATGCGGCCATTCTGGCGGCGTACTCAGTAGGCTCGATGCAGAGCTCAATCGTGTTTTTAACGGCATCGATCTCGATCGTGTCGCCATCCTGCACGATACCAATCGGACCCCCATTAGCTGCTTCCGGAGTGATATGCCCGACATCAAAACCGTGGCTGCCGCCAGAGAAACGCCCATCTGTGATTAGGGCGACTTCCTGAATGAGCCCGCGACCTGCAACGGCGCTGGTGGGGGAAAGCATTTCCCGCATGCCGGGTCCGCCGACAGGGCCTTCGTTACGGATGACAACAACATCTCCGGACTGAACATCCCCCCGGAGTATGCCGGTCAGGGCATCTTCCTCGCTCTCATAAACTTTCGCGGTTCCCTTAAAATGTAGGCCTTCCTTGCCGGTAATTTTGCCCACTGCGCCGCCCGGGGCGAGGTTTCCCCGGAGTATACGCAGGTGGGTGCTGTCCTTGATCGGGTTGTCCCAGGGACGGATAATATCTTGTTCATCCGGGTAGGCTGCGTAATCCCCAACGCCTTCCAGCGATTCAGCGATGGTTTGCCCGGTAACAGTGAGACAGTCCCCATGTAGCAGACCACGATCGAGGAGTCGTTTCATCATGGGTCGGATGCCGCCGACACGGATAAGATGGCTCATGTTGTAACGTCCGAATGGTTTTACGTCAGCCAATAGAGGAATGCGTTCACCGATTTCAGCGAAGTCGTCGAGTGAGAGGTGGACTTCGGCAGAATGGGCGATGGCCAGTAGGTGGAGGATGAGATTGGTCGAGCCACCGAGCGCGAGACAGGTAGTGATGGCGTTTTCAAATGCTTTGCGGGTCATGATATCACGTGGATTGATACCCTTCTCCAGCATTTCCATAACGGCCGCTCCTGCTTGCTCGCAGTCTTTTCTTTTGTCTTCGCCCACAGCGATCTGCGCACTGCTACCGGGCAGGCTCATACCCAGTGCTTCGATTGCGCTGGCCATGGTATTTGCCGTGTACATGCCGCCACAGGAGCCTGGGCCGGGAATCGCGTGCTCCTCAACTTGCTTCAGCTCCTCGTCGCTCATCGCCCCTTTAGCGTGTTTCCCGACAGCTTCGAACACGGAGACGATATCCATCGCGTTACAGGCGTCTTTTTCTTTGCCGGGAAGGAATCCGGGGAGAATTGTACCCCCATAGACAAAGACCGCCGGGCGGTTGAGCCGAGCGATTGCAATCATGCATCCGGGCATATTTTTATCACAACCACCGATGGCGACTAGACCATCAAAGCCTTCCGCCGCGGTAGTCGTTTCGATAGAATCTGCAATGACATCACGGGAGACGAGGCTGTAACGCATACCTTTTGTGCCCATTGAGATGCCATCGGAAACCGTGATGGTGCTGAAGTTGACAGCCTTCCCCGCGGCCTCATTGATTCCATTGGTCGCGTGCTTAGCAAGTTCACCTAGGTGCATATTGCATGGGGTAAGGTCGCTCGGAGAACTGGCGACCCCGATTTGGGGCTTGGCAAAATCTTCATCCTGAAAACCCACCGCACGGAGCATGGAGCGGGCTGGCGCACGGTCATTACCGTCGACGACGGCTGCGGAGTGGGGACGTGTATTGGGTGCTTGCATGGCAGGGAAGTGGGTTTAGTTTTCCTTTCTCGTTGCGATGAATGTTCGGATTGAATGGATTCGGACGATGGCGACAACAAGCTTTTTACACTAATGCTGAGCATTTACTTTATTTTACGATGGAACCCGACTTAAAAAAGATACTTGAAGCGCTCCTGTTCTCTACGGCAGAACCGATTTCCTTGCGGCAATTTGTCAAGCTCTTCGCCCGTTACCAAGCGGAGCAAGCGGCTGGGCAGGCAGAGTCAGAGGCGGGGTCAGAGGCGGAAACTGAGGCGACTGCACTAGAAAAAATCGGTGAGTCGGCTTTGCGAAAGGCGATGGAGTCTTTGATCAGTGAGGCGGAGATGGAGGATCGTGCCTATCGCATTGTGGAGGGCCCGGCTGGGTTTCAATTGGCCACGGCACCACAGTTTGCGGTTTTTGTGCGCTTGCTGCGCGGCGAGCCACGCCCCTTTCGCTTAAGCCCGGCCGCGATGGAGACAATCTCAATCGTGGCCTATCGTCAGCCCGTTACCCGGGCAGAGATTGAAGCCATTCGCGGGGTCTCTGCAGATGGGCCGTTAAACAAATTGATTGAGTTGGAGCTGGTCCAGGTAACGGGTCGGGCAGAGCTGCCCGGCCGTCCCATACAATATGGTACGACCGATGCATTTTTAGAGTTTTGTGGGATCAAAGAATTGGACGAGTTGCCGGCTTCCGATGTGTTGAGCAACCATCAGATCGATGACTGGATGCGCAAGTCCGAAGAGCCGGAGGCGCCCATATATGATCAAGACGTGGGTTTGGCGCCGGAGCCGAAACCGGATGAATTGCCGCTAGACGAGACGTATGCAGCCATTGATTGGCAGCAGGAGAATGCGGAAAGCGATGCAGCCGGCATGTCACCGCCGGAGGTGTCTTGACAGAGGGCGTTCTTCTTTGCGGTATCAATGCTTACGTTAACAGCGCGCCTGCTATGACTGATAATATCCAAAATAAGTTAGAAGAAAGCCGTCAAGCGATCGACTCAATCGACCGTGAAGTCGTCCGCTTGCTCAGCGAACGGGTTAGCCATGCAGTCAAGATCGGGAAAATTAAGCATGCGAGTGATGCCGATTTTTATGATCCCACGCGCGAGGCGGAGGTCATGGATAAGATTTCCGCGCTGAATCCGGGGTCCATTCCGGATAAGACGCTTCGTGCTATTTATCGTGAAGTCATTTCCGGCTCGATTTCGTTGGAAAAGGTACTGGTCATTGCCTACTTGGGCCCCGAGGCTACGTATACACACCAGGCAGCCGTACGCAGCTTTGGCGCCAGCCTGGACTATCGTCCGATGAAGACGATCTCGGATGTGTTCGCGGAGGTTGAGCAAGGCGATGCGGACTATGGAGTCATCCCTATTGAGAATTCGACGGAGGGCGCGGTTTTTCACTCGATGGATCGTTTGGTCGAATCCGATTTGAAGATTTGTTCACAGGTATACTTACCGATTGAGCATTGCCTCCTCTCGAGTTCGTCGGGGGATACAATCCGGGCCGTGCACTCGAAGGATCAGGCGCTGGGACAATGTCGAGAATGGCTACGGCGAAATCTCCCGGAGGCGGCGCTGGTCGAAGCCACAAGCACCGCGGCGGCCGCAGAATTGGCTAGTCGTGAGCCGGGTGTCGCGGCAATCGCCAGTGAATTGACGACTGGCTTGTACAACTTGGAGATTCGTGAGCGGGGAATCCAGGATAAATCCGGGAATGTGACCCGTTTCCTTGTAGTGGGGAAAACTTTAGCAAAACCATTGGGAGATGGGCGCGACAAGACGAGCTTGGTGTTGTCTATGAAGGATGAGTGCGGTGCTTTACAGCGCGTTCTGGAGAGCTTCGCCTCGCGTGGTATTAATTTAAGTAAGATCGAGTCTCGTCCCAGTCGGAAGAAGGCCTGGGACTACATCTTTTTTATTGATCTGCTGGGTCACTACACCGATGAACCGGTGCAAGCTGCCCTGAGTGAGTTGGAGTCGCATTGCTCCTTCGTAAAATGGCTCGGCAGCTACCCGAATGTTGAAGCCTAGTCAGCGGTGAGAGCCGTTGCAGCCCTCGGGAAGAAAGGCCTCAGAGCCCGTCAAGCCAAGCGTGATCGTCAGATTTAGAAAGGTGATGTCTCCCATCGAGTGGCAGAAGTAAAAGCGGTGGTCTTGGTGCATTTGTGCGAGTTCATCCCGCAACTGTTTCATTTTTTCATCGCTGGAGATTTGGTCCAGACACATGCAGTCACGGAGCTGCTGAATCCGAGCAAAGGCGAAGTTCAGTCTTCGGGTTATTAATGATCGTTCTTCCCTCTGGTACTGACGACTGGTTTCCAGATTGATCAATTCGGAGCAAAGTTCGACGACCGGGCGATTATTTTTGAAGAATTGAGGCAGGTAGAGAGAGCGCCGGCCTTCGTAGCATTGCTGGTCGAAGTCAATCGCGCGGACACGATATTGATTCTGATCAAAGTCTGGGCTCACCTGGACCACATAATTGTAGGCACGCATGTCGCCGAGCAGGCGAACAAAGCAGCGTTCATTAAATTTAATGAATTCCTTTGCCAGTCGAACGGAGTGAAGGTCCTCCTTAGGGAGGTATTCACGGATAAAGTCATCTCCCGGCAGGCCAATAATGTGTTCTTCAATCAGGGTGTCTTGATGAACAATGAAATTTATATCATTGGGGGAGAGCAGTTGCTCCAGTTCGAGGCCGTAGATGCGAGAAGCGTCTGCTTTCTTAACGTAGAAATAGTCGTGGTTATCGTTGTACTGGTTGACGATACGCACACGCATGGGCTGCGTATTGCCAAATGTACAGAAGTCGACTCGGTCGATGTAGAGGTTGTCGAGTACGGATTCGTCACCTCCGGAGCGCAGAAGCACGTAAATGCGCTTGAGCGCATCATAGAGTTCACGCCCGAGGTGTTGTTCATAAATGAGGGTTTGCCAGAGGGAGTCATTGCCATCGCGGTCAAGCAGTGGAAAGGAGTCCTCATATTTCAGCAGGTCCTCGTAGAGCAAAGGCAGCGGGTGGGTGCGATGATATTGCCCAAGATACTCCCGGAAGTGCCGGTTGATAGGAAAGAACTTTTTTCGTTGCTGAGCTTCTGCTGGTTGCATGGAGAACCTTATTGATCAGAAATTAGAGGAGAAACCGCCGTGCGCCATCCTATTTTTACAGAGGATAAAAAGCGGGTTGCTTCCTTCTTAGCTAGGGACTGTGCTGCTGGTCTGCAGATGCGTCTAATTTGTGTGGTCTATGTTTGAATACCAGACAGTTTACAATGGCTATACTGCCCTCTTAGCGGGGCTGGTTAGCAGCGTACATTGCGTCGCAATGTGTGGCCCGCTTTCCTGTGCCTTTGGGCCCCGGAGTGCGGATGAGGCAGCCTCCAGAGTTTCTCTGCTTTCTTTCTATCATGGGGGAAAACTTGTATCCTATGGAATTTGTGGGGCTTTGGTTGGGGGTATCGGAGGGGCGGCCCTGAGCTTTCTTGAAGCTTCCTCGATTGGGCGTGTCGTTCCCTGGGTGCTTGTTCTATTTTTTTTGGGGGTCGCGCTGGGGGTAGATCAAAAGCTGCCAAAGCCGACTTTTCTGGCGGGTCTCTATCAGAAAAGTCAGCGTCGTTTTACTCTGCTGACTCCGCATCTCAAGGCGGCTTCCATCGGATTGGTCAGTCCCTTGCTTCCCTGTGGCCCGCTCTACTTGATCTTCGGACTTTGCCTGTTTTCCGGTTCAGCTACACGGGGTGCAGAGTTTGCTTTGGGGTTTGGTCTGGGCACACTACCGCTGCTTTGGGTCGCGCAAAACTGGTTCATGCGGATGCCCGGCCGAATGGGTGCCGGGAGCATCAGGCGTATGCAACGAGGCGTCGCCTTCTTGGCAACGGGAGTCTTGATCTGGCGTCTTCGCGCCTCCCTTGGGTTTGAGGCAGCGGTTGACTGGTTCTGCCGTTAAGCGGGGTCGAGATTCTCTACTTGTCCTCTGGAGGTGAGGTGGTCTCTTCGTATTCTTCTTCCGTTTCCTCTTCCTCGTCCCATTTCATGGTTTCATCTGTTTCGATATCTTCATCCGGCGCAGCCTCAACATCCGCTAAGTCTTTTTCCAGAGCCTCGTCTACATTCTTGTCTACGGTTGCCTCGTCCTCTTCCAATTCGAATCCTTCGGGCACGTATTCAAGGATGGAGGAAAGTTCATTAAAGAAGTGTGTGGCTCGTCCTTCCATGAAGTCATTGTTTTGTACTTCACGGATTTCTTCTTCCAGTTCTTCCGCGGTCAGCTTTTGGGAAAAATCAATCAAGTCGTTGAGCAATTTTACGCGGAGCTTGATCGCATGGTCGACTAGATCAGCGTACGGGCTCTTGTCTTCGTCGAGCATATCAGGCAGAGCAAACAGCTGTTCGTCCGAGTCCAGAATGTTGTCCTTAATCCTTTTCAGATATACGGTCTTATCTTCCTCCACGCTCTCTATGGCGAAAGTATAGAATGCATTTTCAATAAGGCCGGTTTGCAACCCGTACTCTTGCATGTTTTCGAAGAGTTCGACGAGGTATTGGAATTGTCTCGGGTCAATGATGCCTAGTCCGTCAACATCCCAATGGATGGGGTCACTGATTTCGTGAATCCACCAATTCATGTCTTTACCGAGGCGCGCTTTGCACCAGTTGAGCTTGTGTTTTGGGTTCGCCATTAGTTAAGTAATCTATAGGTTGATTAACGCAGAAGCTTCATCAAGAAGATCCATTAGTCCAGAATTTGTTTTTACATATATACTGGGTAAAATCACCCGCTTTTGATTGTAAAGCGGTTTTATTAAAAATTTTCGCTGTGGCATTTTGCTTGTTTCATCCATGGGGATGCTTACTTTCAAAAATTCTGTCTTTCTAAGCCTTACGAAATATGGGAGTTTGTTACGAAAATGTAGTCCGTCCGCTGCTCTTCCGGATGGAGCCCGAAGAGGCGCATGCCATGGGCAGTCGTCTCCTCCGCTTGGCTCCAAAAGTTCCCGGCCTTTGTTCGCTCTTGCGTGCGTACAGCCTGGTCCGCGAAGACCGTCCGGTTAAATTGTTTGGCCTGGAGTTTCCTAATCGCGTGGGACTGGCCGCCGGAATGGATAAGGACGCTGAGTTTACCCGAGTGGTGGAAGCACTTGGTTTTGGTCACGCCGAGGTGGGTACGGTTACACCAAAGGGGCAGCCGGGCAACCCGCAGCCGCGCCTCTTCCGTTATCCCGAGACGGAGACTATAGTCAACCGTATGGGTTTTAACAACCATGGTGCTGAGGCAATGGTTCAACGATTGGCCGTAGAGTACCCGAAGGGGAAGCGCAGGATGCCGATCGGTGTGAATATAGGGAAAGCCAAAGAGACCCCCATTGAAAATGCGGTGGATGACTATCTGGCATGTTTTCGTCTATTGGCTGATCAGGCAGATTACTTTACCATCAATATCAGTAGCCCGAATACGGAGGGTCTGCGGACACTGCAGTCAAAGGCCTATCTGGAGGAGTTGCTATCGGCCCTGCGAAATGAAAATTGCCGTTTTGCAAAACGCTTGGGCCGAGACCCGCATCCCATGCTCGTGAAGATTGCCCCCGATCTGAGTTTTTCTGAAATTGATGCCGTTCTGGAGGTATTACTAGCCGCCGAGTATAGTGGAATCATCGCCACAAATACAACGATCACACGCCCCGAATCTTTTCCGGGCAATGAGTCCGGTGGATTGAGCGGAGGCTCTTATCTGGCGAAGCGCTCTCGCGAAGTGGTTAATTACATGCACCTCGCAACGAATAGTCGACTCCCCATTATCGGCGTTGGGGGTATTAACTCACCGGAGGCCGCCGGCGCGATGATCGATGCGGGTGCCTCTCTGGTGCAGATTTACACCGCCTGGATTTATAAAGGACCTTTTTTCGCTCGTGCTTTGGCCCGTGCGCTGAAGAGCCAGGGCGAAGACTGGATATAGCTTGTTAAAAAGCCGCTGCGGATGCTTTGCGATTTGCGGCCCTGTGACCTGTCGCATCAATTTTCAGCTTGGGCTAGGGTTGCCTGTTCAGCCAGCATACGCAGGCGCCGTTCTCGCACGTCAAACTTATAGGATTGTTCGTCAGCATGATAGGATGAGCGTACCATCGGGCCGGACTCGCAGACACCAAATCCGGCATCCAGTGCGAATTGCTTCCAATGTTCAAATTCCTCGGGAGTCACCCATCGGTCGATCGGTTGGTGGTCTCCGGAGGGCTGCAGGTATTGCCCGATAGTCAGGATGTCAATGCCCTCTGCTGCCATATCGCGGAGGACTTGCTCGACTTCTTTTTCCTTCTCCCCAATGCCGAGCATGATACCTGACTTGGTGATGAAACCACGCGACTTTGCGTGACGTAATACCCAGAGCGAGCGGTCATAGCGGGCGGTCTTGCGAATCGGGCGTTGGAGGCGTTCGACCGTCTCCAGGTTGTGATTAAAAATATCCGGGCAAGCATTGAGGACAAGGTCGAGATATTCCTGTTGTCCGCGAAAGTCAGCGGTCAGTACCTCGACTGCGCATTCCGGTACCCGGTGGTGAATGGCCCGGATGGTAGCGGCCCAGACTGAGGCGCCACCGTCTTTCAGATCGTCCCGCGCGACGGAGGTGATCACAGCGTGCTGCAGGTTCATCTTCGCGATGGATTCAGCGACACGGGCCGGTTCTCCGAGATCAAGCTCGGTGGGTCGACCGGTTTGCACCGCACAAAAGCGGCAGGAGCGGGTGCAGATATTGCCGAGGATCATTACGGTCGCTGTGCCGCGCGACCAGCATTCGCCCATGTTCGGGCACTGAGCGCTCTGACAGACCGTGTGCAAGGAATGTGTGTCGACGAGTTCCTTAGTCTCGCGGTAGGCTTTGCTGGTGGGCAGCTTGGCGCGGAGCCAAGGCGGTTTCTGCTTATTCATTTCCATCTGTTAGCAAAGTTTTCCCGAACACCTCTTGAAACTCAACTGCTAATCGGGATTTTACACTCTTTGCTTCAATTGGTTTTCCTAACTCCAGACTCATCGAAGTCACTGTGCCGTCGGTAATGCCACAGGGTACGATACCGGAAAAGTGGGACAGGTCCGGATTTATATTCAGTGCCAGTCCGTGGTAGGTGACCCACGATTTTACGGCTACGCCGAAAGCACAGATTTTACGTTTTTCAATCCAGATGCCGGTTAGTCCATCACGCCGCACAGCTTCCAGTTGATAATGGCGAAGGGTGCGCAAGACGACTTCTTCCAAGTCGCGGAGATAAGCGTGCAAGTCCTTCCGCTTACTTAGTGAGATGATGGGGTAGGCCACAATTTGCCCAGGCCCATGGTAGGTAATATCGCCACCCCGGTTGCTTGTGTGCAGGGTTACCCCGGCGGCAGATCGCTCCGCCTCACCCCAGAGCAAGTGGTGCTCCGCTCCACTCCGCAGGCCCAGAGTAAAAACCGGCTCATGTTCGGTAAATACGAGGATGTCCGACTGCCGACCGGCCTGCCGCTCGGCCACCAGTTTTTTTTGCCGCTCCAGCGCGTCTGCATAATCTGTGCGTCCCCAGTCAGAGATTTCTAGAAGCGTTACTTGTTCATTTGTTCCCGGCATGCAGCTGCGATATTGGCTGGATTCTGGGCGTTTGGGCAAGGACGCAAATCGATCACCGCGTGAATTCAGGTTAGCGGTTCGGCTTGATTTTAGTGGAGGGCACGTTCACCTATCTTACCTATGTCTGATGTCCGTGTTCGTTTTGCTCCTAGCCCCACCGGTTTTTTCCATATCGGAAGCGCCCGTACGGCTTTATTTAACTGGCTCTACGCCCGCCATACCGGTGGACGCTTTATCTTGCGAATTGAGGATACCGATAAGCAGCGCAATACAGAGGAAGCTTTGCGGGTATTACTATCGGGGATGCGCTGGTTAGGGCTGGATTGGGACGAGGGCCCGGAAGCGGGAGGCGATTATGGTCCCTATTTCCAGAGTGAGCGCCAGGCGGTCTATGACGAGTATCTTGAACGCTTACGTGCAGCCGGCCGCTGTTATGAGAAGGATGGTGCTATTTGGTTTCGGTTGGAAGGCGAGCGCTACACCGAGTACGACGATTTCAAGAAGGCGGAGGTGGAGAAAGTAAAAGCTGCGCCAGTGATCATCAATGATGCCGTGCGTGGTCGGGTAGAACGTTCCGAGGAGATGGATTTTGTTATTGTGCGAAAGGACGGCAACCCCGTCTTCCATTTTGTTAACGTGGTCGATGATATAGCTATGGGCATTACGCATGTCATCCGTGGAGAGGATCACCTCTCAAATACGAGCAAGCACGTGGAGTTATTCCGCGCCTTCGGAGTGGAACCGCCCCTTTTTGCCCATATTCCGCTTATTCTCAAGGAATCTGGCCCGGGCAAAATGAGTAAGCGCGACAAGGGTGCTCTGGTGGAAGATTACGAGACCCGTGGTTTTCTAGCGGCCGCTGTCCGCAATTATATTTCACTGCTTGGCTGGAACCCGAAGGATGATCGTGAAAAGTTATCGATTGATGAGATCGTCGAACTTTTTGACTTTCCCGGCATTAACAAGGGCAACGCCCGCTTCGATGAGCGCAAACTTTCGGCACTCAACTCCGAGTACTTGCGGGAGCTCGATATTGGAAGTTTCTGCTTTCTCGCACGCCCACGCCTTGCGGAGTCTGGCTTGGTTGGGGAGGAGGTCTCCGAGGACTATCTGCAAGCGGTACTGACCCTCTGCCAGCCCAAGGCACGCAGTTTGGATTCGCTGGAGGAACTCTGTGGTTATTTCTTTTCAGATACCTTTATTTTCGACGAGAAAGCTTCGGCAAAACTGGCTAAAAAAGGAGATCCCAAGGCAACGATTGCAGAACTCTTGCCGGTCCTCGAATCGTTGGCGTCCTTCGAGGCCGAGTCTATGCAAGCGGCTTTGGAGAAGCATGCCGAAATGAAAGGGGAGAAGCCCTTCGCGTTTTTTCCGGCTCTGCGTATGGCTGTGAGTGGCAAAGGCGGCGGCCCCGACTTAATGCCACTGCTCGCAGTTTTAGGCAGAGAGCGTGTGCTCGCTCGTCTGCAAAATTACATGGCTTAGTTGGGGCGTTTGAAGCGTCGTTTCCCTGTCGTCTTCGGGTAGCCGGGCTTTTTCTTTTTCCGGTAGTCTTGGCGTCCTCCCCGAGAATCATTTTTTTTGTACGGTTTTTTCCGCTTTGGGTTTTCCTCAAACGGCTCGCTGTCCTCAGCAATGGTTTCCCGTCCCCTTTCTTCATCTCCCTGCAAGAGATCGAATAAAGCGCTGGCAATGTCTGTCGGGGTATGCCCCGTGTCGAGTAAACGGTCAATTTGCGGGTCGTAACGCCGGTACTTGCCTTGCTCCAAATGGTCGCGTAATTGGTTAAAGACCTTATCTGCGCGACTGCCTTCGACTTCCTCCTGGCTGGGGATTCTCATCCGGCGGACCGGCTGACGCGTATAGCGCTCGATTGCCTCTAAACGATAGATATCGCGTCCGTAGCAAAAGGTAATGGACCGGCCAGAGCGCCCGGCACGACCTGTCCGGCCGATGCGGTGTACATAGTCTTCCGGGTCGTAGGGCAGGTCATAATTAAAGACCATGTCGATATCTTCGATGTCGAGTCCGCGGGCAGCAACATCGGTAGCCACCAGAATCTCGACACTGCCATCCCGAAAACGCCGTAAGACTTTTTCTCGTACAGGTTGAGTAATGTCGCCGTGAATACGATCTGCCGGATAGCCTCGTGCAATCAGCGCTTCACAACATTCATCGACAGCCTTCTTCGTGTTACAGAAGACGATACCACGTTGACTCGGAGCGATATCCAGAAGGCGGCTCATGACTTCGACTTTTGAGCGGTTGCGCACCTCGTAGTAAAACTGCTCGACCGTATCTACCGTGATCGACCGGCCTTCGATCTCAATGTACTCCGCCTGATTGCTGAAAGCGCGGATGAGTCCGGTCACCCCCTTATTCATTGTCGCGGAGAAGAAGAGAGTCTGTCGCTCGCGGGGAATCGCATCGAGAATGGTTTCCATGTCTGCACGAAAGCCCATGTCGAGCATACGATCCGCTTCGTCGAGTATGCACATACGAATGTTTTCAGTGCGTAATGTGCGCCGCTTCAAATGGTCGATGACTCGCCCGGGTGTACCAATAATGATGTGTACCCCCTTTTTCATGGCGCGGATCTGGCGGTCAATCGGGGCGCCACCATAAACCGGTATGGCGCTCACGCCTTTGAGTTTATTGGAGAGGCGGTGCACTTCCTCACATACCTGAACAGCCAATTCACGAGTTGGGCACAAGACCAAAACCTGGGGTGCGTTCAAGTCCAGGTCGATTGCTTGCAGGGCGGGTAAGGTAAAGGCGGCCGTTTTGCCGGACCCGGTTTGTGAAATGCCCACAATGTCACGCCCGGAAAGTGCGACGGGTATCGTCTTCGCTTGTACGGGAGAGGGGGACTCGAATCCGAGTTCCTGTACGCTGGCAAGGAGTTCCGGCTGTAGACCGAGTTCTTCAAATGTAGTTTCCATGAGTAATTATCCAGAAAGAGGCTGCAGTGCTTTAGTCAGTAGCCGGATAGTTGCGGGCTTTGACAGGTCTGGAAACAATGCACAAGGTTTAAGCACTATTCAGGAAGATTCTTTTCTATGGTTGGAGTGCCGGAAATCTGTAAAAAAAGCCTTCACGTGGAATCGCGCATGTAGTTTCCTAGTGCAGATCATGTCGGATGAATGGAAAATAGCCGCTTTTTATCACTTTGTGGAACTGCCGGATCGAGACGACTGGGCGGATCGTTTAGTCGACCATGGGCTCAAGGTGGGTTTGCGGGGCAGCATTATTCTTGCCCCGGAGGGGATCAATTCCACCTGCGCCGGCAGCCGGGAGGCGATCGATTCAACGATCGCGTTGCTCAAAGAGGATCCACGTTTTGCGCCGATAGAGGTCAAGTATTCTTACGCAGACTTTTGTCCGTTTCCCAAATTCAAGGTCAAGCGCAAACCGGAGATTGTAACCTTTCGCCAGCGGGGGGCGGATCCCCGAGAGGATGTAGGGACCTATCTGGAGCCGGAGGAGTGGAATGATTTGATTGCGGATCCGGAGGTGCTGACGATTGACACGCGCAACGACTATGAAGTGCGGGTCGGGTGTTTTCAGGGAGCGACTAATCCAGATACAGAGGATTTCACCAGTTTTGCCCGTTTTGTCGATGAGCAGCTTAAGGGAAGGGAAGAGCAGAAGATCGCTATGTACTGTACCGGTGGGATTCGCTGTGAGCGGTCGACCGCCTACCTCAAGAGCCGTGGATTCAAGCACGTCTATCACCTCAAGGGTGGTATCCTCCGCTATCTGGAACTGATGCCGAAAGAGAAGAGCCTCTGGGAGGGGGATTGTTTCGTCTTCGACTACCGTGTGGCCCTGAATCATGATCTGCAGCCGGCACCTTGGAAAATAGATGCTTTTACGAGCGATCCAGTTCCCATGTCGGAAGAGGAGCGCCCTCTGATAGAGGAGCGCCGTCGCAGCGGTGCTATTTTCAGGAAAGAATAAACTTTCTCAATGCCGGCGCTTCTGCTAGTAGATAACCTTTACAACGTATACCTCAGAGTTTTTATCTTTGTAATTTAATGTATCCGGCCCCACACCCCACCTCTTCAGATCGTCGTCATCGCGCCCGCGGCTTTACCTTAATCGAAATCCTACTCGTGATTGCGGTTATCGCGATTCTCGCGAGCATCACTTTTGGTGTGTCTCAAGGCATTCAGGGTGCGCAAAATCGTGCGCGTGCAAAGTCAGAATTAGCAGTATTAGCGCAGTCGATTGAACAATTTAAACTACGGTTGGGTGACTTCCCCTGGACGCGCGGCAGCGAAGTGCCGGAACAGGTCCTATTACAAGCGCTTCTTGGATGGAAGGAGTTTAAGCGCACGGGTGGGACGACTACGATGGAGGATCTGGACAGGGTCCCGGACGCTGGCCCCAAGGGCTTCATCGATACGGCGCAGTTTTTAGTTTCTTCAGCAGATGACCCAAGCAAAGAATTATCGGCAGATAACACAACTCAGCCAAAAGGTCTGGTCTTTATAGATCCATGGGGAAATCCGTACGTCTATGAATACAGGGATACAGACCGTTGGGAGAACTTTGGTTACGTGCTCTACTCTACCGGCCCGGACGGCTTGCACATTCCTGTCGACGACAGCGGTGTCGTCACTCAGGATAACCGTCTGTTGGATGAAAATCTCGATAATATTTACCCAGGCGAATAATGAATAAACAGAAAAGAAAAGCGTTCACCCTGATCGAACTCTTAATGGTCATTGCGATTATCGGCATTCTTGCCGGTATTTTAATTCCGGCAGTGGGTTCGGTACGAAAACAGGCCAGCATAGCGGCCTCCAAGTCACAGCTTTCAAACTACATCAGCGCGGTGGAGCTCTATAAGAGTGAGTACAAATTTTATCCGTTTTTGGATTCCGCAGAGGATCAGGATAATCTTCGCATTAATGATAGTGAGTTTTTATTTTACCGTACACTGAGCGGTAAAGAGCCGAACGGTAATTCCAGTGCCGGCTGGAATGAGCGGAATCGGCGACGCATAAATTTCTACAACTTTACCGACTCTGAGCTGCTGGAAACTTCCGGTGGCGAAGAAACGCAAGAAGATCCGATTATTGTCGACCGTTTCAACAATCAGGAAATCTATTTTGCTATCGATGGGGACGGCGATGGATTTATTCAGCCGGAGATTACCAATACTCCGGTGCGTGCGTCTGTCACGGCATACGTTATCGAAGACGTGCAAGGCGGGCCAGCTTATCAACTCTGGGACGAATAATATGACGAGTGACTCCAAACACAGACGTCAAGCAGGCTTTACCCTGATTGAGTTGCTTGCCGTTATTGCTCTTATTGTACTGGCTTCCTCGATCCTCTTCGTTGCCGGCAGCGGAGGTGCGGGTGCCGCGCTGGACAATTCTAAGCGTATTGTTGGGAGTATTGCAAGCGGTGCGCGGGGACAGGCTATTCTGAAAAATACCCGCACGCGTTTGATTATATATACCGATCAGAGCACCGTTCGTAACGATGATAAGTACCGCCGTTTCTTTGGAATCGTCTACGAAGATAAGGCGAACCCCAGTCAGTGGATTGCTGCGACACAAGGCACCTATCTACCCAGCGGTATTTACTTCGACACCGAATTGAGCGATGCAAAAACCGGCTTTGTCATCGAGTATCCCCGTTCCATTCCCAAAGCGGAAGGCACCGGTGAATCGTTTTCTTATTATGAATTTTCGAGCAATGGGAATATGTCCACCAGTCCGGATAATTTTACCAACTCCCGCCTGATCATCCGTGCCGGCAGTCTGCAGCCCAGCAATGGATTACTGGATGTTGTGGTCAATGAGGAGCAGGAGTATACCGTGACGGGGTTGATTTTCCGGCGGGCGGGTACGACAACCCCAATCAATAATCCCGAAGAGGCATTGAAGTAAGCAATCATGAACGGAACACCCTCCCCGCAAGTATCCTCTAAATCCGGCTTCAGCCTGATTGAGGTGGTCATGGCCCTTGGTATTTTCCTGGTTTCCGTGCTCGCCCTCATTGGCCTGCTCGGCCCCTCACTGAAATCAATAGAAGAGGTCGAGACGACCGATGAGATCGCTTCACTGGTCAACACATTAAATGCCTTTTTGCACTCTTCTTCGGACATTGCTACCGGGTCGAATTTTAACGCCATCTTTGGTGCGGTTGCCGACAACGGCTATGCTTCGGTCCTGATCTATCGCTATTACGAAGCGGATGCAGGCGCAGATCCAACTGCGCCCCCCGTGATCAATCTGGAGATAGGCTTCGAGTCCGATGAGGGCGGTAGCATTGAAGCACGGGGGGTCGTTAACTTCCAAGACCCGGATGCCGGTCGTACTGCAGACTTTGAAAATGCTGCCGGATCGATCTATCGTATCATCCTGACGCCTTCTTCTGTGATTCCAACCGATCACATAACTGATAATGGCGTGAGTTCGTATCCACGGTACACTCTGAGCAAATCATTGGCCGCTTATCCGGAAGGTTATTTTGCCATGGAGGCACGCATTTTCCGGCTAGAGGCGGATCAGTCTGCCATTCAAGGGGGTGGTATGCCCACCGTTGATATCGCGAATTTGGCAGATGAATCCTCTATCTTTACATACAATCTGGCCGTCGTGCGCTAATTAAACCATGAAGAAGCCTACATTTATTGCAAGAGCCCGTCGCCGGACAAAGCGCGCCTTCACACTCATTGAAATCATGGTAGCGACTGCGATCATGGTTGTTCTGGTAGGTCTGGTCATTCAGATCACCAGTCAGGTACTTAATGTCTGGACCCGTTCATCCGGTCGCCTTTCGGCTTTGGCCAGTGCTCGTATTGCCATGGAACTCATTACGCAGGACCTCGAGACAGCGGTTTTTCGCAACAATAACATGCAATGGCTGCGCGCGGAAAACAGCACCGTCACGACTCCGGGTGGTTCGACTAACACAGTCTCCCTGAAACTATTTTCTCCCGCCCTCGACCGACCGGAAGGCCCCGGCGATATTTGTGCGATTGGCTACTTGTTACGCTATGCGGACCCGGTGTCCGGTGAGGAATCCGGTGATGATCGCCTCTTTGTTCTCTACCGAAAGGTGATCAGCCCGGAAACTACGTTCAACGAATTGATGGGTGTCGGCAGTCAGGAGACACTTGACTGGGGAGCCTGGTCTTCCGGCGAAGGTGCAGACGGGGAGACCCCGGTTTCTACAAGTACGATTACTGCGGATGATTATCTGGTCAGTAATATTGCCAGCTTTGAGATAAAGTTTCACGTCGAGGATGATGGTAACCCGGCGACGACCACTTTGGTCCCGGGAGATACTCTCTTTGGTGGAACCTCTGCCACAGTGGGTGCCGGAGCCGACGTAAGTGCACGCTTCCAGAAGCCTCTGGCGTACGCTGATATCCGTTTAACCGTGTTATCCGATGAAGGGGCTGCGATTCTGCAAAGCATGGCAGTGACCGGCGAGGATCTGAATTCTGTGCTGCTTCAACACAGCCAGGTCTTTTATCGCCGGGTGTATTTCCCCGCGCGGCCGATCTAGCGATCATCTTTGGACAAGTTTAGCTCCTGTATAGTGCTACCAAGGAGTCGCCGCATAGAACCCGGATCTTTGCAGATCTGCGTATCCATAAATACGTCTTTCGCTTTCGTCGAGAGAGCTACGCAGTCTCTTGTCCGTGCGTTAAGCCGGGGTCGTTGTCCTTAGCCGATTGTTCTGCCTCTGCCCGCAGATAAATTTCGCGACTGATCCACGCGTCTGTTGCAGCATAGCGAATTTGCCGGGCATCCAAGCTCTCCCGTGCCCAATTCGTGACTTGCGCAGCCTTACTGATACGTCCTTTGAGGAGAAGGGCCGCAAGTGCGCGTAAGCCGCGGTTTTCGTACTTGAGCTTAGCGGTCAGGTCAGCGATTTCGACAAAGCCCGCCGGCAAAAAATCTTCCAGAGCACGAAGTTCTTTTACATCGTCCGCGATGGCGACACCGGTCTTTCGTATCGTTTCAGACTGAAATAAGGGAAGGAGCGGAGCCAGCGTCTTCGTCTGGCTGATGCGAAAAAGGTAGACACAATCGGCACTGGCGAGCTGTACAAGTGCAGGCGGGTAGTGTTCTCCTTTGCGAAAGCTGGGACGTGTTTCGGTATCAAAACCGAGGTGGGTCTCTTTGACTAATTGTCCGACAGCCGCCTCCATTTCGCTTACCGTATCCAGTATTTTTACAGGGCCCTCCCAGGCGATGAGAGGCAGTTCGTTAATTTCCGCCTTGGAAATGCGCCGTCCGGGGATTGCTGAGGGTTGAGATGCTTCCTCCATTGAATGTACCGGGGGTCGTTGCTTAGGCCTCCAGACGGAGGCCATCGTAGGCGAGTCGGATCTTTCGAGGTCGAGGGCCCTGCGAAGATTGGGCCGCCTCCAGAGCCTGCAGGTGCATCGACTCGATCCGGGCATCCAGAAAGCCGGGCTCATGATGAAAGAGTACAAGTTGTTTCACTCTGGCGAGTCCTGCCAGTTCGATGGCGGTTCTGTGGTCGGAGTGACCCCAGTTACGCTTTTCGTTATCTACCTGCTCCCGGGTATATTGAGCATCATAGATGACGATATCGGCATCTTTGAAGAAATCGATAAAGGACGCATTGTCGCTGCGGTTTTCCGCAAGGTGCTCGGCGTCTGTTGAGTAGACGATCGATTTGTTTGCCTGTTCGAAGCGGTAACCCCAGGAGTCTCCGGGATGATTTTGCCGAATAGCACGTGCCTGTACACTGCCCAGATCGAAGACGGATCCTTCCTCCCGTATATCAAATTCAATTTCCGCTTTCATGCTTTCGAAGGGAACGGGAAAGCAGGGTGCTTCCATCTGGCGGCGTAAGACCGCCTCGGTCTCCTGATGAAAGCCATGAATGAGGATGCGGTTGCCTGCTTGATAAGCTGGGCCAAAGAAAGGAAAGCCTTGGATGTGATCCCAGTGCAGGTGAGAGAGAAAAAGATGATAGGTGCGCGGCTTGGTTTCCGGGCTAAGAGAGAGGGCATAATCCCGAATTCCGGTTCCCGCATCACAGAGGATGATGGCATCCTCGTCCGTTTCGATTTGCACGCAGGAAGTATTGGCGCGGTAGGTGCCCTGTAGGCTGTGTGGCAACTGGTCGACAAAATCTTCTACCTGACGCTGGCTTTCAAAGGCTGTACCCCGTGCTTCCCAAAGAGCAGCGAGCACCTTCTGACGGATTTCATCGGAAGTTGCGGGTGAAGGCAGGGAGCCACAGGATCCCCAAATGAAGGCGCCAAAGTTCACATCTAAAGTACACAACTATTTAGAGATTGGAACCGGAGTCAAAGAAAAGGAATGCGAAAAGCGAGCCCGCTGTGCATCCTCTAGTTTTCTATAGCTAGACCGGGTTGGGTAGGCGATTACTGTGGGCATAGGTACGACTGGCGCGTACTTGCACATACCGCTTTTCCTCAAGGATGTAGGCGGTGAGGTAACCGCCGTAGACGCATCCGGTATCAATCCCGATAGAGGACTTCTTCTTATATACTTTGGGTCGCGGCGTATGCCCGTAAATGACAAAAGGCGGCCCCTTCCAGCTATCCGCCCAGGCAGGTGCCTCCGGAGCATCTGAGCGCTTCGCTGGTTGACCATTTACATCAATTACCTGAATGCTCGTGGTCACCTCGATGGATTGTTTCATCCATGGCTGGCCCGGGAGAAAGCCACCGTGAATGAAAACGGTCTCGGATATTCCGTCATATTTAAATTTCGGGAGGCTCTCGAGGTAGGACCAGTCGTCTTGCTCCAACTGCTTAAGAGTGGTCAAATCATATTCTTTCAGTTGCTCGGGTCGTTTTTCTCGAAGCGCGGTAAGAATGCGGAGTTCATGGTTCCCCAGTATGGCTTCGATTCCATTTTCTCGTGCGATACGAACGGCTCCGTGACTGTCCGGCCCACGGTTGATCAGATCGCCGAGTTGGATTACACGGTCGCCGCTTTTGGGATTCAGCAGTTGCAGCAGTTCGGCAAATTCCTCGGCGCAACCGTGGACATCTCCGATAGCGATAGTTCGGCTCATTGCGGGTGGCAGGGATAAAATTAAAACGCACTAAATCTAAGGTTTTTAATCGTGGTGGGGGCAAGTTAAAATGAATCGATGCTTGTCGAAGCCCTTTTCTCGGTGGAATATGCAAACAATGGTAGATTGGCAGATTAAAACAATGGCAGACCGTTGTCAGAGTCGTGGTTCCCTCTTTAACCCTGGTGATCGCGTCGCCTGCCTGATCTATCAGGACAAGGAAGCCAGTGAGTTGAGGCGTCTTGATTTACTGGAAGATGCGGTCGCTGATTATACGTTGCCGGGTGAATTGCTCGGTCGCTGGGTGCGCTTGGTGGGGGAGCCGGATGCAGAGGCCGGTAGTGCCGCTGATGGCCTACAGTCGGCAGAGGAGCTGTTTCTCTCGCTCTACGAAGCGGAGACGGAGGCGGCGGCACTTACTGAAAAGCAGGCATTGCAGCATTTGCTGGCACTACTTTTAGAGCGCAAGCGTGTCTTGCGGCCTTTGCCACCCCGTCAGGTTGAGGGCACCCAGACCTACCTGCATGTTAAAAGCAAGCGCAGCTTTGCGGTTCCGGTCATTGAAATTTCTGCGCCTCTGATGGCCCGGATAGAAGACTCGATTGGCGACTTGATCCATTAATCCTTAGGCGCGGAGCTATTTATGAAACGACTATTGTCACTGCTTCTTTTGATCGGTCTCTTCACCGGCTGCAAGACTACGCCTGAAGTAGAGAATATGTTGATTCCTCGCATCATGGTGGAGTCAAGGGGCACCCAGTATGGTGCTCTGCGGGGCAAAGCGTACAAGTTGCCGGTCAGCGGTACGGAGATAATTGCAGATCGTGAGCCGGTCATTACCGAAAAGGACATCCTCAATGTTGAACTGGTACAGGTGGAGATGGGTCTGGCACTGTTGATTGAGATGAACGATGCCGGTGCCCGCGCGCTCTATCGAGCTTCAGTCACGGATCGAGGCAGTCGACTGGTCTTTACGACTAATGATCAAGCGATCGGGGCCCGTCGCATAGACGGTGTTATAAACGACGGTAAGTTGTACACCTTCGTTGAGGTCAAAGACGATGAAATGGGGCCGCTCGTACTGGACATAAAGGCCAGTTTGGCAGCCTTAAGAAGAAGTCGCTAGCTGTTCGATGGTTGGTCCTGCCATTTTTCGGTCTCTTTGCTTGGTTTTCTTGCTTGCTACGAACGTCGTTGCGTTGGTTTGGCCGACCCCGAATCCGGCATTTCAGCAGGGGCGATCGGCAAAAGACTTTATACAGCCAACCGCTTCTGGCATCCTTAAATCCGGTTTGTTTGGTTGTGTGCGCAATGGAGGCAGTCGTTTTCATGAGGGTATCGATCTTTTCCCATTGAAGCGGGATCGAACTGGCGAGGCCGCAGATCCGGTCTATAGTATACTTCCCGGGCGGGTGGTTCATATTAGTGGGATTGCCGGCCACAGCAGCTACGGACGTTATGTCGTGGTCGAGCACGATGCAGAAAAGCCGGTCTTTTTAACTCTTTATTCTCACCTTTCCCGTATCGCAGAGGGCGTTGCGCCCGGCTCCCGGGTGAAGTCCGGAACGATCCTGGGGATCATGGGGCGTTCCGCCGCGGGATACACGATACCTAAGTCCCGCGCCCATTTGCATTTTGAGATCGCATTTCAACTGACCGATGATTTTCAGGATTGGTATGATCGGCAGGCCTTCAAGGAACCGAACCGTCACGGAAACTGGAATGGAATGAATCTGGTGGGCATTGATCCGCTTGCATTTTATGAAGCCATGCATGGGCGAAAGGAGGGTGGGATGAATGCACACCTGAAGGCGCTACCGGTGGTCGCCCGCATCCGTGTTTTTACTGGTAAGACGCCCAACTTTGTGACGCGTCACCCAGCACTGGTCACGCGGTCTTTTCAGGAGGCAGCGGTCACGGCTTGGGATATTGCCTTCACGAAGTATGGATTGCCCGTTCAATGGACGCCCCGTTTCGCTGACGAAGGACTTACCGGCCGCGCCGGAGATGTACAAGTGCTGGCTTACCAGCAACGGTTGCTAGAAGGACAGAGCTGTAAGCGTGTTTTGGATATGGGTGCATCCGGTCCGCGCATCTCGAGAGGTACGCTCGATGACTTGAAGAAGCTTTTTGGCTTTCGCTGATCGATTACGAAAGTGGACGGTTAGGCATTCGCTGCCTTGCGAACCTCTTTCATGAATTTTCCTGCTTTTGAATGACCCAGCCTGCTGGCTCCTGCTTGGAACAGCTTTGTTGTATCAGAACCAGCCGACATCTTAGCGATCGCCTTTATCGCGATTTTGCTAGAGCGGTGTTTGCAGAAAAGAGCGACATCTTCTGGGTCGGATGCATGCAAGTCGAAGCCGGTCGATGTCTGGATGAAGTCAGCGCTGACCTGTTCGCAGATAGCCAGAGCATGGCGCTTCTGTTTCTTTTTCAGGTAGCCGGCCTCGACGACAATCTTGGTTATCAGGCCGACACTCCGTGCTGCTTCGCACAAAAGGGCTGCCTCATCGGCTGCCAGACTTTTTTCATCTCTGCGCAAGTGATTATAGTTTAAGACAATATCCACTTCCGCCGCGCCGTGGTCTCGCGCTTCAAGGATTTCTGCCCGTTTAGACTGCACGCCGGAGCGCCCATGAGGAAAGCCGATCACAGTAGAGACATTTACTGCAGTATTGTAGAGAATGCTCGAACAGATGGCGATGTCTGTTGGGTATACGCAGACTGCGGCAAATCCAAAATCAGCGGCTTCATCACAGAGCGCACAGATCTCTGCTTCGGTTGCGTCGAGCATCAGATTGGTCGAGTCGATCAGGCTGGCGATTTGCTCGATTTTCTTCATGGGGAATCGTGAGTAAAAATAGCAGACCCATTTTTGCAATTACATTACACTCGTGGGCTATGCCTTTTCCATCCGTCGTCAGGCTATTCCTGAAAGCGCTTGCTCCAGTCGCTCCAGCTGATCTCGGTCAAGGTCGGTTTGCCGGAGGGAGCGGTATGCGGCACCCGGCAGTTGAGCAATTGCGCTGCGAGCACTTCAACCGCTTCATCGCTCTGTGGAAGCGCATCCCGGCTTACATATTTGCAGGCTAATTGCTTCAGGGTCTCACGGTGTAGTGTTTTTTCGCCCTGCCGGTCCCCGCGCTGTCTGATTTGGTCGATCAGGTCGCGAATAAAATTTTCTGCCTCTGCATCCGGCAGCCAGGCAGGAATGGACTCGATGCGGAAGAAATTTGTCCCGAAGGGTTCAACTACGAATCCGTTGGCTTGGAGCAATTCTGTTTGTTTAGCGAGCTGCTCAGCGGCAACCGGTTCCATGTCTATCGGGATTGGAAGGAGTAGTGGCTGGCTGGCTGCACTGCCTTGGCTAAAGTCGTCTTCAATTTGTTCGTAGCGCACTCGCTGGATGGCATGTTGTAACTGGAGCATGACCAGACCCTCGGGTGTTTGAAATAGTGCATAGCGCATCTGAAAGCGAGCCAGTAGCTTCCACCCGGTGATTATGGGAGCGGATGCGGATATGGGCTTATGTGCCGCACTTGATTCGGTCGCTGAGCTTGTTTTTTTCGGTAGTGGTGGGGTGGACGTTGTTCTCTGTGAAGTGACGGCGTCTGTAGATGCGGGCACCTCCTTCGGCAGGGGTCTGGGTAGGCTGGGGTGCGAAGAAGGGAGAGTGGATAAATCGGGGAGTGGGGGTCTCTCTTTTCCTTGCGGCGTATCACTGGGTGCCAGCTTCTGCATGGGCTCGAGCGGGAGCGCAGGAGCGATCGCTTTTTCTACGGATTCCAGAATAAATCGACGCACTCTGCTTTCATCGCGAAAGCGAACTTCCCGCTTGGCCGGATGCACGTTAACATCGACCTGAGCTGGGTCGATTTGAAGAAAGAGAAAGGCGGGCGGGTAGCGCCCTTTCTGGATCCTTCCATGGTAGGCATCGAGTACGGCAAAGCCAAGTGTCCGGTTGTCTACGGGCCGGTTATTGACCAGAGTAACGAGCTCGCGGCGGGTGGCCCTGCCCACTCCCGGCTTGGCGGTGAGCCCACCTAAGCGAAGCCCGGTCTTTGGGTCTACCGCATCCACCGGCAGGAGGTTGTCTGCCAGACCCTTGCCCCAGATTTCTGCGATACGCCCCGGCAAGGCATTACAGGCCGGCGAACGAAAAAGAGTGCGACCATTTTCGATCAGGCTAAACGCGATATTCGGATGCGCTACAGCAAAGAGACGTGTGGTGTAGGCGATATGGGCACTTTCCGTGGCATCGGTCTTGAGGAATTTTCGTCGAGCTGGCACGGAGTTAAAGAGATGGGCGACTTCGATCTTCGTACCAACCGGCATGCCGCAATCTTTCTTATCAAGCAGCTTACCCCCGTTGATTCTGACCTCGGTGCCATGCTCACGGTCTTGCCCACGTGTCTGTAGGGTAAATCGACTGACGGAGGCAATCGACGGCAGCGCTTCTCCGCGAAAGCCAAAGCTTTGAATGGAATCCAGATCCGCGGCCTCGCGTATCTTGCTGGTGGCATGCCGCTCGAGACAAAGCAGAGCCTCGTCGGGGGCCATCCCCTTGCCATTGTCTTCGACGCGGATGTAGGACTTTCCTCCATTACGGAACTCGACCTCGATTCGTGTCGCACCAGCATCAAGGCTGTTCTCTACCAGTTCTTTAACGACCGCAACCGGCCTCTCGATGACCTCACCGGCTGCTATCTGATTGGCTACCAAATCTGGTAGAACTCTTATATCTCCGAACATTGTTTATACAATTATATCTGTTTTGGATAAGTCCAAACCGAAAATTGCAGAAGGGATGTGCCTCGATTGCCAGCCGCCCACAGAACTAATCTGGCTTCTTCAGTGGATTGGACGGCCTCTTTCAAGGCTGTCCTTTCTTTGCTGAAAAAACAAAAAATGGGCAATTTTTTTTAACTTTTTCGATAAATTTGCACGGCTCGTTCATTGGTAAAGTTATGAACATTTTAATTACTTCATTATGAAGGACTTTAGGAGTTATTCACAAATCTCATAAGTTATTAACAATCATAGGTTTATGTAGATTCATTGTTGACATGCTGAAATTTGATTTCATTTTAATTACATACCTTCGGGTATATGATCTTTGACAGAAGCGATAAATTTCAACTGCGCACTGTGTGTTGTTGAAAATATTATCTCGATAATGTTCGATTTTATCGAACCAATGGTCGGGTAGCACTGGCGCGCCCGGCCCCTGCAATAGCTACACCTCGGTGTTGAACTTGCAGGCAGATGTCACCAACTTCCACGCAGGGTTCGTTAGCCCTGCGAGTTTAACGATGCGGGGGTTTGGCGGTGAGCACAGGCCCGAGCTAATAATAACGCCCGGGAGAGAACCAGATTGCTCACCGAGTCACGCATGTAAGAATGGGTTCTACATTCTTGCGCTGCGAACACAGTCGGTCTCAGACCGGTAGTTGTTACTGTGAGCCAGTACGGAGATCATGATCCGGCGGAAAGACGAAATAGCTCCGCCCGAAACTGAGGGTTTCGCAACCTGACAGATGAAAACAGATCCTGACTTCGTGAGTTGAGTGCGAAGTGTTGAGACAGCGGGCGGCCGCTGGCGGGCACAGCGCACAATAACACTCGAGTCGCGGGAGGTCTTAACCGGTCGTCCGCCTGAGAAAAAAATGCAACCTGCGGGATAAGAGACAAGACCCGTCGTCTAAGGCAAACGACTGCTGCAAATGCAGTGCCGTCCTTAGACTAAGACGATCCACATAACTTCTCAGAAGTGTGGAAACCTCGGGTTCGTACTGCACTTGTTTGCAAGCAAGCACAGTATGGGCAAAGAAGTCTCACCCTAAGAGCTCCAGCGGTGACGCTGGAAGCAGGTCTCGCTGCGGGACCAAATGGTTGGAACGTCTGCACAACCAGCGTAGCGTCGGGGAACTGGCAGCCATCTCATTCGACGGATGGGAGGGCGCCTAATGTCAGTGCATCGAGGAAAGAGAGTGTGGCGAGCTCCCACTCCTCACCTTTTTCGCTAATCATAGCGATAAAAGTTCTTTAAAACCCATAGGTTTTCACCTGTGGGTTTTTTTGTGCCCCCACGACAATCGGTCTCTTTCCTTGCTCTGCAATAGATGAGTTGCGGCAAACGGGTGCTACCATCGGAAATGCTATTCCTGAAGCGACTATGATGCAGTCATCATCCAAAGAGATGCCATAATAGTTGAAAGAGATATACGCTTCACAATGAACGAATTCAAGGAACCAAGAGTTGGCTCTACGATAATGAGAGTACTGGAAGGGAAAGCGTATATCACAGTGACTTTTGAAGAGACGGATGCCTTCAAAAATAGGGCAAGTGGCAGTCACATTAGAAAAGTCGATACTTGCGGATTCATCTGTAGGCACCCGCTTTTACCGCTTCAAGGTGGCGGAATCATTCTCTCGGTCATGATGTATCCTCACATCTGCCTAAATAACCCTGCCCTTGGATATTCTACAATCCCTCAGGCGCTTGAGAAGGGGCTCCAATTCCATATGAGGGGAGCAATTGGTCAGACTTTAGGGAGCCAAGTAGAGGCTTCCGGGCCGAAATAATCATTCTACTATTTTCTTCGCCAGAAAACGTAGCCCAGGACGGCCCCGCCTAAAAGGAGTGCATAAGTCGTTGATTCGGGGACTGTTGAAAGCGTAACAGACACATCGTCAACTCGAATATCGTGAGTGCTGTTGGTTGAAATCACTCCATCTCCTACAAAGCTCATAAATTTTATATGAAGTAAACCATCCTCAATGATCACAGGAGTAGGGTTCGTGAAAATTCTTTGGTTAACCCAACCACTGGCACCATTATTACTTGTAGAGCTGTAGCTAAGTTCAGTCCAAACAGAGTCAACACTTGCATCACTGACAGCAAAGTCAGAGCCTGAAGTGTAGTAAACTTTAAAGACGTCACTATCCATACCGGAAAAATCTTTAATCGCCTCACTGGTAGCAAAACCAACAGAGAGATAAGCACCGTAAGATGCTGTATTAGCATTAATGTTATAGATAAGAAAACCTTCCGTATTGTCTGTAAGAAATACGTTATTACCTCCAGTTGCATCAGGATATTGGCCTGCAGAACCACCTGAAGTCCTAACGTCTGCATCTTCGATTGAGAGATATTCAACTGAGTTATTATTATCTAATCCGGTATCATTCTCTAAAGAAAGTCTGCTGTCGCTGTCTCCAAAACCTTCTGTGAGGATAGTAGTAAAAGCAGCAAATGAACTAAGGGTAGTCGCTAAAAAAAATAGTAGGTATAATTTCACACAAATACGCAGCTAGAGGTATTCCAATTTAGCGGATTTATTAAATTTTTTAAAAATACTTAAAGTGCCTCCTTAGGTTTATAAATAAAAGCAGTCAATCCGTAGGGAATATGCTCTTCTACGACTGATATAAAGGATACGGTCACTGAACTCATGAACAGGTTAAGGATACAAACAGCAGAAAAATAGACTTCATATTTTCCTGACAAATCTGGTACTACGGAATGCAGGCTACGCCCATTTAAGCGGCATTTTTTTGAGTGGACCTAATGTAATAGGCACAATTCAGGCGGTGGCTTATTCGACCCCCGCTTTCTGACTCAAACTTGACCCAATGCTGATTAAATAAAGTCTATTTTGTTAAGAATAGCACTGATCGTTCGAGTTTATTGGGTTGTCCCAATTTCAATATATTTTTATAAATAATTGATCTTTAGAGACTTCAATGGTGCCAAGGGGCAGATTTGAACTGCCGACCAAAGGCTTATGAGTCCTCTGCTCTACCACTGAGCTACCCTGGCGTCCAATTGAGCGAAACATAAATGTGGCATCGTTGCTTGAAGTCAAGCCTCTGGCGTGCTGTCTTGATGGTGCATTAGATTTGTAAAAGAGAGACTAAGATTATGTTTACAGGAATCGTAGAAGAGACGGGTATTGTGCGTTCGTTTACTGAGCAGGAGCAGGCTTGGCGTTTGGTTTTGGATGCGGCTGTGGTGACCAAGGGCCTGCAACTGGGCGACAGTGTGGCGGTGAATGGCTGTTGCTTGACAGTGGTTGATTTTGCCGAGGATCGTTTAGAATTTGATCTGCTGGCACAAAGCGTACGTTTGACATCAATTGATGGCATCGGGCCGGGGGGACGGGTCAACTTGGAGCGGGCACTCCTCCCCACGACGCGAATGGGTGGGCATTTTGTTTCGGGTCATGTGGACGGTACAGGCGCGATCGCCACGATTGAGCCGCGGGGCAAAGATGTGTACCTGCGAATAACGCCGGACCCGGAAATGTTGCGTTATGTTGTGGCCAAGGGCTGTGTCGCGGTCGACGGGATTTCTCTGACAGTGGCAGAACTCGACGATACGGGGTTCAGTATCTGGCTTATCCCGCATACTCTGGAAGTAACCAACCTCGGGGATAAGCGAGCGGGGGATCGGGTCAATCTGGAGTTTGACTTGCTGGCGAAGTATGTGGAGCGGCTTCTGGGGAAGGACGATGACTCGTCTTTAACTTGGATTGGCTAGGCGCATGACGCGGAAGAGGAGTCCGGCGGCTACGGCAGCCAGAGCCTGCACCAGGCAATAGAGGGGGAACGCGCTCCAGGGGATAAATCCGGCGATGCAGAGGAAAAGGGTAATGGCGGGATTAAAGGCAGCAAAAGAGATGGGCCCGACAGCATAGGCGCCAGCTCCGACAATGGCGCCGATGGCGATGCCGTAAAAGCCGTTGCCGAGATTCTTATGAGCAATTGCGACGTTCAGAATGACCCACATGAGAATGAACGTGAAGAGGCACTCGGCGAGGAGGGTTTTGCCCATTTCGAGTTCGATGGGGACCAGTTCCGCAAGTGCTTCCGGGTAGAGCAGCGGAAGGGTCCAGGCTGCCAGAATGGCACTGATAAAGATGGCAATCATATAGGGCAGTACGGCTTTACCCGGGAGATCGCCTGCGCTGAAGTAGGTGATCGTGGTGGCGGGGTTGAAATGTGCCTTGGAGATATGACCGCAGGCGTAGACGAGGGCAGCGAGGCCGATCGTCACCGCGAGTGGGGTGAAGTCACCTGCTCCGGGGGGCAGGGCGCAGAGTCCGATGATCAGTGCGAGGAAGTAGGTGCCGATGACTTCTGCAATGAGGATATTTTTCATAGTGGATGCGTCTCTACTCTCGTGTTCGTTTTGATTGTCCGGTTTTAAATGGGCTTTATGAAGATGCTGGTAGGGTGGCCTGACGGTAGCCGGCGGCATAAGCTTCAAAAACAAGTTTGATTTGATCGCGGATGCGGCGGAAAGCATCGAGTTCGGATTCGCCGGGTCGCATGGCGTGAGGGGGGTCTTCAAAGCCCCAGTGGTAGCGTTGGCTTTGTCCGGGAAAGATGGGACAGGCTTGATCGGCATTGCCGCAAACGGTGATGACGGTGTCGATGCCGCTATCGAGGTACTGCTCGAGAGGATCAGAGGTATGTTGACTGGCGTCGTAGCCAATTTCGTTGAGGGCTTCGATGGCGAGTGGGTGGACTTCGCCCTTGGGCTTGGAGCCGGCGCTGAAGACTTCAAAGAGGTCGCCCGCAGCAGCGCGGAGGATGCCTTCGGCCATATGGCTGCGGCAGGAGTTGCCGGTGCAGAGGATGAGTACTTTGGGTTTGGTCATGGTCGAATTCATTGTCGAAGGTTGGTATTTATTAAAGAAATTGTGCGATTAGATTGAGGAAGTACCCGGTGAAGATAATCGCCAGAGTCGTCATGCCGAAGTAGATGCCGATGAGTTGGAGCTGCATGGTACGGCGCAACATAATGGCTTCGGGCAGGCTGAGAGCGGCCATAGCCATCATAAAGGCGAGGGCCGTGCCGAGTGGGATACCTTTGTTAAAGAGGACTACGGCAATGGGAACAATAGCGGCACAACTGCCATACATAGGCACGCCTAAAGTCGTAGCGATGGGCACGGAAAAGAGGCCGGTCGCCTGCATTAAGTTGTGGATGGTCTCCTGTGGCACATAGTTGTGAATGAAGGCCCCGACACCGACGCCAATGATGACCCAGAGCCAGATTTGCCGGATGACGGTAATGGCTTCCTTTAATCCGTAGCGCAAACGGGTGCTCAGGGTGTGCTTGAAGGCTGCTTCTTCATCGTCAATACCTTCGGCCATGTCCTTCTCAAGATAACGATGTAAATGCATCTTTCCAAGCAGGGCACCGGCTGTAGTGCCGATGAAGAGCCCACTGCTGACGTAGGCAATCGTTACCGGCAGTCCGAATTCGCCGACCATGAGGATGACGAGGTATTCGTTGATGATCGGGGAGGTGAGGAGAAAGGAGAAGGTAACGCCGAGCGGAACTCCGGCCTTGAGCAGGCTGATAAAAAGAGGGATGGAGGAGCAAGAGCAGAAGGGGGTGATCGCACCGAAGAGCGCGGCGATAAAATTCCCCCAAAGACCGCCACGGCTCATCCATGCCTTGAGTCGCTCTTGTGGCAACCAGGTACGGATAAAGCCGATCATAAAGATCATCACGGCAAGCAGGAAAAAGATCTTTAGCGTATCGTTGAGAAAGAACTGAAGGGCTTGTCCAAACCGGGCATCCGGATCGAGGCCGAACCATTGGTAGACAATTGTATCGGACAGTTGCTGGAGAAGAGCACTCACTTTGCTTAACAGCAGTTGCCGTCTTTCTTACTGTTTTCAGAACAGCAGGCATTATCTGCCTGTTTATCGGCCTTTTCTTTCATCGATTGATCCAGCTTAGTGAATATCCGTTGGAAGAATCCTGGCTTCGTATCGTTCAGTGCGGTTGGTTTGAGTTTGTCTGGGTTTGTATCGTTCATAGGAAGAGTTTTTTTAGCAGCAGCCAATCGATTCACAGACCGGTTTAGGGCAATCGTCGGGATCAGTGGAAATACGCCGTACAAGTTCCAGACGGGCGATGAGGTCGCCCTGTAGCTCCGGGCAATCGGCTGCGTTGAGATATGAGAGATTGGCACAAAGGAGCCCGTTAACCGGTTCTTTCAAGCGATAGATCATCCAAGTTCCTTGGCGGGTTGCGGTGATCAGATCGAGTTGCTTGATCAGGCCGAGTTGCTTGGAAATATGAACTTGTGTGGTCTCCAGAATTTCCTGGATATGGCAGACGCAGAGCGGCCCTGCAGTCAGTAGATTGAGGATGCGCAAGCGCATCGGATCGGCGAGGCACTTTAGTATGCTGGAGATTTGTACGGTTTCGATGATTCGTATATTCCAAATTTATTATATACTGTAAAGAGTATATAATGAGTCTGAAGGTGCTTCATGAATGATTGAAATTTTATTTTCGGCTGCTTGTCTATTTGCATGCTCGTTACCCTGTTACTCTTGTCGGCCTTGTTGCTCCTGCTGGGCTACCGATTTTACGGTCGGTTTCTGGAGCGGCGTTGCGGGGTCGATCCGGATCGTCCGACGCCGGCTTGTGAAGTGAATGACGGGGTGGACTATGTGCCGACCTCTGTACCGGTGCTCTTCGGGCATCATTTTTCTTCAATTGCCGGAGCCGGTCCCATTGTGGGGCCAATTATTGCAGCTTCGATCTTTGGCTGGCTGCCCACATGGTTGTGGATTCTGGTTGGAGCGATATTTGTCGGAGGGGTGCATGATTTTGGGAGTACTTTGATGTCTTTGCGGCAGGGTGGGCGTTCGATTACATCGACTTGTCGTCGGCTCGTCGGTGAGCGTACAGGTCAACTGTTTCTCTGGTTTGTCTTGTTGGCTTTGGTCTATGTCATCGTAGTCTTTTTAGACCTCACGGTTTCGGGCTTTCAGGGGCAGTCGGCGGTGGCAACGGCCTCGGGTTGGTTTATACTTACGGCACTCCTCTTCGGCTGGGTTTTGCGTCGTCGTCTTCTACCTGCGGGCTTGGCCGTGGCCCTTTTTATCCTACTGACCTATGGTGGGCTTTGGGTGGGTGTCTCTTTTCCCGCACCGGCACTGGATAAGCCGGTTTGGATCGGGTTGGTGCTGCTCTATTGTTATGTTGCGGCGATCCTTCCGGTGGGGACGCTGATGCAGCCGAGAGATTTCCTGAGTGCGACTTTTCTGTATGCGATCTTGCTCTTTGGGGTCCTTGGAATGTTGGTCCGCGGGGGCGGAATGGATCTGCCGGTATTTGCCGGCTTTGAGCCAAAGGATCTGCAGTATTTGGCACCCTTTCTTTTCATTACGGTGGCTTGTGGCGCCTGCAGTGGCTTTCATAGCGTAGTCAGTAGTGGAACGACATCGAAGCAGTTACGCACGGAGCGGGATGTGAAGAAAGTGGCTTATGGGGCAATGCTGGTGGAGGGGCTTCTGGCAGTATTTGCGCTCGGTTGCGTAGGTGTGGTCGGGGGGTTTACGGGTAGCCCGGTGGAGGCGTTCTCCCGGGGGGCCTCTCTCTTTTTCTCCGCACTTGGTTTGCCGTTGGAGTTGGGGCTGGCTTTTGCCTCGCTGGCGGTGAGTACCTTTTTACTGACATCGCTCGATACCTGTACCCGTCTGACTCGTTTTCTTTTAGAGGAGTTGTTGGATCGCCGGAACCGTTGGACCCGGTTTGGGGGTACTTTTATTGTGCTGTTGCTTCCGGCAGCAGCAGTCTTCGGCACATTCACGGGACCGGAGGGGCAATTGATACCGGCATGGAAGGCGGTCTGGCCGCTCTTTGGTGCAACTAATCAGTTGTTGGCGGCACTGGCTTTAACCACTTTTCTGGTCTTTTTAAGAGATCGCCGGATTGCTTTCGGCTTCGCACTCTGGCCGACGCTTTTCATGGTGGCCATGCCGATGCTGGCACTCGCTTTGATGGTGGTGGAGCACGGGCCGATGAGCTTGCTCGGGGGGATCGCTTGCGCGATGTTGGCTTTGGGGCTTTATGTCAGCGTGATGTCGCTACGCTTCGTCTTTACCCCGTCAACTCCAGCAGCTTCAGTGGAGGCCTGAGCGATGCGTTTACACCGGGTCTTGGCGGCGTTGTTCAGACTAGTTCAGAGATAGAGCCAAAGCCGGGATCAAAGAGCCGTTTGTAGATACGCACGGCCTGTCCATCAGTTAGTCCGGCAATAAAATCACAAAGCCTGCGCATGCGTGCGCGTGGTTCGGTTTCGTTGTCGATCAGTTGACGCACGGCATCGGGAAGAATTTTCAGTCGTTGGTTGTTGTTTCCGGTAGCGTGCTCTTTGAGGGCATAGAAGAGTTTCTCCAGAAGGTATCCACCCTTGAATTCGATTTGCTGAATTTGAGTGGAACGAAAGATGAGATCGAGCGCCATTCGCTTATAAAGACGGCTCTCAATTTCTACGGCTGAATCAACTTGTAGGTCGAATGCGTGTCGATGGGTTTGCTCGCTAAGGAAGCCCCGGCGGGGATGGAGGGTACATCCATGGACAAATTTACCGATACGGCTGCCAAAGTAGGGCTCGTAGCTACCTTTGTGAATGGTCGAGCAGAGTTTATCGATATGGTCGGTTTCTTCTTGGCTCAGTTCCTGATTTTGCGCCCATTCCCGGATGCTGCCGACGGTGATGTAGCGCGCGTGAATGCCATCGACAATGTCGTGTAGGGAGTAGGCGGTGTCGTCGGCCCAATCCATGATCTGGCATTCGATACTTTTCAATGAATTGATTGCTTTGGGAGCAGTGAGCTCGGGAGGGCGGGGTTCCTTTGCGGTGACGGCGTCGCGCCAATCGACCTGCTCATCGTAAATAAAATGATGGTTCGGGGCCTGACCCGTATCCTCCAGCCATTCGCTGTGTAGTGCTTTGTACTTGAGGACACCATCCAGGAGGGCACGCGTTGGGGCAATTCCCTTAGTTCGGCTGGGACGCTCGTAGAGGAGTTCGGTGAGGATACGCAGGGTCTGGGCATTGCCCTCAAAGCCACCTTCCTCGGCCATCAACTGATTGAGTTTGCGTTCTCCGATGTGGCCGAAGGGTGGATGCCCGAGATCGTGGGCAAGACAGATGGCTTCAGTGAGGTCGGGATCGATGTAAAAGTCCGCCTCTAGGTGAGCGCTTGTGCTTTGTAGGTACTGGCAGATAGAGCGACCGATTTTGGCCACTTCGATGGAGTGTGTCAGGCGGGTGCGATAGAAGTCATATTCTCCCGACTGGAAGACCTGTGTCTTGGATTGGAGCTTCCGGAAAGGGTAAGCAAAAATGATACGGTCTCGCTCAATTTGGAAGGCGTTGCGGTACTCTTCTTCAGCGCAAGGAGTTTCGGGGAAGCGCTGGAGGTCGAAGTCGCTGTAAAATGAGTTTTGCATCCGAGGCTGGCTTCTGGTTCGGTTATCAGACTCAGACAGATATGTTGCTAACTGTTCAATGATGAAATTACCTAAAACCGACTTCTTTTTCCGGCTGGCTGGTTTGGTCAGCTTGTTTCTTTTCCTCAGCGCGCCGATGGAGGCGCGGATTGGAGAAAGCCAAGAATCGATTGAGCGCCGTTTGCTTGCCTCCGGAGGCATTGTTTACCGCGACGATCAGGTTAAGTCGAACCGCAGCCGTGGCCTGCCCTACCGGAAATATTTGGACTTCCTACCGGAAGAGACTGAAGTGCGTATTTACTTTAAGTCTTCTGATGGACGTAAGCCAAAATCATCTGATATGGAGGAGAGTAACATGTCTTCGGGTTGGGATATACATGTTCTCTATGTCCGGGGTAAGTCGGTTCTCGAAGTGTACAAACGGAGTCAGTCGATGACTGATCCCGAGCTGAATCTTTTACTGACGCTCTTGGGGCAGGGCTCTTACTGGAAAAAGGTTAAGCCGAACCCCGAAGATACAGAAAGCCCGCCGTCGGCCTTTGGTTATACCATGTTGCGTTCTGACGGCATGGTGCGGGGCAAAAGTCTGGGAAGCGATCGGCTAATGGTTTTTGATGTGGCCTTTGATGTCGGGCTGGCTGAAATGGAGATAGCCGACGACTTGGAACGGGCGCCAGAGAGCGTCAACGGGTTCTAGTCTGGCGCTTCGTTAACTTTTTGCCTTTGCCGGTTGAAAAATGGGCTTTCGGCGACTGTCTTAGTAAAGTAGATAACAGATCAAATTATGGCAAAAGATTGGCTAGCAGGAATAGAAGATACATACGATGTGGTCGTCATTGGTTCTGGCTTAGGCGGACTGACCGGCGCGAATTATCTGGCAAAGAACGGGCACAAGGTGTTGCTGCTGGAGCATCATTATCAGTTTGGTGGACTGGCGACTTGGTTTAAGCGCCCAGGGAGTCATGTCTTTGATATTTCACTGCATGGCTTTCCCTACGGCATGGTTAAGTCCTGCCGGAAGTATTGGACGCGGGAGATAGCGGACTCGATACACCAGCTCAAGGATGTACGCTTCATTAACCCGCAGATGAATGTGTGGACGACTTTTGATCGTGATGATTTTACGCGTATTCTAGTAGAGGATTTTAAGGTGGATCGCGATCGAGTGGAGGCCTTTTACGTGCATCTCCGGCAGATGAACTTCTATGACGACAATACCCAGACGACGGGCGAGATGTTTGAGGAGTTCTTCCCCGGACGGACGGATGTGCACCGCTTATTGATGGAGCCAATTTCTTATGCCAATGGCTCGCACGTGAATGATCCGGCGATTACCTATGGGATTGTCTTCTCCAACTTTATGAGCAAGGGGGTATTCACCTTTCAGGGCGGTACGGACACCTTGGTCAAAAAGATGGTCGCTGAATTGCAAAAGAATGGCTGTGAGGTGCGTAAGTGTGCTCTGGTTGAGGGAATAGATGTGGAGGACGGTCGCGTCACCGGGGTTCGTGTACGGAGTCAAAATACAGGGGGCGAAGAATTTCCTCTGCGCACGGTGCGGTGCAAGGCGGTTCTTTCGAATGCCAACTTGCGCAGTACAATTGAACACATGGTGGGTGAGTCGAAGTTTGCCGGGGACTTTATGAAGGAGGCCCGTGCGGTTCGTAACAATACGAGTTCCTGCCAAGTCTACATGGGTATTCGCAAAGGGGAAAGCATCCCGAATATCGGTGATCTGGTATTTACCTCGAAAGCCCCCGAGTATAGCATTGATGAATTGACATCGATCCAGACATCGAGCCACACCTTCTCCCTCTATTACCCGGAAACACGACCCCATCTGAAGGAGCCCCGCTATGCGGTGGTCGCTTCGCTGAACGCTCGGTGGGACGAGTGGAATTCACTGGACGAGGAAGCCTATGCGAGGGAAAAGCAGCGTTTGTGTGACGAATGCATAGCCAGCTTGGAAACTTTTATTCCCGGCGTGCGGGATAAGATCGACCATATAGAGGCAGCGACTCCTCGGACGGTCAATCGCTACACTCGCTCCATGCAAGGCACTTCATTTGGGACAAAGTTTGAAGGCTTAAAAATCTCGATGGAACTCCCTCAGCAGGTGGGTGGGCTTTTTCATGCTGGTTCGGTTGGCATCATTATGTCCGGTTGGCTGGGTACGATGAATTACGGGGTTATCGTGGCAAATAAGCTGGACAAGTGGCTCTATGAGCAGGCACGTCCGGCGACGGTCAGTACGGTTCACGCGGAGTAAGCATTTGGGCTTCCGCATGGGCCCATCTATATGTCAGCGATCTAGGTGCTTGCATTCGTTGCGGAGGCGGCTTTTTTGATCGCTCTCTGTCCGCGTATGATACGATATTTACCTTTGAAGAAACGGGTAAAGTCGCGCAGTTGCTGTTCCTCCGGCTTTGACATGGGTTCGTCTTCGGCGAGAAAGAGAACGATATTGATAGAGGGTGCAGTTTTGTTGAATTGGCCGTAGAGCTCATCATTCACTTTCCTAAAGTAGGCGGCCGTCTCTTTTGGAGCGATATCCGGATAGGGGCGATGTCCGGGGTGTGGTGTCTCCCAGCGCAAGCCAAGGTCGTTGACTTGTGAATAGATTCCGTGCCGGCTATTGAGGACTCTATCCGGCATGCCACTAGCTCGGCGTTTTTTATTCTCCTCAGCGAGCGTGTAGCGGATGCGTTTCTGCATTTCGACTTTTTCAAGATTATGTGCCGCCAGTTCTTTTTGGTATTTTGGAGCACTAATGACTTTTTGCCAATCGGCCTCTTCTGCGGGAGTCATTTTACGGCGTAGTCGCTCAAAGCCTTTGTGATATCCGGCAATGTGGAAAATCGCATCGACCCCTTGTTCGAGGGCGTACTGCGTGAGGAATCCGGTCTCATTACCAAGGAAATTGTCGTTTTGGGTAATTGTTGAGTGAACCAGCTCATTCTGCAGAGTTTTCAGTTTTGGTACGGTGGCCCGGGATTTGCTCTCCAGTCCGGTACGCGATGTGTTGGCATTGACCGGAGCTAACCATTTGAGCAATTCAGCATGCACTTCATTGCCAGCAGTTACCAGCTTGGGCTTGAAGAGAAGGGTTTCTTTTCGGTCATGCAGGAGCACATTAAAAAGTGTACCGGCTGAGAGATTTCCAACCATGCTGGTGATCTCGTTTTTAATTACTCGGTAACTGTTGAGCCCGCCTTTAGCATCCGTTATCATCTGCTTGTTTGTATCAATAACGAACAGGATGCGTTCTGCTTTTGTTTTTAAGCCAAATACATTGACGCTGGACATGCCGAAATCGATTCCTCCTCGTGCACCTCCGAGAAGACTACCGCCACTGATGTTGCCAACACCTCCGCTGACAGTGAAGCTGTCACTCATCGAGGGTAGGTTCACATCCAAGTCGGCCACGGCGATATTACCTACCTGGCGAAGGCTGAGTTTCTGCATCGGCTGATTTTGCTGGGCAGGTGGCTTGATCTCGATCTTTACCTCTTTGGGCGGTTCCTGCTCCTCCATTACGGGCGGCTCTTCAAACTGCGCGTCTTCTTTGATTACATTGGTAGCGATCGTCACCACGCCTGCAATAAACCCGGCCACTACATGCAAGAGCACGCTGATTACGATGACCTTCATCAGCATAGGGTTGATCTTAGACTTACGAGTTTTCGTTATCATGACTCTGCAGTAGAAGCGGCTCAGAGGCCGTATGCGGCAAAGGATACCTTCTTAATTTTTGCTTTTGAACACGCATTGAGTACATCAATGGATCGCTGGTGCGGCGAATCGGGATCCGCTTGTACCTTAACCACGGTATCAATTCCGGCTCGGTCAGAGGACTGCTTCAGCCGGGATAATGTTCGGGTAAGTTGAGGCATACCCCGGTCATTGTTGCTATCGGTTGGGGAGCCATTGAGAAGGATCAAACCGTTGGGGAAGACTTCGACAACATGTTCACTGGGTAACTCCAGATCTTCTGCTGGGGGGCTGTCACTGGGTAGTTTGATACCAATGTCGGCTTCCTGCTGGAGGGGCAAAAACATGAAGTAAATGAGAAGCAGGAACACCACATCAATCATCGGTGTGATGTCGACCTTGTCCTCGGATTGGAGTACTTTGTTTTTAAATGCCATGCCTAGTCTTGCGAGGATGCAAAGATGAGATCATAGATGCCCGCTTTGGCGCAAGAATCCATGACCATGTTAATATAGCGGTGCTGGGCGACTCCATCGGCGCGAAGGTAGAGCTTCAGTGTGGGCACTTTTTGTTTCATCGCCGCTAAGACGCCAGGCAGCGTGTCATATTCGACGCGTGCCGCTCCAATATAGAGATCACCGTCTTTAGTGACTGAGATATACTGACGTTCGCCGGCATCTTCCGGTATAGAGGCTTGCTCTGCGGAGGGCAACTCGAGCTTAATAAGCTCTGCACTGATGAAACTCATCAAAGTCATAAAGAAAGCGATGAGAAGGAAAACGACGTCGATCATCGGAGTTAGTTCAAACTCCGGATCAGCCTCGTCTGGGGACCATATTTTCATGGTGTGTAGGGCTGCGGCTGCTATTGTTTCTTAGCAGCGGTGCCAAGAGTGAATTCAAGATCACCGACTACACGGGCTACGCGTGAAGTGATCTTGCCGTACCGGTTCTTGAAAAAGAAGAAGAAGAACATAGCAGGGATACCGACAATCATTCCGGATGCGGTGGTAATGAGTGCTTCGGAGATATTCCCCGCGAGCGCTTGGGCACTGCCGGCACCCTCGGCTTCAATCACATTGAAAGCCTTGACCATACCGGAAACGGTACCGAGCAGTCCAATCATAGGGGCGAGTGATCCGATAACGGAGAGGTAGTTAATCAAGATGAAGGGCCCCGCCAGTTCTTCGGAGGAGGCTTCCTCGATGGCTTCTTTGACCGGTTCCGGGTCATAGCTGTCGGTATTCACACGATTCAATCCGGCGGCTATGATATTGGTCGCTGGTGAAGGTGACTCGGCGCAGATTGATTTAGCTTTTTCTATGTCGAGAGTTTCCAGTGCTGAATCAATTTCTCCGGTCGCTTCCGGATTCAAAATCAGCTGCGGGCGGATCGCCATAAAGTTGTAGATAATCAGGCCGAACCCGGCAATCGAGAAGAGGGTCAGGGGGTACATGGCCCATCCGCCAGTTTTGTACTGGTCGATTAGTGTTTTCTTTGGCGGAAGTGCTTCTTCCTCGCTTACGGAGACCTCAGACTCCTGCGCTTGGAGGTTTTGGCCTGTCAACCAGAGGCTGGCACAAGTGATAAGGCCGATCATGAAGTAGGTCGGCAGAGTACGTATATTAGTTGCTTTCATGGGTGGTAAGTATGCGTAAAGTTAGTTTTATGGGTTATTCGTCTAGAGTTTCGGGTTTTGGTAAGGCGTCAATCGCTGCAGAGGCTGACTGATACCAGCTCGATTCCGGATAAAGTAGTGTGATTTCTGACCAAACATTGCGGGCAGCCATCGGATCTTCCGCGCGGGCGTAGCAGTCCCCAATTCGGTAGAGCATTTCCGGCACCCAAGAATAAGATGTTTGGGCCCGCACAAAACCGCGCGTAAGCGTGTCTAAAGCCTGCATGTAGTCGCCCTTGCGGTAGGCACGCGAGCCCTCCAGCAATTTATAGAGCGAGAAAAGCTCCTCTGAAGGGCTGGGCTCTTCCAAGGAATCCATCAGGACGGTGCCTTCTTCCACACGGTCGGCTAGTACGAGGCTGTAGGCCAACCATAAGTCGACCTGCTCCTTTTCTTCAAAGGAGGTATTCGGGCGAATGGCCTGATAGATTGGGATCACATCCTCGTAGAAGCCGGCACTGCGGATTTGGTCGGCTGCTTCAAGTGTCGGCTGGATGTTGCTCTCGTAGCCTACTTCGAAGGGTAGTCTTTGGGCGACTCTAGCGGAGGCAGCCGGCTCATTGGCAAGAAGGTAGGCGTTCATCAATCGTACAGCAGAATTGCTGTAGTTGATATCGACCGCACTTAGTTTGATGCGCTTAAATAAATCTTCCGCTTCGGCGTATTCCCCGGCGTTGACCAGCGTGTCGAGCAACTTTCTCACTGGAGTGTGAAGGTCGACGAAGATGGACGGTAGTTGATTGTATTTTACCAAGGGGTAAATGTCCGGTCGAAGCAGTTGCAACGCGCCTTCGAAGTTGCCCTGGTCGAGCATAAGATCGGCCTGCACGCGATTCTTCAGGTTGAAGGTGAGCGTTTGCGCCATGTTCTCGCTGACCGGCAGTGAAATCTCCGCGGTCGTGGTTGTCCCGTCCGGGTTTTTCAAGACAAGCTCGGCTTGCAGCATGTTATCCGCATATCCAATAAACTTTAAGATCTGTTTACGCCCGTTATTATTTTGTTCAACGTAGACCGGTTGATTGGCGTGCTCCTGCCAATGAACGTTATCCGCATAGCCGGACTGTATGCCGGTGGCGGTAACTAGTCCACAGAGTAGGGTGGGGACAGAGAACAGTTGTCGGCAGATGTTTTCCGTAAAACTATTTTGAAGCAGGTTCATATCGATAAATAGTTAGATCTTTGTGCGTTTTTCGATAAGCGCTTGGTAGAGTTCACTGGGGGCTGATTCTTTGAGTTCAGCAATCGCTTCGTCCAGTGTGCCAGCAGCCCCTTCGGAGTCACCCATTTTCAAGAGTGCTTCCGCATCAGCCAGATAAGCCTGGGCAGACCATTCTGTAAAATTGGCATAACCGAGGAAGGTGCGCTCGAAGAAGCCGTGTGCGGCCGGATAGTCTGCATCGGCCATGTAAGATTGGCCGGTTTGGTATAGTGCGCGGGCATGCAGAATACCACGCCAGTCGGGCACACGCAAAATGTACTGGTATTTCTCGCGCGCTTCGTTCGTGCGATCCAGACGAGTCAGCAATTCTCCTTGGCGGAGATTGACCAGTGGAAACTGGGGTGACCAGGGGAAGGCATCCGCTGCCGCAGTTAAGTTGGCCAGCGCATCTTCATAGCGCTCTGCGGTCTCGTGGTAATCAGCTAAGCGCAGATAGGCAACAATGGCCGCGTCATCTCTGGGGAAGCGCTCGAGTAGGATGTTCCAAGCTTCGACGGAGCGATCAATATTCTCCCCCCGGTAGTAGTCAGCAACATAGAGGACCAGTCTCGGGCTGATCGTCTTGATGAAATCGTTCGTGTATGGGCTGGTTGGGTGCTCCACAATATCACTGCGATAGAGGCCCATGCGCATCCGGGTCGAGGCGACCTCCATCTCTTTCGATGCATATTCCAGCAACTGTGAGCGAAAGAAAGTCTCGGGTGTGTCCTTGGGGTATTTGGCCAATTGTTCTCTGTAAATGTTACTTATTGGCTCAATCGGGGAAAGGTCCTCCATCAACTCCAAGTTAAAAGCGGGATTTTTGCGCAGGTCATTGTATAAATTCTGAATAATATCGGGATTGTTGTAGAACTCCTCAAAGAGGGCACCGCGGTCAGTGATCATGAGCTTCCGGAATTCCAGATCATCCCGCATTTGATCCAGAAATGCAGAGGTACGCTCTAATTCACGCAGATTGCTTTCGTATTTCTCAGCGTAGGCTTCGATTAGGGCATCCGCACCGTGATTCGCCGGGTCATTGGCAAAGCGAATAATGCTCCTGCGGTAGAGCGCGAGCATTTCGGTAGGCTGGTTCAACAATTCATAGGCGCGACCTATCTGAAGCAATGCCTCACTAATCAGCCCGCGTGTATCAAAGCGTTCGGTATAGGCAATAAAGTGGTCGAGCATCTCTTGATAGCGCTGCATCGACTCGAGCAATTCGCCGATTCGGAAGGCCACACCATCGTGGACGCTTTGTGCCTCCGTTAACGCATCCGCCTTTTTGAAATAGTCGATCGCCAGCGCCAAGTAGCCATCCAGACTCTCGACTTCGCCAAGGAAATAGTAGGCTTGGTCAATAGACACGCCATCCGGATATTTTTGCGTGTAGCTGGTTAAGGTTTCACGAGCCGGTGCTACCTCCTGTTCATAGAAGTGGCAGATGCCTTTTCGGAGGGTTGCATCCGGTGTGTAGGCGCTGAAAGGAAACTCCCCCAACAAGCTGGCAAAGCTGGTTACGGCATCGCCGTAAGCCGCGAGTTGTAGGTGAGCCATGCCCGACCAGTAGTAGAGGCCATCTTTAAAGACCGGATTCTTATGCATCTGCTGCCAAGCAGCGCATTGATCGATCACTTCTTGCTGTCGCCCTTCTTCTAAGAGGCGGGCCGCCCAGGTCGTGATAAATTTAGCGGAAAATGCATCGTCCGGGAATCGGTCGAGAAAGTCCCTAATCAGGGCAAGCATCTCCTCAAAGGCTTCTGTTTCTTCCAACGTATCTACCATGCCCGACGACACATCAGAGTAATAATCCCCATTCGGGTATTGCGCACGATAAGCGTGTCCCAATTCCAGTGCGGTTTCGTACTTTTTAATTTTCAGTGCTCCGGAGAAGCTTGCGTAGTGGTAAAATTCAGCGCGTTGATGATCCGGATTTTCCTCATAGAGATCATAAAACATCCAGAAAGATTCAAAGGGCCGATTTGTCTTGGTGAAATTCCTCGCTCTGCGTACCAGCAGGTCATTGCGCAGACGCGGAAGGTCTCCGAGAACTGTAAGCCGCTCTTCAATCGTGAGGATTTCCTGTTTCAGTTCCGAGATCCGGTCATTTGATCCACCGATCATTTCCAAGCGCTTGAGCACGCTGGTCTTGGCATCGCGTTGCTCTTTGTTGTAGGCGATCATCATGTCAGTCGTTTTGATCAGGTTCAGCACGAGGGCTGCCTCGCTATAACGACCGTTATCGACCATCTTATCGCTCGCCTTGAGGAGGGCCACATTAAGCCTCGGCAGGTAGCGTACATTCGATTCTTTTGCGAGCTTGGGTAACAGCAGCACGGCCTGGTCGAGTTCCTTGCTTTCGATTAATCCCTCGAAGCTGGCGGCTGCACCCAGCGCCCGGTCATCCACGGTTAGCCCCGAGTTTGCCAACTTATTAAAATAAGCCACACCCTCCTTTAGTTTGCCTGTACCATAGTACATCTGGCAGATGTCTTTGAGGAGTTTGTTCTCTTCAGAGGCAGAAAGAGTGATATTCTGCTTCCCGTTGAGGATGTCTTGCAGGAGCGCCAGCGCTTCAATTCGGTTCTTTAATGCGCGGAGGACGTCGACTTTTTTGAGCAGTGTCAGCTTACGATTGCGCGAATCCGGATACTCATTGAGCAAACGGTCAAACCAGGTAATGGTCGTACTTAGCTGACTTGTATCACCGGTGTCTGCAAAGAGTTGAATGTGGCCGACCCCAAGCAGAAAATAAGCGAAGTCGAGAGGGACATCGGACGTGCCGGTACTTTGGATCCGGCTAACCAGTTCCTCAAGTACGGGAATGGCCTCCTTCAAACGACCAGCCGAGGCGAGCGCACTCGCTTGTTCTTTTAGGTCGGAGAATGCCGCTTGATCCACGTCCGGCGCCTGTGCACTGACCAGATTACAGGCAGCCAGTGAAAATAGTAGGTAGCAATAAAGTTTTTTCATCGGGGTGAGCTTGGGTTAGCTACTACGAAGAACTCGAAAACATCTTACACTGGCCGTTGTCTGTAAAGAAGATTTCAAGAGATTCGTCCGACAAGATGCCTATTTTACCAGTTCTGTAATTCAAAACCACCTTCTTTGCAGCCGAGACTTGCCTGATTGATACGGCCTGCCTTACTCAGAATTGTCCTATGTCCGCTTTCTCGAATCTACACGCCATAGCAACTTTCTGGTATCGGCCGATCCAGACAGTGCGAGGGTTGGTTAAACAGGGGCAGGGGCACGCCGTCGCTTGTGCCAACGCGGGCCTTTTAGGTATGGTGACTTCTCTTCGTTTCTGCCTGGGCAGTGCCGAGGGTGCGGCAGCAATGTTCTATTGGCTTCCCGCGGGGTTTTTGGGTGGTTTAGGGATCCTTTACTTTCTGGCTTTGTTGGTGCGCAATTTTGGCCGATGGCTGGGTGGTCATGCCCGCCTGCAGGCTATTCGTACCGCACTGGGTATGGCTTGCCTGCCCTGGTTACTCCTCTGTTGCCTGCTCACCGCTTCGCTCTTTTCGGGAATGGATGCCGCGGCCGTTGCTAGCTTTTGGCCGGTTTTTTTCGTACTCTTCATCTATAGCTATGTGCTGCTTTTATTGTCTGTGATGACTGTTCTTGGCATCGGTGCCCTTCGTACGACGCTGACGCTTGCGATTAGTTTTGTTGTCGCTTTCTTTCTCCTATCGGCCATCGCAAGAGTCTTTTTCAGCCCGGTCTAAACTGAATTAGTAAAACTATGCTACAGTACATTCGCATCGAAAATCTAGCATTGCTCTCAGAGGTTACTTTGGAGTTTGAAGCCGGTTTTACCGCAGTGACCGGAGAAACCGGCGCAGGAAAGAGCGTACTGCTCGGTGCGCTCAGCTTATTGTCCGGGGCTCGTACGGATAAGACGCTTATTCGGCAAGGAGCGGATAGTTTACAGGTCGAGGCAGCCCTTTATTTTCCGCAGCCGACAGCTATTGATGAAGCACTGGAGGCAAGCGGGTTACCATGCTGTGAAGAGGGGGTGTTGGTACTTCGGCGGAATATTCATCGTAGTAAGATGCCGCGTGTGCAGATCAACGGCTCGATCGCAACGCTTACGCAACTGCAGGCGTTGGGTGAGCACTGGATCGATTTTCACGGGCCGGGGGAGCCACAGAAACTCTTTCACGAGCGGCGGCAGCTGGAGATGCTCGATGCCTTCGCCGGCAATCTCGAAAACCTGTCCCGGTATCAGGGGATTTTCTCGGAGTGGAAAGAAGCCTGTGCGGCGATCTCTGCGATTGAGACAGGAGAGCGCCTCGACGCAGATGAAATTGAGTTTTTAAAAAAGCAATTATCTAAAATTGACGCCCTTGAGGTGAGCGAATCATCAATTACTGAGCTGGAGCGCGACTATACCCGTATTTCACAAGTACGTGAGCTGGCCGCTCTCGCGGTGGACAGTGCGCGCGCTCTTGGAGGGGAAAATGGAGCCTGTGACCGATTGCGGGAGGCCGGTGGGCAGCTCGAGTCTCTCGCTGCTCTGGACGCGGATTCAGAACCTCTCGTTGAGAGAGTTCGCAGCTTGCAGATTGAGGCCGAAGATATCGCCACAGAGTTGGACCGTCTGTCGGAATCTCTCGACTTTGAGCCGGAGGTTGTCGAGGCAATCAATGAGCGCATGAATCTTTGGCAGGAGTTGCGGCGTAAATATGGGGGCAGCGTGGAGTCTGTTTTAGTAAAGCGGGAGGAATTGGCCACCAAGCTGTCTCTGCAGGGTGATATTGAAGGTCTTTTGGCTGAGGCGCGCCAGTCCGAGGAAGCTGTGCGAAATCGCTTAGTGGAGCAGGCGGCTGTCCTCCGTAAACTCCGCGAGAAGACAGCGACACAGTTAGCTACTCGGGTCGCTGATTTGCTGAGCGCGCTGGGCTTTAAGAAGGCGCAACTGAAAATCGAGATCGTAGCGGAGCCGGAATTGCGTGAGTATGGGGATTGCCGTTGTCGCTTCCTCTTTTCACCCAATGCTGGTCAGGAAGTCCTGCCGTTGAATAAGATCGCTTCAAGCGGAGAAACTGCGCGAGTGATGCTCGCACTGAAGACCGTATTGGCTGAGTCGGATGCAACACCCTTGCTGGTTTTTGACGAGGTCGACGCCAATGTGGGCGGTGAGGTAGGACGATCTGTGGGTACGGAATTAGCCCGTCTGTCCGGTCGGCATCAGGTGCTTTGCGTAACCCACCTGCCACAGGTTGCCTCGCTGGCCAGTAACCACTTTCTGGTCGAGAAGTCTCAGGACGAAACGGACACATTTGTCTCCATACGAGCGATACATGGCGAGGCCGAGTCTCGACTGGGTGAGCTGGCAAGGATGCTCGGTGACCGGGAGTCGGCATCCGCACAAGCTCATGCCAAGGAGCTTCTGGAAGGCTAAGCTAGCTTACGGTGTACTCCCTTGCTCAATGAGCTCGCGGGTTAGTGACATCTCCCCGATATAGGCGGCGTAGCGCTGAAGGAAGGATTCCGCGGAAGCATAATCTTCATCGTCCGGAGCAATTTCGGGAGCCGTCTTTTCTTCGAGATAGACGAATAAGCCGGTTTGCTCTCTGGTTGTGATCATATCGGAAAGGTCACCCGCGGCGAGGTTGCCTGCGCGTTCAAGAACCGCTCTATCTAGCTCGCTGGGAGGCTCTCCAAATTCAAACGACTCAAATTCGGAGGCTTCCAGCCCGAGAGCCGTAGCGGCTTCCGCAAAATTTTCACCGGCACGCAAGCGAGTCTCTAAATCTTCTTTTAGGCGGGCCCCTTCAGTATTAAAAAGTTCGCGTTTACGTTCCACCTTGTAGTCATTGCTTACGCGAGCGGCCACAGCCTCATAGGGAGGGATTTCCGGTGCAATGCGTCCATCTGTAAAGAGTAGGCCAAAGCCACCCTGCATCGGGTATACGCCGGTGTAATATCGGTTGCTTCCTAGAGAGAAGGCTTCTTCCAGCATCTCCCCGGGCAGAGAGCGCTGGCTGGTTTGATTGAGGCTAAATGGAGGAACCGACTGCAGGGAGATCTGGTTCTTCTCGAGTAATTCGGTAAAGGCGGCCGTATCGCGTTCAACAGATTGGTCATAGAGCGCAAAAGCAAACGATTGAGCGGCCTCATTGGCGGCACGCTCCGCTTGCTTGGCTGCATAGTCAGTGGCCACCGCTTCTTTCACATTTTCAAAAGTAACGACCGGAACATCCGTAGCGGACGCACTCGTTTCCGCTTCTTCCGTTTCAACTGGCTCAGGTTGTGGATTTGCCGCTTCATAATCGGCCACAAAGCGGGCGCGGTCGCTGATGAAATGTTCCCGTAAGGTGGACTCATCGACCGTTGCCTCCGGGTTGGCATAGTTGGCTGCAGGGAAGAATGCGATGCTGGCCTCGAGACGCTCGGGGATTTCATAAGCAGTCTTGTTGGCTGCATAGTAATCCTTCATTTCCGCTTCGTCTTCTGCGATAGTGGGCTCAAAGTTTGCATAGGCCAGTCCTGCGGTTGCCAGTTTGTAGACCGTCTTATTGCGGGTCGTTTGCAGGCGTACTTCATCGGGCAAAACAAAGCCCGGGCCCCCAAGCACAGAGCGGATTTGGTCGATCCGGTAGTCCTCTTCGAGAACAATGCTTATTATATTATCGGGCATTTCCGGGTTAGACTCGATATTATCGGAAAATTGGGTGAATACATCCGCGCTGAATTGACCATCCGGGCCAAAGAAGAGCGGTCGAGTGCGCAAGTACTCACCGAGTGCTTCGATTGATGGAGCGGGAACGCTCATTAAATCGGCGAGATGGAGAAGGGCGACTCGCTGGGGAATCAGTTGGGCAAATTGTTGGTTGTTTTGTACCGGACGGCCTGTCGAGAGGAGCTGGCTCAAGTTTGTCCGTTGTCCGAGAATTTCCTGATCGATCGGGGAGTTCAGATCATAGCCGAAGAAATTTTCAGCAACATAGTTGCTCCGGTTGGTCGTACAACCCGGTGTGTTGCCTATAGTAAATACGAAGGCGACGATAATCACAACCAACAGGCTAATGAATATCCAACGACCATGGCGGATGAGATGGTTTTGTATCCAGGAAATCATTTCAAGGGGACGGTATATTGAGCAGAAACGCGCCAAGTTAGATTCTCGGTGGGTTCTGTCAATCCATAGCTTAGGCTCTCTGTCCCCTAGTTTATATGAAAAATGGTTGGTCGACTCCCTCTATTTCTCTTAAGTTAGTGATATGTCTAAAGCGCATGGAGTCGTGATCGAGTCATCGAATCATCGAAAAAACCATAGATGCTCGATTTTTTATGGGGCACACGATTCCCCCTACGGGACTTGCCGGATCGCACTGGATGAGGGAAGCCGGATTTGTTATCTGGGCTTTTGTGATACTGGGAAAAGGGCAGATTTTCGGGTACTCTTAGAGAGCCTCTGGCCGGCTGCAGTTTGTCGACATGCGCCAAAAGAAATTGCCTGGGTAGTCGATTCGTTGGCGAAAAGAGTGACTCTGAATGTTACCGTTTTGGTGCACGGCACGGACTTTCAGATTCGGGTCTGGTCGGCATTGTTGGAGACCGCCCCCGGTACCGTTCTGAGCTATGGGGAACTGGCGCGGCAGATCTGTCATCCGGGCGCTGCGAGAGCGGTCGGTCAGGCAGTTGGTGCCAACCGCATTGCCCTGCTTATTCCTTGTCACCGAGTGATCAGTAGCAACGGGCAACTGGGTGGCTATCATTGGGGGACAGAACGGAAGCGGGCACTTCTGCTTAAGGAGCAGGCGGGTGCTCCTCTCTTTGCCGGCGAAGCATCGCATCGACTCGATCCAATAAAGTGCGGTGCTGATCCGGATCGTGGAAAGAGCCGGCACCGTGCGGAGGTCGTTCGCCCGGCGTCTCTTGCGGTAAAAAATGATGGGTGCGACGAGAATCACCCAGCTCGTAGGTGACTTGGTATCCCGTTCCTTCCGGCTCCTGCGCCGCGTGTATCTTCCCTATTTTAGACATGAGTTTCAGTCATTGCTGGCTCTTTTATGATTTTCAAGGCGGATGGGATGGCTTGTTTGAAGCGAAAGAATCCGTGTGTTGCTTTTGGATAGAAGATTTCATCCCACCAGTGTCGCTGAGGCAGCAGTTCGATGCCCTCTTCAAACAATCGAGTCTTTATTACCGGTAAAGTAGTTGTCCATAAACCGACCGGCGGTTCTGCCATTAGAACCGTACTCAGTTTCCGGGAGGTGCACCAATCAATGAATGGATCGATTGATTCAAACAAATCGGCACCCGAGCGCTCGGCTAAGCAGGCACGCCGAAAATCAATGACCTTTTCGTCGATGCCCAATTCCTTGTAGGCTGTCGAGGGCAGGAATCCGGAAACTGCATCGACTGAAAAACGCTGGGGAAGCCAATCAGAGGCACTTAAGTCGTCTTCTGTGAGAAGGAGTCCAATTCGTCCCTCGGTGCCGGGTTGAACAAGCTTGGAGAGTGGGCGAATCGAGGGCGGCGTACTTTCAGGCACTGGAATCGGCGCAGTCGCGAGTCGACGGTTCACTGAAAAACGGCCCGAGGTATATTTTTGTATGTTTCCCGTAGTCGCCAAATAGGATTTTCCCAGTGTGTGTAGGCCGGCCACCCAGCGCCAACTCAATGTGTTTGAAGCTGCGTCTCCGTCGAGTAAGTGCCTTAAAAACCAATCTGCACCGAGTTCCCACGGTAGCTTGAGAGTATGGATCCAGATACTGGCTGCCCACATTCGTGCGTGATTGTGCAAATAGCCGGTCTCCGCCAGCTCAGTGGCCCACGCATCGAAACAGTCGATGCCGGTTTCTCCTGCAATCGCTTTTTCGTAGCCGAGGTGACCAGAGTATTCCTCCAGTAGAATGGCCCGCGCCGATAGATATTCTTCCCAGACAGCTGGTCTGAGTTGAAGCCAGCCCTTCCAGTAAGTGCGCCAGCAAACCTCATCGATAAATTTGGCAGCCGATTTTTCGCTGTGCTCTTCGAGAACAGATTGAATGATTGCCCACTCGGTTAGCATCCTCGTGCGAATCCATGGAGAGAGTGTTGACACATTGTGATGTCGGTTCGGCCCGTAATCCGAGTTTCGATCGGCCGCGTAGTCAGTACCGGCCTTTGGCAAAAAGTCTTCTAGGGCGGACTGTGCCGCTCGTTTGGAAGGTGCAAACATATCTACAAATCGGCAAAACTTGGAAAACCCTACGCTGAATCCCGAAACTCTTGAAAGGAAAAGCCCTTCACTACCGATGCGTCAGCATGCGTATTTTGGGCAAACAGGTCAAAAAGCGGGATTTGCCTAGCAAAGAATGTCCCGTCTGCTTACGACCCTTTAGCTGGCGCAAAAAATGGGCGAAATGCTGGGATGCGGTCGTTTATTGTTCAGAGCGCTGCCGACGGGAGCGGAAAGCACAATGAGTCATCCACTGCAGTGTGTTTGGTTTAAGCGGGATCTACGTGTGCAGGATCATGCGCCCTTGGTTGGCGCCACCTTATCCGGTCCGGTTCTGCCCGTCTACATTGTCGAACCGGAGGTCATTGCGGCGCCTGATTTCGATGCGCTGCATTGGGATTTTATCCGCGAGTCACTTCTTGAACTACGCAGTGCATTGGCAGATCGGGGCGTGGCTCTGCAGGTGATCGTGGGCGATGCGGTTTCGGTTTTTCAAGGTCTTCACGAACGCCATGGATTGACTGCGATTTGGGCCCATGAGGAGACCGGTAATGCGATTACCTATGGCAGAGATCAATCAGTCCATGCTTGGTGTAAAAAATCGGGGGTTGGCTTGAAGGAGTTTCCCCAGAACGGAGTCATTCGTGGTTTGAAGCAGCGTGACGGATGGGCGCGACAATGGGAAATTCGCATGCGTGCACCGGCACTGGAGGCGCCATCCGAAATGACTCCGGCTCCTGGATTGAGGGACGGCCCCATTCCCACCTCGACTGCACTTGGCCTAGCGGTAGAGCGAAGAAAACCAGACCTGCGTGGCGGCGAAACGTCTGGCTTAGAGCTGTTGGCCAGCTTTATCGACGGGCGCGGTCAACGCTATCATCGCGAAATGAGTAGCCCGGTCACCGCCTATCAAAGTTGCTCCCGAATGAGTGCCTATCTTGCCTGGGGTTGTGTTTCCATGCGCACGGTGGTCCATGCGGTTCGGTTAGCCGCAGGTGTTCAGATGCCAAAAATCGCTGCTCGCGCTTTTCTTTCCCGTTGTCACTGGCACTGTCATTTTATGCAGAAGCTGGAGAGTGAGCCGGCCATCGAGTTTCATGCCTTCAATCGTGCTTGTGACAACCTGCGTCCGGAAGTTGCCGATACGGCTCGCTTGGCTGCCTGGAAGGAAGGACGTACCGGCTATCCCTTTATCGATGCCTGCATGCGATCTCTGCGCTCTCGTGGGTGGATTAATTTTCGGATGCGGGCCATGCTTGTGTCCTTTGCTTCTTATCATCTTTGGTTGGATTGGCGCTCTTTCAAGGACTGGTTGGCCTGTCAGTTTATCGACTATGAACCAGGCATTCATCTTTCGCAGGTGCAGATGCAAAGCGGCCTGACAGGGATCAATACTCTCCGAATCTACAATCCGGTAAAACAAGGACAGGATCATGACCCGGGGGGTGACTTTATTCGCCAATGGATTCCGGAACTGGCTTCCGTTGAGACGGATTTTATTCACGAACCGTGGAAGATGCCCGAGCAGAAACAAGTGCAATCCGGTTGCCGCTTGTCGATAGATTACCCGCTACCGATCGTTGATCACAAAGATGCGGTTCGCCATGCCCGCTCTTGTTTTTCTGCTCTCCGTAAGCGCGATGATTACTGGGCTGATGCCCGCGAAGTGATGGAGCGCCATGGCAGTCGTAAGGGATCAGCACGGCCCCGACGCGCAAAGGCGAAAAAGACAGCCAAGGTACAACAGTCTGAACTCTCTTTTATTGATGAAAAAATTGAAGCAAAAGCCATCCGCTGAGGTGATTAATGCGGTCGTTCGCTTGGCCTGGCATGATTATACTACCTTTGAGGCCATTGAAAAACGCTTTGGACTGAGTGAGCCGGAGGTCATTCGACTAATGCGCCGCGCGATGAAGCCAAGCAGTTTTCGCCTTTGGCGCGAGCGGGTCAGTGGCCGCAAGACGAAGCATCGGAAATTGATTGAAGGTCACCTCAGGAAGTCGAAGCAAATAAAAGACGACGAACTTTTTTAAGTGCCAGTGAACCAGAATTCCCCGTCTTTTAATCGTATCATTTTCAACTGGTAGTAAACTGACGGGCGTTTTGGAACATCTTCAACCAGGGGCCGGCTTCGCCGGTGAAGCGGTCGTTCGGTCGGTAAGACATTTGGACCGAGCGGAAGCAGCGTTCGGGATGGGGCATCATGATGGTGGCGCGTCCATCGCTGGAGGTGAATCCGGTGGCCCCGGTTGGGGAGCCGTTGGGGTTGGCAGGATAAGTTTCGGTGGGCTCGCCGGCGTGGTCGATGTAGCGCAAGCTGAGTAGGTCGCCGGTCAGGCATTTTTCAAAGTCGCCGGTGGCGGAAAAATCAGCGCGTCCTTCTCCGTGGGCGACGGGGATGGGCAGGCGGCTGCCTGCCATACCACGGAGGAGAATGCTGGGCGATTCAAGGATTTCCACATTGGCGTAGCGGGCTTCGAACTGCTCGGATCGATTGCGCAGGAAGCGGGGCCAATGTTCGGCTCCGGGGATGATGTCCTTGAGTTGGGAGATCATTTGGCATCCGTTGCAAACTCCGAGGGTGAAGCTGTCCGTGCGCTCGAAGAATTTTTGGAACTGTTCCTTCAGTCGTTCGTTGTAGAGGACGGATTTTGCCCAGCCGGAACCGGCACCGAGAACGTCTCCGTAGGAGAAGCCACCGCAGGCGACGAGCCCGGAAAATCCATCCAGTCGGGTGCGATCGGAGAGGAGATCAGTCATATGCAGATCGACGGCTTCAAATCCGGCACGATCAAAGGCAAAGGCCATTTCATTCTGACCATTGATGCCTTGCTCGCGCAGGATGGCCATGCGCGGGCGGGCGCCGGCTCCGATCGTGAAGGCTGCTTCGGGGTCGAAGGTGGGTTCGACGATCAGACCCTTGTTTGGTTCGAGGAGTGCATCGTATTCCTCCTTTGCGCAGTCCGGGTTGTCGCGCCGCGCTTGCATACGGTAGGTCAGTTCGGACCATGCGCGGTTAAGCGTGGTGATGGACTCACTGTAGATCGACTGCCCGTTTTGTGAAATTTCCAGTACGTCTCCGTCGGTCGTGTTGCCGATCAGGTGGGCAATGTCGGAGAGTTTGTGTTTGGCTAGTACGGCCATGACTTCCGCGAGACGGGATTTATCCAACTCGATGACGGCTCCGAGTTCTTCGGCGAAAAGTGCGGCGAGGGTGTCATTGCCGAGTTTATCGATCATCAGACGAATGCCCTTGCGACCGGCGATGGCCATTTCGACAACGCTGGCGAGGAGCCCGCCATCGCTGCGGTCGTGGTAGGCGAGTAAGAGCTCTTCGTGGAGGAGCTCCTGTATGGCGGCGAAGAAGCCTTTGAAGGTTTCGGGGTCGTCGAGGTCGGGTGCCTGATCGCCCATTTGGTTGTAGACCTGAGCGAGGGTACTGCCCCCGAGCCGGTTGCGGCCTGCGCCGAGGTCGAGCAGCAGGAGTGCGCTGTCGCTGCTTTTGAGGTCGGGCGTGGCGGTCTTACGGATGTCTTCGACGCTGGAGAAGCCGGTGACGAGGAGACTGAGCGGGGAGACTTGTTTGTGTTCCTTGTCCGCGCTGTCCTTCCAGGCAGTACGCATCGACATGGAGTCTTTGCCGACGGGAATGCAGATGCCGAGGGCGGGACAAAGTTCCATACCAACCGCTTGAACGGTGTCGAAGAGATTGGCGTCTTCGCCTTTTTCTCCGGCAGCAACCATCCAGTTGGCCGAGAGCTTGATATTGCCGATGTTGCCCACTTGTGCGGCGGCGAGGTTGGTCAGGCATTCACCGATGGCAATGCGTCCGGAGGCCGGTGCATTGAGAACGGCCAGTGGCGTGCGTTCACCGATCGCCATGGCCTCGCCGGTGGTGCTATCCATCGTCGTGGCAGTCACGGCGACATCGGCTACGGGAGTCTGCCATGGGCCGACCATTTGGTCGCGGGCGACCATCCCGGTAATGCTGCGGTCGGTGATGGTGATGAGGAAGGTCTTGTTGGCAACGGCAGGGAAGCGGAGTACGCGGTCGATCGCATCGGCTAGTTCGATGGCGGAAGTTTCGAGTGGGGCGTGGGCTTCGTTGAGGCGGGCGACATCGCGGCTCATGCGCGGAGTCTTGCCGAGAAGGACGTCCATCCCCATATCAATGGAGCGGTTTTCAAAGTGGGAATCTTCGAGGACGAGCTGGCCGTCGTCGGTCGCTTCGCCGACGACGGCAAAGGGGCAGCGCTCGCGTTTGCTCAGGGCTTCGAAGGCGGGGAGTCCTTCGGGCAGGACGGCCATGACATAGCGTTCCTGCGATTCGTTGCACCAGATCTCCATCGGGCTCATCGAGCTGTCTTCGTTATGGATGTTGCGCAGATGGAAGTGGCCGCCGGTTGCTTCGACGAGTTCCGGGAGACCGTTGGAGAGGCCGCCTGCGCCGATGTCGTGGATCGAGAGCATTGGGTTGTCAGCGCCGAGGGCAATGCATCCGTCGATGACTTGTTGACAACGACGCTGCATCTCGGGGTTGCCGCGCTGGACGGAGTCGAAGTCGAGGGCTTCGGATTGAGAGCCGGCTCCGATCGAGGAGGCGGCGCCTCCGCCGAGACCGATCTTCATGGCAGGACCGCCGAGCTGGATGATCAGCGCGGAGGGTGGAATCTCTTTCTTCGCGACATGCTCGCGCTTGAGGTTCCCCATGCCGCCAGCGGTCATGATGGGCTTGTGATAACCGCGGTGTATATCGTTGTGTACGGTTTCCAGGGTGCGGAAAAGTCCGCAGAGTTGTGGCCGGCCAAATTCGTTGCCGAAGGCGGCGCCGCCGATGGGGCCTTCGATCATGATGTCGAGAGGGCTGGCCATGCGGCCGGGGTGTTCGGCAATGGCTTGTTCCCAGGGAAGTGTATAGCCGGGTATGTTGAGGTTGGAGACCATGAAGGCGGAGAGTCCTGCCTTGGGTCGTCCCCCAATACCGGTGGCTCCTTCATCGCGAATTTCCCCACCGACGCCGGTGGCGGCTCCGGGAAAAGGAGAAATAGCGGTGGGGTGGTTGTGGGTCTCGACTTTGCACAGAATGTCGAGTTGTGAAGCGGTTTTGCGGTAGGTGTTTTCTTTTGGGTCGACTTCCCACCATTCGCCCGGTGAGCCTTGTAGGACGCCGGAGTTGTCGGAGTAAGCAACGAGTACGCCTTCCGGATTTTTGGCGTGGGTGTTGCGGATCATCTGAAAAAGGGAGTGCGCTTCCGTCTGGTTGTCGATGGTCCACTCGGCGTTGAAAATCTTGTGTCGGCAGTGTTCCGAATTGACCTGCGAGAACATGACGAGCTCCGCGTCGGTCGGGTCGCGCTGCATCTGCTGGTAAGCGGCCACGAGGTAGTCGATTTCTTCCGGGGCCATAGCGAGGCCCCACTCAGTGTTAGCTTTTTGCAGGGCTTCGGGGCCGTCTGCCATGAGGGAAACCGTGCGCAATGGGGCGGGCTCGGGATGTTGAAACAGATCGTCTACATCGGAGTAGACGGCTTCGGTCATACGGTCATGGAGTACGGACAAGCCGGCAGCGCTCAGTGAATGGAGGCCGGGCACCAGTCCGTTGGTCGTATGGAGCCGATAATGGATGCCGCGTTCGACGCGGAGGATTTGATCGAGTCCGCAGTTGTTAAAGATGTCGGTGGCCTTGGACGACCAGGGGGAGATGGTGCCCTTTCGGGGGGTCACAAAAAATCCGGCTTCACGATCGAAGTGGCTTTGCGCGTTGAGTAAGGCAAAGGCACGTTCGGTGGTAGCGTCATCGAGAGGACCGTTTGCCTCGATAAAGTAAACTTCGACAGCATCGATAGCACTGATCGCAAGGCCTTCCAGTGCTTTATTCAGGTCTTCAAGCAGCGCCTGAAGTCGAAATTCGGAGTGAGCAGGACGGCCTTGAAGGAGGATCGGTTGCATGAACGCTACAGGTTGATTTCGCTCAGTTTGGTGAGGATTGCTTTTTGTGTGTGGAGACGATTCTCCGCCTGATCGAAGATAATACTTTGCCCGCTGTCCAGTACTTGCTGCGATACTTCTTCTCCGGCGTGGGCCGGCAGGCAGTGCATAAAGATCGCATCGGGATTGGCCTCGGCCATTCTTTCCCGAGTTACCTGATAGGGCATCATCTGTTCAATTCGTTCGGCGGCCTCCACTTCATTTCCCATAGAGACCCATACATCGGTGTAGAGAATGTCCGCGTCTTTGGCCGCTTCTGTCGGATCTGTGGTGAAACGATAGTTCACCGGTAATCCATCGGTCTGAAGAGCATCGATTACGATCTGCTCCGGAGCAAAGGTCTCCGGACCGGTCAGTGTGATCTCCATGCCGAACATGGCGGCACTAATGATCCAGGAATTGGCCATGTTGCTGGCGCAATCGCCAAAGAAGGCGACCTTCTTCCCTTTGAGCGATGCGATGTCAACCGCGTCTGGGCTGTAGCGCTCCAGTGCAGTAAACAGATCGGTGTAGAGTTGGCAGGGGTGATTGAAGTCGGTCAGGCCGTTGACCACAGGGATGCTGCCATGCTTGGCAAAGTCTTCTACAATCTCGTGGCCGAAGGTACGGATGACCAGACCATGTAGGTAGCGAGACATGACCTTGGCGGTGTCAGCGATGGTTTCCCCACGGTTGATCTGGGTTTGGCTTGAGTTCAGAACAAGGGGAAAGCCGCCGAGTTCGTTGACGCCGACCTCAAAGGAGATGCGGGTGCGGGTGCTGCTCTTATAGAAGAGGAGGCCCCAAGATTGCATATTCAAGGGTTGCGGGCTGTTCAGCCGTTCGGCCTTGAGTGTTTTGGCGAGGGAAAACACGGCTTGCGCCTGTTCTAGGCTGAAGTCGGTTTCTTTTAAAAAGTGTTTCATGTTGGATTGGGATGCTTGTGCGACTCAATCGAGGTTCGTCAAAACCTCGTCCAGAATCTCGACAGATGCGAGGAGATCTTCTTTCGTGGCAATCAGTGGCGGCAGGAGGCGTATGGTGTTGTGGCCTGCCGGTACGATGAGCAGCCCTTTCTCGCGGGCGGCATTGGCGACTGTTCGGCAGTCTGTCTGTAACTGCAAGCCGACCATGTACCCGATGCCCCGCAAACCGGTGATATGCGCGGAATGTTTCTGAAGAAGTGCCTCCAGGGCCTGATGCCACGGAGGACTTAGTTTAGTTACGGCATCGAGAAGTTTTTCTTCTTCGATCACATCGAGCACGGCATGGGCGGCGGCACAGGCCAGAGGGTTGCCCCCGAAGGTAGTGCCGTGTGATCCGGGCTGGAAGAGGTCTGCAAAGGGTTCGGCTACCCAGATGGCACCGATGGGGAATCCTCCGCCCAGACCTTTGGCCATGCCTACGGCGTCGGGCCGGACGCCGGCGGATTCGTAGGCGAAGAAGTGCCCGGTACGACCAATGCCGCACTGAACTTCATCGAGAATGAGGAGTGCCCCGCGCTCATCACATAGGGCACGGAGTTCACGGAGGAAGCCGGGTTCTGCAGGAAAGATGCCGCCTTCGCCTTGGATAGATTCGATGAATACTGCGGCTGCGGAGTCGTCTACGAGTCGATCGAAGCTGGCTATATCGTTGAGCTTTCCATGGCGGAACCCATCCAGCATAGGATGAAATCCGGACTGGACTTTCTCTTGTGGGGTGGCGGCCATGCCTCCAAAGGTACGGCCATGGAAGGCATTTTCGGCACAGACGACATGGTAGCGGCGTCCGTCCTCGTTATTGCTTTGGCGGCGACCGTGCAGACGGGCTAATTTGATCAGCGCTTCGTTGGCTTCCGCGCCGCTGTTGCAGAAGAGAATTCTTCCGGGGCCGGCTTGGGCGACCAGTCGGTCAGCCAGTTCAATTTGCCCGGGTATGCCGTAGAGGTTGCTGCAGTGCACCAGACTGGATGCCTGTTCCTGAACCGCCCGGACCCATTTCGGGTGGGAGTGCCCCAGAGAAGTCACGGCAATGCCGGTGCCAAAATCCAGATAGCCTTTACCCGATTCGTCGTAGAGGTACGCGCCTTCACCCCGCACTGCATTGAAGGCGGGCGGGCCATAATTCCGGAGGAGACTGTCGGGTGTGTCCATAGGTTTGCTAAGCGTTGACGATTTCGGTACCGACACCTTTATCGGTGAAAATTTCAAGAAGGAGGCTGTGTGGCTGGTTCCCGTCGATCAGGTGGACGCGTTGCACGCCGTTATGGAGTGCTTTGACCGCGCTGTCCGTTTTAGGAATCATGCCACGGCTGATCGTGCCATTCGAGACGAGTGGTTCAACTTCATCTGTGTGGAGGGAGGAGATGAGAGTCGATGGATCGGCCACGTCGTGCATCAGTCCGGGTACATCGCAGAGGTAAAAAAGCCTGCGTGCACGGAGTGCGGAGGCCACGCGACCAGCGGCAGCATCTGCATTGGTATTGTAGAGTTGCCCTGACTCGTCGCAGGCGATTGGTGAAATGATCGGCACATAGCCGTCAGCCAATGCTTTTTTTATGATCTTGGTTTTGACTGTGTGGGTCTCGCCGACGAAGCCCAGATCGACGATACTCCCGTCGACCTCGACTCTTTTTTTATCGCAGACGAAGAGGTTATTCCCGGGCATGCCCAATGGGCGGGCATTTTTCGCCTGAAGGATCTCACAGATGTCCTGGTTGACGATTTTATTGAGCGTATGCTCGACCACCTCAATTGCCTTTTCATCGGTAACCCGCAGACCGTGCTCAAAACGAGACTCGAATTGTGCTGCTTCCAGTGCCCGTGTGATCGCCTTCCCACCACCGTGAACGACCACCACTTTGATTCCGACAGCATGGAGGAAAGCAATATCTGTAGCGACGCCGGTGCGCATTTCGGGGTTGGCATCATCCATGAAAGCACCTCCATATTTAACGACAAAAATAGAGTTCCTGAAGCGCTGAATATAAGGGAGTGCTTCAAGCAGGACGGCCGCCTTGGTGGTGACGTCGAGTTGTTCTAGGTTTGTCATTCTGGAATAGGCTGGAAAATTAGCTGTCGGAAACGAGTGAGCACCTGTCATTCCGATTTATTAAAATCGACATAGGCCTCGCTCAGATCGGAAGCCAGTAAGCGGTAGCGCGCGTCTCCCTGGTTCAGGTTTATTGTTATGCGGAATCGCTCTTTTGAAACAATGATTTTCCAGAGCGGTAGTTTTTCGTCCTGCGGGCTCCCGGAGAGCAGTGCGGGCACATCATCATAGTGAATATCAAGGCGGGCGATTTCCAGGCCGACTCGGGCGTATCCGGCGGCGTCGGCCAAACGGCCCCAATTGGGATCGGCGCCATACCAGGAGGTCTTGACCAGAAGGGAGTTGCCGACAGCCCGTGCGACCTTTTCGGCGTCTTCATCGCTTTTGCAGCCGACGACATGCAACTCTACCAGCTTGGTGACTTTCTCGCCGTCACCGACGATTTTTTCTGCCAGATCCTGACAGACGATTCGAACTGCTTCCCTGAAGGCAGCGAGCAGCGTTTCATTGCCATCGACCGTCAGTCCGGAGTTTCCATTGGCGAACAAGAGGACGGTGTCGTTCGTGCTCATGTCACCATCAACCGTGATGCAGTTGAAGCTTTGGTCGCAGGCATCCTTCAAGGCTTCATGCAGAGTCGTAGCGGAGGCATCGATATCAGTAGTCAGAAAGGCCAGCATGGTGGCCATGTCAGGCTCAATCATGCCGGCGCCTTTGGCCATACCGGCCACGGTTATGGTTTGTTCTCCATATTGAAAACGAGCGGTGGCCACTTTGCGCCGTGTGTCGGAGGTCAGGATGGCATCGGCTGCGTCGAGAGATTCCTGCGGGTCGGCATTTAGCTTGGCTGCGGCTTGGGCAATTCCGTTTTGGATCGGCTCCATGGGTAATTGCCGTCCGATACGCCCGGTCGAACAGACCAGAAAGGGAGCGGAAGTGTCCGTTGCGCTTTGTGCCTGAGCGGCCATCTGTGCGTTGTCATCCGCTCCTTGTGGGCCGGTTGCGGCGTTGGCATTGCCGCTATTTATAAGACAGCCGCCGATTTGATCCGCGCTCTGTTGCAGGACTGCGCGTCCATGCAGAACCGGCGCAGCGCACAGATCGTTACGGGTAAAGACGCCTGCGGCTTTGCAGGGCGCTTCGGGAACGAGCAAGGCGAGATCGAGCCGCTCTGCGTCACCATTTTGGCGGATGTCGCAGGCGACCGCAGAGAGTTTGAATCCGGGGCAGTCCGCTAGACCGCCGGGGGATTCAATGAGCTGGACTGTTGTGGGCGTTTGCATGGTCCGACTGACAACTCAGGAGAGGCCGGCGGTTTCTTCAAAACCATATTTCAGGTTCATAATCTGGATGGCTTGTCCACTGGCCCCCTTGAGCAGGTTATCAATGGCTGAAGTAATGATAAACCGATCGGTCCTCGAGTCAAAGACGGCGGAGAGGTCGCAACGATTGGTTCCGACAACGTGTTTTGTGTCGGGAAAGGTTCCGCTTGGAAGGATTCCGACAAAGGGAGATGTTTCGTAGGCTTTTCCCCAGCTCTTGTAGAGTGCGTCGAGCGAGGTTTTCGCTTCAGCCACGATGGTCGTGGCGATTCCGCGCGGTACCGGTGCCAAGTGCGGGTTGAATTGTACTGGGCAATCGGCAAAGGCGGCTTTTTCCAGTTGCTCTTCAATCTCGGACAGATGCCGATGCCGTGGCATGCCGTATCCTTTCATGCTGCCGCTCCGTTCGCAATAGATGTAGTCTTCGGCGACTTTTCTTCCGGCACCGCTAACGCCGCTGTAGCTGTTGATGACGATGCTCTTGGGGCTAATTTGGCCCGCCCTGAGAAGTGGGATGAGAGGGAGCTGGATGCTTGTGGGGTAGCACCCCGGGGCAGCGATGATCCGGGCATTTTTCCAATCGTCATTGGCCAGCTCGGGTATGACATAAGGCGCGGCGTGTAGTAGCTCCGGCGCCGGGTGTTCCTGACCGTAGTAGTCTTTGTAGAGTTTTTCCGAGCCGAGCCGGAAGTCGGCGCTGAGGTCGATTACTGTTTTTCCGGCCTCGTAGAGGGGCTGGGCAAATTCGCTGGCCACTCCATGTGGAAGGGCGAGGAAAAAGAGATCGATCGCCTCCTGAGCGGCCAAGGCGGCAGGGTCGGAAGTAGTGAAGCAAAGATCCCCGGCTAGGTGGGAGAGGGCGGGCATAGCCCGGGCCAGTGGCTGGCCGACGAGGGTGCGCGAAGTGACAGCGGCCAACTCAACATGAGGATGGCCGAGGAGGCGCTTCACGAGCTCTTCTCCGGAGTAACCGGAGGCTCCGATGACTGCTGTTTTCATACTGCTGTTTATATAAAATGTGGATTCTGGAAATCAGGAAACAAAAAACCCTCCGCAGCACGTGGGTCACGGCCAAGGAGGGCTAGCAAGAACTGAGTCCCAGCCGTGTAGTGTTTAACGCTTGGAGAACTGGAAGCGTTTGCGGGCTCCGGGTTGGCCGGACTTTTTGCGTTCACGACCGCGAGGGTCGCGCTTCATGTGGCCTTCCTGCTTGAGCGGGCTGCGGAGCTCCTCGTCAAGTTTTTCGAGCGCGCGAGCGATTCCGAGGCGGACGGCACCGGCTTGACCATTGAGGCCACCACCTTGTGCTTTTACAGTGATGTCTACTTGGTCGGCCATCTCCACTGTAGAAAGCGGGGACAGGGCGGCACGGGTAAAGTCTTCTGCTTTGAAGTAATCTTCAGGAGCCTTCCCGTTGACTACTACTTTTCCGGTGCCACGGGTTAGGCGAATGCGGGCAGTCGCTGTCTTGCGACGGCCAACGGTTACGAATGTTTGTTCTGCAGTTGCGCTCATGGGATCAATAAATTTAGGCAAGCGGTTTTGGTTGCTGGGCTTGGAAGGTGTGTTCCGGGCCGGTTATGATCTTTAGTTTCTTGATCATTTCTCGGCCCAGTCGGTTGCGGGGGAGCATCCCTTTGACGGCGTGCTCAATTATAAACTCTGGCTTGCGCTCACGCATTTCGGACATGTTGACATACTTTTCTCCACCCATCCAGCCGGAGTAGAACATGTAACGCTTGTCGGTGTTTTTCTTACCGGTTACTTTCACCTTTTCGGCATTCACGACAACAACAAAGTCACCTGTATCGGCATGCGGTGTAAAAGTTGCCTTATGCCGACCACGCAGCACGTTGGCGATCTTCACAGCCATGTGGCCAAGAGTCTCTTGGGATGCGTCGACGACAAACCACTCCTTTTTGTGGTCGGTCTTGGTGGCGAAAGTTGTCTTCATGATATGCAGGGAAAAGGGGTGGAAACTAGGTTTGGCTAGGGTCCTGTCAATTGGAATTTTCAGGGAAAGCGTCTCTTTGCCGCTTTTTTGTTGCCAATGATGTGCATCCGGTCATTTTGCTGCGTTTCCCGTAACAATTCCAAAGGAGATACGACTTTGAGAGACGACTATTTACACCAAGCTCAAGAAATCATCACTGACCCGATGATTTTGATCAATGTGGTCTCGCGTCGAGCGAAGCAACTCAAGGGTGGTTACAAGCCTTTGATTGAATCGCTTGAGCGTTTGTCTGCTGAGGACATGGCCCTGCGTGAAATCATCGAGGGCAAGATCACTTATCAGCTTGACGAGCCTGAGGAAGCGTAGGGTCTGGCACCGCCGGTTCAGCCTGCTCCTACGTCGCAATTGCGACCTACCCGGCTCATTCCAGAGTGGAGCCCCAGCAGACCGTGAGTGCAAAAAAAAAGAAGGCGGACGACCGCTACAAAGAGATTCGCAACGCGAAGGCGTCGCATAACTTTTTTGTGGGCGATCGTTTAGAGGCGGGCGTTGAACTCCTCGGCACCGAGGTTAAGGCGATCCGTATGGCCAATGCGCAACTAAACGATTCTTTTTGTCGGATCGAGAAGCGGCAGGTCTGGCTCTACAATGCACACATCGGGGCTTACGAGTTTGGTAATTTCCAGAATCATCCGCCCCGCCGGAAGCGTAAGTTACTCTTGAACCGGCGTGAGATCGACAAATTGGTCGGCGCCATCGATGCGGGCGGGAAGACGCTGGTACCACTGCGTATCTATATGAAGCACGGGCTGATCAAAGTGGAGATCGCGCTTTGTACCGGCAAGAAGATGCACGACAAGCGGGAGACGCTGAAGCGAAAAGTCGTCATGCGAGAGACCGAGCGCGAGATGCGCCGCGGTCGCTAAGCAAGTATCTGCTAGAGTGGGATTTTACGATCCGGATCAAATATAGGTGGCAATCACCAGAGCGACTACGCTCATTAGTTTGAGCAGGATGTTGAGGGAGGGCCCGGATGTATCCTTGAAGGGGTCCCCTACAGTATCGCCGACGACAGCGGCCTTATGCGCTTCACTGCCTTTTTTCAACTCCGTATCGTTTACCGTATAGCCTTCTTCAATCATCTTCTTGGCATTGTCCCAGGCACCACCGGCGTTGGACTGGAAGAGTGCCATGAGTACACCGGTGGCGGTTACGCCGGCAAGTAGACCGCCGAGCATTTGGGCGCCTCCAATGAAGCCGACGGCGACCGGAGCGGCCACCGCAAGGAGGCCGGGTTTGACCATTTCTCGGATGGCTGCGTTAGTCGAGATCTCCACACACTTGCCGTATTCGGCTTGATCCAGTGCTTCGTCAAAGGTCTTACGGTCTTCCTCTGACCAGTCCTCGGTTGATTTTCCTTCATTGCGATTGAGTGCCTCCAGTCCTTTGCGCAGGCCGGGAATGTCGCGGAATTGGCGGCGCACTTCTTCGATCATCGACATCGCGGCGCGTCCCACCGCTTCCATTGAGAGGGCGGAAAAGAGGAAGGGCAGCATGGCGCCGACAAAGAGAGCAGCGAATACTTTGGGGTCAGTGACTTCGATGACCAGTGTCATGCCATTAGCTTGTTCCCAGGTAGTTTTGAAAGCAGCAAAGAGAGCCAGAGCAGTGAGCGCGGCAGAGCCGATGGCGAAGCCTTTTCCGATGGCTGCGGTGGTATTGCCCACAGCATCCAGCTTGTCGGTGCGCTGGCGCACTTCAGCGGGCAATTCACTCATTTCAGCGATGCCACCGGCGTTATCCGAAATGGGGCCATATGCGTCGACCGCAAGTTGGATGCCTGTGTTGGAGAGCATCCCTACGGCAGCGATGGCGATGCCGTAGAGACCGGCCAGTTCGTAAGCACCGAGGATAGTAGCAGCCAGGATGAGGATCGGTAGGGCGGTCGAAAGCATGCCCACACCAAGACCGGCGATGATGTTTGTCGCGGCTCCGGTGAGGGACTGTCGGACAATGGCGATGACTGGTTTCTTCCCAGTTCCGGTATAGTGTTCCGTAGTGTAACCGATGAGAATGCCGGAGATCAGGCCGAGAGCGATGGCGCCGAATACGCCCAAGGCTCCATATTCATTGCCTTGGTATTCCCACTGGGCCGGTAACAATTTAGCGGTAGCCAGATAAGTCCCGGCAAGAAAGAGGCCACCGGCGATGAGTTCTCCTTTATTCAGCGCGGTGTGTGGGTCGCCGCCGTCTTTAACGCGAACAAAAAAAGTGCCGATGATGGAGGTAAGGATGCCGATGCCTGCCAATGTCAGTGGCAAGAGTACCGCGGCTAGGGGTAGATCGGCAAATGCGGGAAGCACCATAAAGACAGAGCCTAGAACCATCGTGCCGATGATCGAGCCGACGTAGGACTCAAAGAGATCGGCGCCCATGCCGGCAACATCACCTACGTTATCGCCTACATTATCTGCGATGGTTGCCGGGTTGAGCGGGTGATCTTCCGGTATCCCGGCTTCGACTTTGCCGACGAGGTCGGCACCTACATCGGCCGCCTTCGTATAAATGCCGCCGCCGACCCGGGCAAAGAGGGCAATCGAAGAGGCGCCAAAAGAAAATCCGGTGACGATGGTCATGACCGAGGCAATGGCTTCGGGGCCAGTGCCGATGGCTGATGAAAATACTAACAATAAGACTCCGAGGCCAAATACGCCTAGGCCGACCACGCCCATTCCCATGACTGAGCCTCCGGCGAAAGCGATCTTCAAGCCTTCGCCAAGGCTGGTTCTGGCTCCATGTGTGGTGCGTACATTTGCCTTGGTCGCTACCCGCATACCAATGAAGCCGGCCAGAGCTGAACAGAGTGCGCCAAGGATGAAGGAAACCGCGGTGAAGGGAGAGCTGGTTTCTGGATTGGCTAAGCCGCCGAAGAGCAGGAGCAGGGCAATGGAGAGAACAAAAATCGAGAGGACCCGGTACTCTGCCTTGAGGAAGGCCATTGCGCCAACCGAGATGTTCTCAGCGATCCGCTCCATGCGCTCACTGCCGGGATTCTGCCGGCTCACCCAAGCAGATTTCCAAAATGTAAAACCGAGTGCGATGAGTCCGAACAATGGGATGCAATAGAAGAACAGTTCAGGGCTAGTATTTGGCATAATGTGGGATTATTTGTGAATAGTTGGAATTTTTACTAAATAATCTCTAGAATCAGAAATTAGTAAAGTGAATTGTTCCAACTTTGTAGCTGACCAGCAGCTTATTTTGCGGTGAAAAGGATGTCTGCTAGCTGCCGCGAAGGTGGATCAATGCCAAAATGGCTTATCCTCTGGAAAGCAAATGGGCATGACGACAGGCAGAAACTACCGCCGGAGGCTGCTACTGGCGGTGATTTGTGAAGCGGGTCCAACCCCTATCTGCGCTGGCCCACTTTATAAAATTCTTATCTCAGGATCGCTATCAGGACGCTTTGAGAATGAGGCCATTTTTGTCTGTAAATTTTCCACAGACGATAAGGATAAAATCGACAATTGTCCAAATGCCGAATCCACCGATTGTAAATAACATAAGGATGCCGGTCCCAACTTTGCCGACGTAGAAGCGGTGGACTCCTAAATAGCCCAGAAAAAAGCACAATAGGATGCATGGGATGAAGCCTTTTTCGCTGGTTTGGGGTTTGTCGGTATGTTGTAGAGCGATGTTTTCTGTATGTATTTCGTTCATAATTTCAATGAGTGGGGGTGAGTTGCTGCCCGGGATAGCAAATAGTCTTACCCTTGCCGTCCCTAAAAGAGCCGGTCAGCAGCAGGATGGTGATGGTTAACGTATGCAGGTAGTCCACAGCGAGAAATGCCAGTGCCCAGACTAGTTGACCGGTGAGGTAGAAATAAAGGGTCGCAACAAAGAGCCCGAAGTCGATCAGGCCTTCCAGATAACGACCCAAATAAAAGTGATGCACCCCGATCACGCCGAAAATAGCGGATAGAC
>DKOA01000008.1 GCA_002469895.1 Opitutia bacterium UBA7374
ACCGACGACCTGATGATTACAAATCAACTGCTCTACCAGCTGAGCTAAGGTGGCGTCCAAAAATTCAATGCCTACTGGATCGGGGACTCGAACCCCGAACCAATTGATTAAGAGTCAACTGCTCTACCAATTGAGCTAATCCAGCAGACGTATGGTGCCTTCGCAGGAACGAAAGCGAGCTGCGAAATAGAGCGTTCACAGGGGCAACTGTCAAGCCCGTGCTGGGAAGTTTTTTATCGATCGACAGGCGGCGTAGCGGGCTTTTTGCCGCTGGGCGAATCGCCCGGTTTCTGTCGCGGTCGTCCACCGGGGAGGAAGCCCTCCTCTTGAAAGACGCGCAGACGTTCGGCTGGTGAGAGATCACGCAAGCGGCGACGCCAATCCGCTCGTTCTTCTGTACTCATGGCATCCCAATTGCGACGCATGGCCTCGCGCGTCTCTTTAGGAATCGATTGGTAGTACTGCCGCATGGCTTCGACTTTTCCGGGCTCCATGGCGTCCATGTCTTTCATCCGGCGGCGCATTTTATCTCTATCCGCCGGGCTCATTTTCTCAATCCGCTCAACGGTTTGACGCAGATTGGCCAACTCTTTGGCATCCATCGAAAGCAGGTGCTGAAGGAGCCGGCTCTCGACCCCGGAGGGTGACTTTCGTCCGGCCTCACGAGTGGCGCCCGGTGCCTCGGGCCGGGGGCCGGGAGCTTGCCCGTAGACGGCACCGGAAATGCTGATCGAAATAGCGCACAATGCGAGTATGGGGAGGCCGAGAGTTTTCATGATTCCAAACCGAAGTAGAGTGCATCAAAAGTTTGCAGGAGCGTCGAGCCATCCAGAGGAGAGGGTTCCTCGATCTGACCGGCCAGGCCGGAGAGCCCCTGCTCGAGTAGAAAGATTTCCTGATCCAGTGCGGTTTCGAGGGGAAACGGCTCGAAATGGCTGTCACTCTCGACAACTGGGTTACCAAGCAGAAGCACCAGAGCAGCGGCCGCAGCCAGCGGTAAGGCAAAGGGCAGGAGCACCCGCAGCGCACGCGATCGGCGTTGTTCTTCGATTTGATTAGCCGCCGCTAGGGTACGAGCAACAAAGTCGGCGCTGGGGACAAGGGGACGACGGGCCAGAAGATCGTCTATCTGGCGGTCGAGCGGGTCACGTGGATCGGTGGTCTTCATGATGAAATAATTAAAAGGAAAAGATGGGCTTCTTAGTTATGCCATTCAGCGAGAGCTTGGCGAAGGTGTGCCCGGGCCCGGTGGATCCAGCTTTTTACGGCACTGACGCTGCCGCCCAGAGCTTCGGAGATTTCCTCATAAGAAAGGCCCTGCTGCTGAAGGAGTAGGATGGCCTGGCGCTGATTGTCCGGGAGGGCGGTGAGGGCGCGGTGAAAGGCTTCTTCGATCTCGTTGCAGTTGTCTGACTGGTCGGCGTGCTCTTGTATAAGATTCTCAGTAGGGTCTATGTAGTGAAGTGGACGGCGGGCCTTCTTCCGGTAACCGTCAATCAGCCGACGGCGAGCCAGCGTAAAGAGGAAGGCCTTAAAGCTGCTGCGGGCTTCGTAACGGGGAGCGGCGCGGTAGAGGTCGAGGAAGGTCTCCTGAGCCAAATCCTCAGCGTCCTCCCGACTGCTGGTCGAACGGTGAAAATAATTAATCAAGTGCGATTGCCAACGTTCGACAAGAGAGGCAAAGGCCGCTTGATCACCATCCGCAACGGCCTGTAGCTGAGCGCTGTCAATATCCTCCGCGACCGCGGGTCGGTTCGGTTTGCTGGGCTCTGAAGTCGTCATACGCGCAGTCGCAAAACCCGATACGCGCAGGCAGGGTACAGGGTGTGCATATATCAGTAATGGTAGCTTCATCCATGCAGTAGATCGTCGACAAGTAAAGAAAGTTGCAGCGGGAACAGCGATTTGCCGGATCTCCTCCCCCGGAGTCAACAGAGCAGAGCCGAAATTCTCTTCAATGAGACAATACAGCAAAGTACTTACTCACAGGGTTTTGTGAATAAGTTGTCGATAATTACTAGATATAGTGCCCAAGTCGCTTGATTTTTCAATATCTTGTGTTCTCGTATTGACACTGTGCATTTTTGGATCAGTCTACACGGATTGGTGCGAGTGCCAGTAAACTCACGATGACTCTATCTTCTTACCATTCAGAAACTTCGGAAAAACTGGCTGAAAAGTACCGGATTGGCTAAGAGAACAGGGTCTCACCTATTCACCTAAACTACAAACTTTGACTATGGAAAACACCTACAAGATTGGAGATCGCACATTCGTGCTCGACCAAACCAAAGCTGAAGAAGCTTTTGCCGCGAAAAAGATTATCAATGGAAAAGACACTATGTTCTTCAACATTTTGCCTCTGAAGTATCAGTGGGCCTACGATCTGTACAAGACAATGAAGAACAACCACTGGGAACCGGAAGACATCCCGATGCAAAAGGATGTCGAACTCTGGCGCAGCAGCGAGTTGAGTGATGCCGAACGCTGGATCATTAAAATGGCCATCGGCTACTTTTCCGCAGCGGAAGGGATTGTCGGGGACAATATTCAACACGTGACCCGCGAGTTGGTGACGGCACCGGAACTCAAGCTTGTCTTGGGTCGCCACGCCCACGAAGAAAACATCCACGCGGACTCGCTCGTTTATATGATTAGTTCGCTCGGCATCAACCCGCACGAATGTGAGGCGATGTTTGAAGACATTCCAACCATCGAGAGAAAAACTGAATTTGTGGTGAGTAATTCCCGCGGCTTGCGCCGTGACATGGATCTGACCACCACGGCTGACAAGCAGGCTTTCGCGAAGAACATGTTCCTCTTCGGACAGTGCATGGAAGGTACCCAGTTTTACGGGCTGTTCGGCATGGTGCTCTCGCTCTACCGCCAAAACAAGTTTCCCGGCATCGGTCAGATGTTCCGCTATACCCTGCGGGACGAATCCAACCACATTGAGGTCTTCCGCAACCTCCTGATGGATCTAATCGAAGAAAACACGGATGTTTGGACACCGGAATTCAAAGAAGAGCTCCGCGATCTCATGCGTGAAGCTGTGGATTTGGAGAAGCAATTCATCCGCGACTGCCTACCGGTCAACTCGGTCGGGCTGAGTGCGGACGAATTCTGCCAGTACATTGACTATATTGCCGATCGTCGTCTGGAAGGCACCGGTCTAGAGCCGCTTCAGCCCGGCACAGACAACCCTTTCCCCTGGTTGGCCGAGATGATGGATATCAAGAAGGAGCAAAACTTCTTCGAAGGTCGTGTCACGGAGTACCAGAAGGCCTCCGCTCTAGGCTCTGTTGACGACGACGAACTGTAGTTGACAACTCAATTTGCCGGGGTGCGGAAAACCACCGCACCCCGTTTTTTTTCACAACTTTTTTCCCTTTTATTAAACTGTTCACTCCTAACCAAATTTCTATTACGAAACGCCCGCAGCCAAGATGATACATAAACTTTCCTTTGAAGAAGACCTCGAACTGAAGAGATACACGGCTACACCCTGGGACAAAAAACCACGCTACGACTGGCGTGGGGTCATCCCTGCCGACAATCACCAACGCTCCGGCATCAAGATTGATTCGGTAGAAGGTGAACGCGATTTTGACCTCGCGGAAATCGCAGACACGATCGGAGCCGCGCTGACCGACCTACTCCTCTCCCGACAGGAGGAAGACATCTTCAACGAGCGCAACCGGAAGTTTGTCGCGACCATCGCAGAAAGTGTTGGTCAGGTCTTGGCTGCGCAGATTGAGCAAGGCCGCGAACTCAAACTTTCCGGGCACGACATCGACTTGCTGATCGAAAAAGCCCTGATTGAAAATGATGCCCATGACGTCGCTAAGAGCCTTGTCTTCTCGCGTAATCAGGATGGTGAAGAAACCACACCAACGCCCGTATCCATCCGCCTGATTCGCCGAAACGGCCTGGTCGTTCCCTGGAATGAGGCCAAGATTGAAATCGCTGTTCGCAAGTCTTTTCTCTCACTGCATCTCGACTCCGGCTCGGCTATTGATGTCGCGCGGGCGGTAACCGACCGGCTGAATGCCTCCGGACAAGCCTTCATCAACATCGAAGACGTACAGGACACCGTTCAGGAGGAACTGATGCGCCAAGGGCATTTCAAAGTCGCTGAGTCTTACATCCTCTATCGTGCGCACCGCGCCCGCCTGCGTCTGGAAACAAAAGAAGCGGGGACAGAAGATGACCAGCAGGACTCCATGATCGTAGTGACCGACGAAAATGGTGAAAATAATTTCTGGGACGGTCTCGACCTCAAGCGACGAATCGAATTTGCCAGTATTGGACTGAAGCTCACCCTCCGTTCGGAAGAAATCGAAAGCGAATTACGCCGCTCACTCTACCCGGAGATGAAACGTGAGGATCTGAAAAAAACAATCATTCTCAATGCCAAGGCGATGATCGAGCGCGATGCTGACTTTGCTCTCTTTGCCGGTCGCGTCCTCCTCTCTTATATTTACGAAGAAGTGCTCGACTGGAACATTGTCGAAGACGGTGTCGAGAATCTCAAAGAAGCGCACCGCCGCGGGCTCAAAAGCTATCTCAAGCGAGCCGTGGAGATCGAGCGCATCCACTCGAGAATTCTTGATTACGATCTGGAAAAACTGGGGGATGCGATCGACCCTTCGGCCGATCTCGATTTCGATTACCTCGGCGTACAAACCCTCTACGATCGCTATCTCATTGTCGACAAAACGAGTAAGCGCCACGTCCGTCTGGAGGTGCCCCAGTTCTTCTGGATGCGCGTCGCCATGGGTCTTTTCCACGCGGAAAAAGAAGAACGGGAAGACCGCGTCATCAGCCTGTATAACCTCTACAAAAGCCGACGCTTCTGCTCCTCGACCCCCACCCTTTTCAACTCCGGCACGCACCACTCGCAGCTATCATCCTGCTACCTCTACAAGGTAGACGACAGCATAGAGTCAATCATGCACCGAGGCATCGCGGACAACGCCTTCCTCTCGAAGTGGGCCGGTGGTCTCGGTGGTTCCTGGACTTCGGTGCGTGGCACCGGTGGCTTCATCAAGGGCACCAATGGCGAAAGTCAGGGCGTCATCCCCTTCCTCAAGCTGCACAATGATCAACTCGTCGCGGTCAACCAGGGCGGCAAGCGCCGCGGTTCCGGCTGTGCCTACCTCGAAACCTGGCACAACGATATCCACGACTTCATGGAACTTCGCAAGAATACCGGTGATGACCGTCGACGCACGCACGACATGAACACCGCTAACTGGATACCCGATTTGTTCATGAAACGGATGGAATCCAGAGAGGACTGGACGCTCTTCCAATCCAACCAAACACCGGACCTGCACGAACTCTACGGCAAGGCTTTCGAGGATCGTTACTGTGAGTACGAGGCCATGGCTGAACGGGGAGAGATCTTCGGACAAAAAGTACCGGCGATTGATCTATGGAAGTCGATGCTCCGTATGATCTTCGAAACCGGCCACCCGTGGATCACTTTCAAAGACCCCTGCAATGTGCGCAGCCCGCAGGATCATGTCGGCGTAATACACAGCTCGAACCTCTGCACGGAGATCACCCTGAACACGAGCGACGAGGAAACCGCAGTTTGTAATCTAGGCTCCATCGTCCTCGACTCTCACCTCGATAAGGATGGGAATCTGGATCACGAAAAACTCCGGGAGTCCGTTCGTATCGCTGTGCGCGCGCTCGATAATGTCATCGACATTAACTTCTACCCGACCAAGGCAGCCAAAACTGCTAACAGTCGCCACCGCCCGATTGGGCTCGGTGTGATGGGCTTACAGAATGCCCTTTTCATCAAGAACATCCCCTTTGCCTCACAGGCGGCAGTTGAATTCAACGACGAATTCATGGAAGCCATCGCCTATTACGCCTATGAGGCCTCCTCTGACCTCGCAGCCGAACACGGCACCTACAGCTCCTACAAGGGTTCAAAATGGGATCGTGGCCTGATGCCCCAGGATACGCTGGATCTTCTCGAGTCTGAGCGGGGCGTGGAAATTACAGTGCCGCGTGCCGGTAAAATGGACTGGAAGCCGCTTCGTGAAAAGATCGCCCGTCAGGGAATGCGTAATTCCAATGTTCTGGCTATCGCACCGACAGCGACGATCTCAAACATCATGGGTACTTCCCCGTGCATTGAGCCGACCTACAAGAATCTCTTTGTTAAGAGTAACCTATCCGGAGACTTTATCGTACTTAACGGACACCTCGTGCGCGACCTCAAGGCTCGCGGCCTGTGGAACGCCGACATGGCCGAACAACTGAAGTACTTCGACGGTGAACTAGAATCAATTGAGGGCATTCCTGAGGACTTGCGTGAAAAGTACAAAACTGCCTTCACGGTGGATTATAAGTACTTCATTGAAGCCGCCGCCCGACGCCAGAAATGGATTGATCAATCCCAATCGGTCAACCTCTTCCTCGCCACACCGGACATCAAGACACTCTCTCATATGTACCGGCATGCTTGGCACAATGGCCTCAAAACCACTTATTACCTTCGTACTCTGGGTGCCTCCAATATCGAGAAGGCAACGGTCAGCCAGAAGAAAGAAGTACGCGGACATGCCGGTCAGACCGAAGCGCCCAAAAAGCAATACACCGAAGCCGAGGCGAAAGCCTGCTCTCTGGATGCCATGATGAACGGTGGCGAGTGCGAAGCCTGCCAATAAGGAAATCTCCACAAACAGGCCGTGTTCGATCTATTCGACACGGCCTGTTTTTTTGCGGAAAATAAGTCCAGAAAAACCGAAAAGAAAATGGCGCGAGGCCTACCCCTAAACCTCGCGCCGTACTGTTTTCTGCTATGTGGTATTACCCCAACTCCCTATACGGGAGACGATAAAGATATTGCACTTAGCATGCCAATTTCTGCAGCTAACATTTTTTTGCATTAAATTTTGGCACCTGCCAAATATCGTTTTGGCCGATAACGAAACGCCCATGTCGAATGCTTTCTACCGGCGATTCATTTATTCGCTCGTCCCGAGTGAAGAGGCGTGCAGACTCACGACATGCCTTTCAGCAAAAAAACAGAAGATCTGATCGCTGACTTTCGCGGATTACCGCGCACTGTTAGCGCGTCGGCTCGCCGGGCACCGATGGCCTTGGGGAACCTGCTGGTCGTTCTGAAAGAGCAATATAAGCTGGAAAAACCTAGCCCGGAGCGCTCACTCGTGGAAAACTGGGCAAGCGTATTCGGAAAAGCTGCGGGGCGCTGTAACCCCATCCGTATTAAGGACGATCACATCCTCATCATCTCAGTAACCAATCAAACCCTGCGCTCTGAGTTGCAATTCCGTAAAAAGGAGATTTTAGAGCGCATCCGGCAACTGAAGCATTGTGATGAAATCAATGAACTCGTCATCCGCGGTTAATGGCACCGAATGAGCTGATTTCAGCGACCAATACAGGCCGGAAAACTCGGGTACCGTTCAAAGAGGATAGCTCTGTCTTCCATCCGGATCTGCGGCTACATCCATAAACCGGCAGCGAGAGCCACGATTGAATGACTTAACCTTCTGCATCCCGACTAGCGGCCATCTCCTCGATTACCCGGACGGCGGTTGCCGGTCCGTCCTCCTTGGCCAGTAAATCGGCCACAGTGCAGGCACGACGGGGTAGCTTTTTACTCTTTTCAATAGTTCGTACCGCTTTAGGTAAGCCCTCCGGCCACTTACTACACTTTAATTCCAAGCCCACACCGAGGCGTCTGACTTCACCGGCAAAGAACCATTGATCCCCGATATGGGGAATCACAATATGCGGCAATCCGGCATGTAAGACACTGGCTGTGGTACCTGCTCCACCATGGTGAATGATCATCGATCCATAGCGGAATAACTGGTCGTGCGAAACCTTGCCGACACGCTTAATCTCGGGCCTTGGGCCTTCGATTTTCAAGCCCGCCCAACCGGACTGCAGAATCAACTTCTTACCCTTTGGCCAGCATCGGATAAAGCGGGCCATAACCTTACGAGATTCGTTAAAATTGACGCTGCCAAAAGTCAAAATCGGCACCTTTTCATCGCCGCAAAATGCGGCCAGTTCTGCATCCAGAGCTGAATCCTCCGGTGACTGCCAACGCAGATACCCGCTAAATACAAAACGGTCACTCCAAAGCGTTTTGGGTTCAAAAAGCCCGGGCGATACACTGACGATGACTCGATCCGCCGGCTCCAGGAGGAAATCGGGGATCTGCTCAATCCCGTTCCGCTCAGCGGCCTCGCCGACAATTTTCTTAATCTTCCAAGTAATCAGCCGATTACCGATTTTCCAGAGCAGGCAATTCCATGCCCGGCGCAAAGCTGCCGGATAAACCAGCAATCTGGGGTAGCGCTCAGGTGGATAACTCGGCGAAGGCACCGCATTGTGGGTAAACGTGATTACGGCGTTGGGCACGCCCATATTCTGAGCCAGGGCACACAAGCTGGAAAACAAATAGCTACTGACAAAGACATCAGCCCAGGCCAACTCGGCGCGCAAAATTGTAAAGATCTCGTCGATGTAAGGAAGCGATTCCTGATATATAATCCCAATCAGGTCGATGGCATCCTTTGCCTTGGTCAAGTCACGCATGGCCTCGGATAGCCCCCCTTGATCCCAATCCGGAGGCAGTGCTATAAATTCCAACCCTGCCCGTTCTACCTCGTCACGGAAAAATGAGATGGTAGCAAAGCGTACCTCGTGTCCCGCTTCAAGCAAGGCACGTCCCAAACGAATGATCGGAAAGATGTCTCCGGTCGATCCATGAGAGGTGAGTAGAACGCGCATAAAAAGATGGAGTCAGCAGGATAAATGGGAGGCAGTTCTGTAGGAATCGGCTAATCGCGTTACCATACGCGTCCGCTCAACCCTTCATCCGGTCGCCTCCACTAGATTGGTAGAGGGCAAGATCGGGGATATCGATCAACACTTGGACTAGTTGGCGCGACAGATAGAGTAAGCCCACCTTGAAAACAAGTTGCAGAAAGGAAACGAGCAAAAGCCCCCACTCAATCACCTGAACAGAACGTGGGTTACCGGCTGCATCTTTTACCATTTGTGTCACCGTGAAACCACTACCCAATTGAAGAAGGAACAACAGAACCAGTACAACAATCGCACCATAAAAAATCCACTCTACCAGAGCACGCTGACGACCATAGGCCGTATTTTGGCGCACCGCCAATAATAGTGAATTGCCCACCGGGGTTTTACGCGTCTCGACCGGAGCTTCCGCTTTTTCCTCAGACGCCTCTGATTGGTAGCCACGAACCCGCTTGAACGCAGCATAGGCCTGCTGCCACTGATATTCAGACATTTTACGGGCGCTCGGATCCATCTTTGACCGAGAAGCCTTAAAAGATTCAAAACTCTGCATGCTCATAACTTGGCAAGATATTGCAGCTACGGCAAGCGGAGGATTTCCCGCGACCAGCCCCTAATTCGAGATCGATCTAGGCCGGGGGATAATAGGTAAGCAAGGCCTTGATCGCCTTATGCAAGTCTTCCGCATAACGAACAGACCCCTGCTGCTTGGCTTTCATTGCCGCAAGGATCACTGCATGATGGGCAGCTAAACGGTCAGCGTAATCCGACTGTGCCGGCTTTACCCGTTGGGTAAGGAAATAATTGCTCATCGTTTCAATGATCTGATCGGCATGAATTTCCTTGTTATTTACCCATCGCACAAATTGCTGTTGGGATTGTAGATCGGACTGATCCGCTAATTCCTCCATGCTCCGGCAGGCCTTGATCACTGTCTCTGCATCCTCAAGCAGAGCCACCACCCGAGCGTGATCGCCATAAATCCCGCAAGGCACCTGACAATGCGCATTTAAAAAAAGCGGAAAGGCGATGATAGATAAAAAAATAAGTAAGTGCTTCATACAGGCTCCTTTATTCAAAATATAAACTGGATCATTGCTTATCCTGGGGGATACGGGGAAATTATTC
>DKOA01000018.1 GCA_002469895.1 Opitutia bacterium UBA7374
ACATTTTCCCCTGGGTGCCGGTTTTTCGAGTAGTCCCCATGCAGTGGTTCGCAGTTTGCCGACAATGGCAGACGTTCGGGGTTATGAGGAGAAGACGGAGCGTGTGATGCAGGCGATGGAGAGCGGTTACCCGCGTTTTGTGGTGCACAAGTACATTCGCTTGCTGACGGATTCTTATTTACAGGAGGCGGGTTTGGTTGGGTGTCGGGCTGTATTGGTGGCTGGCCGTCGGGCTGCGGTTCGTTTGCTTTCTTTTTGTGGGGAGGGGTTGGCGATGCGGGAAATGGATGTCGGTGTCTTCTTGGTCTACACGGCCGATCTAGCGGGTGCTTTAGTGGAGCGCATGGGTAAATACGTACAGCATACGGGTTGCGGGATCTCTTCGCGACAGGCGGAAGATTTACTGGTGGAACATGGCCATTTGCCAGCGGCTTTTGAGGAAACAGCCTGTTTGGGAAATGCCGAGTCAAAGGCAGAGCAACGATTGGCTGCGTGGATGGGTTGCGGCACTCGCGATGTGCTGCTTTGCGCCAGTGGAATGAGTGCCTTTTATGCCGGTTTCGAATCGGTACGTGAGTATCAGCGTAGCCAGGGCCGCAGAGTCTGGTTGCAGCTTGGCTGGCTCTATCTGGATTCCGGTTTGATTTTAGAGGGTTTTCTGGGCGATGGAGAGACTCTGGAATGCATGTATCATGTTTCCGATACGGAAGTCATCCTGAAGAGGATTCGTGCTCTGGGCAGTTCTCTGGCTGCGGTGGTGGTGGAGTGTCCTTCCAATCCCCTGCTGCAGGTTTGTGATTTGGAACGGGTATCAGGGGCGGTCCGCGATGCGGGCGGGGTAATGATGGTCGATCCGTCGATGGCCTCGGTGGTCAATAGTGATGTGTTGCCGCAGGCCGATTTGTTGGTCACCAGTTTAACCAAGTACACAGCTTTTGAAGGGGATGTTATGGCGGGGGCGCTGGCATTGAATCCGGATTCGCCGCACTACGGGGGTTTGGTCGCGCGCGTGTCGGCTTTTCATGTGCCGCCCTATGCTCGGGACTTGGCGCGATTGGTCCATGAGATGGGAGAGGCGGTTGCGGTGGTTGCACAGATGAATGCGAATGCTGCACGACTGGTTCAGTACTTAACGGGGCATCCGGCAGTGAAGCGGGTATTTTATGCCGGTGCAGAGAGCGGTTATGAGGCGATCCGGTCAAAGGACGGTGGCGGCGGTGCGGTGCTTTCAATTGAATTGGCAGGCTCGATGGAGGCTTTTTACGATGCAGTCCGGGTGATGAAAGGGCCGAGTTTCGGCACCTCTCGTACATTGCTCAGTCCATTTATGTATTTGGCTCATTATGATTTAGTCACGTCGGAAAGCGGACGGGCCTTGTTGGCTGAAGCGGGGATCGAGCCGGAGTTGATTCGGATCTCCGTGGGGATCGAGCCGTATAAAGAAATTGAGGCCGTCTTTGCCGAGTCGCTGGCGGCGTCTTTACAATAATAACCGGTATGCTTTTGGCTACGATCATTCGCCACCCGAAGGAACGCAGAAGCAAATGTAGTCTGACGTCTCTAGAGGGACGAGCGGATTTGGAGTTCTTCCGAGCACGCCCGGGTTGGTCGTTTAATGCCTCCGAGCACACGGTGTTGGGGCTGGATGCTCCGGTCCTTACGGAGGCCGATGCGGGGCGTCCGCTCTTGCTGCTGGACAGCACCTGGCGATTGCTGTCCCAACTGGAGTCCTGCTTGGTTGGCGAGGGTGTACGGCGCTCACTGCCAGCCGTGCCTACGGCGTATCCGCGGGTGAGCAAGGTGACGGCGGATCCACTCGGCGGACTGGCCTCGGTGGAGGCGCTCTTTCTCGCCGACCTTCTTCTCGGGCGAGGAGATGTCTCGCTCCTGAAGGACTATCACTGGAAGAGCCTTTTTCTACAAGGCTTGCAGGATAGCGGCTGGATCGCTGATTAGGGCTGCGACCACGCTAGCAGGGCTGTTTTTCTGACTCATAAGTCGTTGGTAATAATAGACTTTTATTTTATTGCGCAGTGCCTTTTATTTTTTTCAAAAAAAGACTTGCTCGAGCCATGGCGCACTGCATTGTCCTCGGCTTCTTCGTAGGGGGCGGCTCGTCCCGGAGGAGATGTTCCTTTTAGTTTATTGCCGGCTTGGATGCGGCTCGAAAATGTTTTTAGAAATAGTTCAAAAAGACACTTGACGGGTGGTAGCTAAGTTGGCCTTATGACGGGCTTTCGTCTCTACGAAGCGCTCTTTGAAAGTTTACTTTATGTGATTGTCGGTTTTACCGTCAATTCAATGTTTTAAAGCAAATTACTTTATGTAGTTTGCGCACTTTAATTAGTAGTAGTTCATATAATAAATCCAGAAATAGGATTGTTGAACTCCTCTGAATCTATTCACATTGATTCGGAGAGTTTGATCCTGGCTCAGAGTGAACGCTGGCGGCGTGGTTAAGACATGCAAGTCGAACGAGATTAAATAGACTGACGCTTCGGTTGATTTCTATTTATGAGAGTGGCAAACGGGTGCGTAACACGTAAGCAACCTGCCCTGAAGACGGGGATAGCTCGAGGAAACTCGAATTAATACCGGATGTGGCGCGCTTCTGCATGGAAGCAGCGCTAAAGCTTGAGATGGCACTTCAGGAGGGGCTTGCGGCCTATCAGCTTGTTGGTGAGGTAACGGCTCACCAAGGCTAAGACGGGTA
>DKOA01000032.1:0-2416 GCA_002469895.1 Opitutia bacterium UBA7374
GGTGCCAGCGCCATCGCTCTCTTCCTCGGTATCCTCTGCGCCGTCTTCCTCAGCGAATACAGCCGCAAGAGCCGCACCCTCTTCCTCGTCCGGCTCTCCATCCTCAAGCTCGCCGGCGTGCCCTCCATCGTCTTCGGCCTCTTCGGATTCGGCCTTTTCGTCCACTTCTTCGGCTGGGGCATCTCCATCCTCTCCGGCTGGTGGACCCTCGCCTTCATGATCCTCCCCGTCATCATCGTATCCAGCGAGTCCGCCCTCCGCGCCGTCCCCCAAAGCTACCGAGAAGGCGCGCTCGCCCTCGGTGCCTCCAAGTGGACCACCATCCGCACCAACGTCCTCCCCTGCGCCCTCCCCGGCATCCTCGCATCCTCCATCATGGGCACCGCGCGCGTGGCCGGCGAAACCGCGCCCATCCTCTTCACTGCAGCCTTTGCCCTCCGCGACAAGTATCCCTGGGAAGACCTTAGCCACTGGAGCGATTTCTTCTTCCAGGGCGTCATGGCACTCCCCTACCACCTCTATGTCGTCAGCCAGAAGCTCCCGCAGAACGACTACACCCGGGACATGCAGTACGGTACCGCCCTCGTCTTCCTCCTCCTCGTCGGGTCTTTCGCCCTCGCCAGCATCCTCCTGCGAATTAAAGTTCGCCAAGACGCAGATTGATCCATCCTCTTCTTCCTCACTACACATCACCAGCCTCCTCTCATGGCGATCCACCCGACAACACGAAGCAACCACGCCGCGCCGACCTCCCCGGGCTTCGCTGCCCGGAAGAACAGCATCGAAGTGCAGCGCTTCAGCTTCGCCTACGGCGAGCAACTCGTTCTCGACTCGGTCACCATAGACATCAAGGAACGCAACGTTACCGCCCTCATCGGCCCCTCCGGCTGTGGCAAGACCACCCTCCTGCGCTCCTTCAACCGGCTCAACGACCCGATCGACAGCGCCCGCATCCTCGGCGGCCAGATCCGCATCGGAGGCATCGACATCAACCGCCCGGAGATCGACGTCATCGCCCTGCGCCGCCACGTCGGCATGGTCTTCCAAAAATCCAACCCCTTCCCCAAGTCCGTTTACGACAACGTCGCCTACGGCCTCCGCCTCCAGGGCATCCGCAACAAGCAGGCACTCGACCAGGTCGTCGAGCAGTCGCTCCGCGATGCCGCCCTCTGGAACGAGGTCAAGGACCGCCTCGACCAGAATGCCCTGAGCCTCTCCGGCGGCCAGCAGCAACGCCTCTGCATCGCCCGGGCCCTCGCGGTCAAGCCCTCCATCCTCCTCATGGACGAGCCCTGCTCCGCCCTCGATCCCATCGCCACCGCGCGCGTCGAGGAACTCGTCAACAAGCTCAAGCAGGACTACACCATCATCCTCGTCACCCACAACATGCAGCAGGCCGCCCGCATCTCCGACTACACCGCGTTTTTCTACCTCGGCAAAATCGTCGAGTACGACCACACAGACTCCATTTTCATGAACCCGGCCAACCCGAAAACCGAAGCCTACATCTCCGGGCGCTTCGGCTGACCCCCCCTCTCTTCCTGCCATGAGACGCTATTTCCACGAAGAACTCCAGGACCTCCGCAACAAGCTGATCCTACTCGGTGAAAAGACCAATGAAGCCGCACGCATGGCGGTGGATGGATACCTCCAAGGCGATATCGAGATCATTGAAAAAGCCAACCAGCTCGACGATCAAATCGATGAACTGGAGTGTCAGATCACTCACGATTCCATGCGCTATGTTACTTTGCGCGGTCCGGTCTCCAGCGACGTTCGCCTTATTTTTGTCGCACTCAAAGCAAGTCGCGATTTTGAGCGCGCGGCCGATGAAGCACACAGCATTACGAAAAAGGCCCGCAAAATACTAACCCGCGATAGTCAGATAAAAGAAACTGCTTCCATTGCGGAGATGAGCGAGCTCACCAACCTTATGATGAAAGACGCGATTAGCTGTTTTGTTGAAGAAGATATCGATCTGGCGCGGGAAGTGATCGAACGTGACAAGCAGATCGACCAACTCAACCAGCAGAACTACAAATTACTAACCAGCGATAAAAAGCTAAATCTGTGCATACAAACTCGTTTTGATACACTCCTCATTTCGAAGTCGATCGAGCGCATCGCCGACCACTCAAAAAATATTGCCGAAGAAGTTATCTTCCTTCTTCAACAGGACTAAATGAGAAGGGAACAAAAAAGTGCCCGCAATCACTGATAAGCCATTCGATCAAAAAAATCTTGCAGAAAAGTCAGATTATATAAATTCTAGAAATAATGGATCGTAACCAAAAACTGACATGGCGAAAAAAACCACTCCAAAAAAAACCGTTAAAAAGGTAGCTACTAAAAAAACCGCGACGAAGAAGGTCACAGCAACGAAGAAGACTACGACGAAGAAGGCCACAGTGACGAA
>DKOA01000032.1:2727-5599 GCA_002469895.1 Opitutia bacterium UBA7374
GGCCACAGTGACGAAGAAGGCCACCACCGCATCCCTCGTCCAGACGCGCATTATCGCACGGGTCGATGTCGGCTTTGGCAATGCGCTCTACCTGCGCGGAGAAGGTGCCGGCCTGAGCTGGGATAAAGGTGCGCTAATGGAAAATATTGCCCCCTATGAATGGGCCTTCAGCACCACCCGGGCAAAAGCTCCGGTCGCATTTAAATGCCTGATTAACGATCAGGTCTGGGCCGATGGAGAAAACCAGAGCGTCGCGGCCGGCGGCACTTTAATTAGCTCCCCGGTCTTTCATTGGTAGCCCTCCACTTCCCGTGCTGAAATAGAGGGTCACCAATCATCGCCTCCATTTGCGACTGCAAGGCAGTTTGTGCCTCTTGCAGAGGGTCCTCTTGCCCGCCGCTGGGCGTCGCCAGAGTCACTTGTTCCAGACATGCCCGGACCGTGCTGAAAGGAAGTGGCAGAAAAAATCGATCCCAACTGCCCAAGCGCAGAGCGCCATCGTAGTGTAGCGATAAGAGGTAGACCGGAGCGCCTGTCTTCAAGGCAACCGCCGCCGCACCTTGCTTCATTGCATAAACCGGTCCGCGCGATCCGTCCGGAGTGATCGCTACATCAAAACCTGCCGCTAATACATCGAGGCAGCCCCGAAGAGCCATTCCTCCTCGGTTATGGCTCGATCCCCGCACCTGCCGGATGCCCAGACGCTGCAGAAATGCGGACAGCCAGCCTCCATCACCGCTCGCACTGACCAAAGCCGCCAAGCGGCGATCGCGGAAAAAGCGGCGGTAAAACTCCGGAGCAGCGAACAAGCGATTATGCCAAAGCAAAACAATCGAAGGCGGAAAAGAAGACCCATGCATTACCGAGACAGAAGGATCCAGCCGAAAGCGCAGGGTACGCCACCATAGGCATAGCACCGACGTAGCCACCCATGTAGATACACCAGACCAAAGCCTGTACCACGGACCCTTCTTGCCTACATTCTCAGCCATCGTCAAAAGCTGTAAAGAAACTGCCCTGCAATCAAGGACAACCAACACTTGACCCGACAAAGCCAGACTCCATCTTGACCCAAGTATGACTGCACCCGCAAACAACGACGGCCTCATGGAAGAACTTGTCGGCCTATGCAAGCGCCGAGGCTTTATCTTCCCCTCATCAGAAATCTATGGCGGCTATAACGGCTTTTTCGACTATGGCCCACTCGGCGTCGAACTGCGCAACAATATCAAGCATGCCTGGTGGCGCGACTTTGTCCAGCGGCGGGACGACATCGAAGGTCTTGACTCCAGCATCATCATGCACCCCGCCATTTGGAAAGCCTCCGGGCACGTCGACGGTTTTTCCGATCCTATGATCGACTGCAAGGAGTCCAAGCTCCGCTACCGCGCCGACCAGCTCTTCTTCCACCCGGTTGTCCTCGACGGGGAATCCGTCGGCTATGTCGCACTCGTCGAAGGCGCCGGCGCTGCCGAGCAAATCAAACGCGCCAAGAAACTCCGCGACCTCCTCGACCGCAAACAGTCCACCCTCGACGAGGCACAACTGGCCGGCACCGTCGAAGCCGCCGAAGCCAGCGCCGAACAGCGCGAGCAAACCCTCGGCCCCGACGCCACGGCCGCCGGTACCCTGACTGAGCCACGCGAGTTCAAGCTCATGTTTGAAACTAAAGTCGGCCCCCTCGCCGATGACTCCGCCACGGCCTACCTTCGCCCCGAGACCGCCCAGGGCATCTTCGCCAACTATAAAAACGTCGTCGATACCGGACGGGTCAAGATCCCCTTTGGTATCGCCCAGATCGGCAAAGCCTTCCGCAACGAGATCACCCCGCGCAATTTTATCTTCCGCTCCCGCGAGTTCGAGCAAATGGAGATCGAGTACTTCATCGCCCCGGAAGCCGACTGGCAGGGCCTCCATCGCCAGTGGCTCGACACCTGCATCGACTGGCTGGTTTCCATCGGCCTCCCTCGCGAGTCGATCACCGAAGACGTACACCCGCAGGACAAGCTCGCCTTCTACTCCCGCGCCACCACCGATCTCATGTTCCACTTCCCCCACGGAGAACAGGAACTCTGGGGCATCGCCTGCCGCTCGGATTACGACCTCAACCAGCACCAGGAACACTCCGGCAAGTCCATGGAGATCTTCGACGAAGCCGCCAAAGCGAAGTACGTCCCCCATGTGATTGAGCCCTCCCTCGGCGTTGACCGCACTCTCCTCGCCATCCTCTCCGCCGCCTACACCGAAGACGAAGTCCCCAACGACAAAGGCAAAGCGGAAAAACGTACACTCCTCAAGTTCCACCCACGCATCGCGCCGTACAAAGCCGCCGTCTTCCCACTTCTGAAAAACAAGCCCGAACTCGTCGAGCGCGCCCGCGCCCTCTACGAACGTCTGCAAAAACGCTGGAACGTCTTCTACGACGCCTCCGGAGCCATCGGTCGCCGCTACCGCCGCCAAGACGAAATCGGCACCCCCTTCGGCATTACCATTGACTTCGACACCATCGAAAAAGACGGCACCGTCACACTCCGCGACCGCGACAGCTGCGAACAACGCCGCCTCTCGGAAGACGAACTCATCACCTTCCTCGATGAGCAGATCGACGGCTGATCCCATCCAGCCCATACTCAGTCCGGACAAGGTCAGAAAAAGACAGACCAGAATCTCCCGCGCTTATTGCCCTTTACTTGTTTTCTACGTCGGCTGCGGAAGAGCATGGAATGGGTGCCGGTGTTGGACAGAATCACTCGCTTGGGTGTGTCGCCTTCGCAGATCGCTTCGCTCATGCAAAGGCTGGTGCTCCCGCCGGGATTCGAACCCAGATTTGCGGCTTCGGAGACCGCCGCTCTATCCATTGAACTACGGGAGC
>DKOA01000040.1 GCA_002469895.1 Opitutia bacterium UBA7374
ATCCTTTACGGGCCACTGCCTACCAAGACCGCTGATTTTGGGCTGCGCATCCTTAATCCGGATGGATCCGAAGCAGAAAAAAGCGGCAACGGCCTACGCATATTTGCGCGCTACCTCTTCGACATAGGCCGCGTTACCGAAGCGCCCTTTACAGTGGACACACCCGGAGGCATCGTCACCTGCTCAATTTCACCGAAAGCGGAATCCATCACCGTCGACATGGGCACAGTCCTCTTCGGCAACCCGGCGTCTGCCGATGCCGACCCCACCCACCCGATCACAATCAACGGAACCGACTACACCGCATACAGAGCCGACATTGGCAACCCTCACTGCGTCATTCCACTCCCGGAAATATCGGAAGAACTTGCCTGCTGCGATGGCGCGGTGCTGGAAACCCACCCCGATTTCCCCAATCGTACAAACGTTCAGTTCCTACAGGTCATCGACCGCAATAACATCCGCATTGAAATATGGGAACGCGGCGCCGGCTACACCCTTGCATCCGGCTCGAGCAGTAGTGCAGCCGCCGCTGTCGCGCACCGCATCGGACTCTGCGACGAAGCCATCACCGTACATATGCCCGGTGGTCGCATCGGCATCCAAATCGGCCCAAACTACGCCATTCGCATGACCGGCCCGGCGACTCGTGTCGCTCTGATGGACTTCGATACAGATGCGCTCCACTTTTCAGTAAACGGATAAGCCAATCATTTCTCTACCGTCGCTAGTTAATCAGACTAAACGCATCCGTCAGGCGATAAACTAGGCTTTCACCAGTAGGTCTGGGGAAAGTGACTTCGATGGCTTCGGTGCTCCCTGTCGACAAAGAGGGCAGGCTCAAGGTGCCGGTCAAAGTAGTATTGCTGCGAGAAACGGACTGGAGTACATAACTGCCGATACGAACTGAGGTCGGATTTATCTGACTTGGCGGCAATGGAGGCGTCACATTCGGATCCAATGAAATGGTTATCTCTGTAACGGTGTTACCGTTCGCGCCACTAGGGGAAACGGACAAAATGCCTGCATCCCCATCCGCACCGCCTTCATTTTCATTCCCTGTGCCGCCATCCGTGCCACCGGTATTGGTCGCAATATCTCCACGATACTGGCGAATGGTAAAGGGGTATTGAATCTTCATTGTTTCAAATTCACTAGAGACCGCGCTCATTCCATTTGCCGAAAGCACGCTCTGCATCGATCGAATAAAAGCATCAAACGTATCCACGCTGTCCGTGCCCGGAACGAAGACCCCATCGACTGCAAAACCATTCTGCAATCCGTCCGCGTAGGCCGTATCAGCTTCCCAACCGGTTGGCAGCAAACCATGCTTATTCAAGGTATTGCGTACGTCGTAGCCGAAATAAGGATTTATATAGCGCAGCACCTTGCCATCGCTGTCCGCCTCGATCGACATGATGTAATGATAAATTCCTTCGGGAAACTCCGGCGTCGGCGAAATCAGTCCGTTGCACTCATCAAGATCTCCGCTGCCCGCAACATAAGAAGGATTGCCGGCACTATCGCTTGCCCCCGTATAACTGGACTGCAGTAATTTGCTGCCTTGATCGCTGCTTAAGCGACCGACCGGGCCATAGACAGGCCATCCATCCAGAGCAAAACCAAGCAAGGGAGAATGGCCGTTATTCTCAATTAAATCATCCAGTTCATCACATTTTTCTTTCTCCGATTTCCATGAGTCCCCGAGAAGTAAACGCAAGCAGGTGGGATACTTATGATAGTGATACACGCCTGTCCTTTGGGGGTGTCCACAACAGCTGGAAAAAATCCGACCATAGGCGGCTGTCTCGTTCGGATCTTCAAAAGGATTATAAATAGGAATGCCGTTTATGGCAACACCAACGGTACCAAGAGAAGTATCCGTGACAGAAGCATTATAGACAGGAGCCAACGGAATACGAAATACCTCGGTTGCTTCGGCAATACTGTTTGGATTGAATTGCCCGTTCGCACCTTCATTCTCAGCACTAAATTTAAGTGACTGAAATCCACCGTTAATCGCTGCGTTCCATCCGCTGGATACGTCAAAGCCAATGATGGTTGGCCTGTAATTGGGAATCCCGTTTGCCGTGATGACCATTTGATTCGCCTGACGGTCTTCAGTGATTTCGATCACGCTCGTAAGGTCGACCCCATTGATTGTTAGTGCGACAGGCCCGCCGCTGCGGATTTGGTTTCGATAATTTTCGACAAATAAGCGAGCCCGTCTCTCAAAAGCACTTTCCATTCGAAAGAACTGCTTCTCTGGAAAAGGTTCCAACGGGACGTCCAGCGATACTTCAGAGCCGGTTCCCAAGACCGGATCTGTCCAAACCAATTGCCATTCGGATAAGTCACTTGATTGACGAAGATAATAAGCGACCCCGTCTTCCCCATTTAATAATACCTTTAGTTGGGGTTCGGAAGCACTGCTTGCCCAAGACTCAAAATCAATATCAATGGGTAGTGCAGAGGCCAGCAGGGGCAGGCCAATTAGAAGTAGAGGTAGTATACTTTTCATAATCGGAAACGATTAGATAAAATCTGAGTTTTGCCTATCTGTCATGTCTAATTCTCCCACAGCCTCTGCTCGACCATTTGTCGGGTAGCCTGCTCAGCCCAACCCCGGTTAGCCGCAGGACTGGCCGGACTGGGATGTAAAATACGCCCAATACGTACGGGCAAATCCTTTAGGGCTATCTTCGCACGACCTTGAGCAAAGCCACCGACTCCGACCACCCACTCGGCCTGTAGACCCTGGACGAGGGCACGAAGGTGCTCATCACAAACTTGGTACAGCGCTTCGCATTCCTCTGCCGGTAGTTTGTCCGGAGTACGGTTGCGGCCACTTTCCTCCATAAAGACAAGGGGGCAGTAATTGGCTACAAAATGCTCCGCAAAAAATTCTTTTGGACGAACGAAGCGTTCTTTGAAGAGCCCCCAGAGACGGCGACCGCTGACTTCGCTTCGGGCACAGTCGAAGCCCTCGACCGGACGAGCCGGATGCTCCGGACGGGGTTTTTGCACAGGCTCGTGAATACCAATCCAATCGCGAACATGTGGAATCTCTCCGAAGGGCACACCCGTCTGTGCCATTCCGTAGGGGCCGGGATTCATCCCGAGAAAAACAATCCGACTGGGGCTGGCAGCACAGGCACGAAGATAAGCTTCATGCGATGCCCAGGCATAATCGAGCGGATTATAGACATAGGCAACGGGATCAGCAAAGGCCAGCGATTGCACGCTGCGACTAAGTTCTTCAGCGGCTTCGATAAGGATATCGGCAGGAGCAGCGGTATCAGCCGGCATCATTTCCTTCTGTTGCAGGGGCATCGCTGTGGCCGAGATCTCGCTCCGGGGCAATCTGATCGCGGATGCGCTGCTTGAGTTCCTTCATCTCCGGGAAACGGCCTTCCGCCTTGCGATCCCAGACGGTTTGCCCATCGATTGAAACCTGAAAGCGACCGCCCTCTTCTGCCGGGCGCAGAGTAACCGCGCCCAGTTCCTGCTCAAAGGTCGTTAGTAATTCCTGTGCCGTCCAGGCAGCTCGAAGGAGCCATCGGCAACCGGGGCAATATTCGATTTCGACGCTTGGTTTCATTCGAAAAGATTACACGACTGGGTGGATTGAGGTAAAGCGGTTTAGCGGAGCGTTTCAGCCCAGAGAGACATTCGTCCTGCAGGGATCGCTGATAGGATAGATTCGATTAGTTTTCCGGATATAAGCAGTCCGGGTGCGATGTCCATGAGCGGTCGTGCGACAAAGTCGCGTTGTTCAATTCGCGGGTGCGGGAGTTGCAAGCTCGGAGTATCGAGTTGAACATCTTCGTAAAGGAGGAGGTCGAGGTCGATCGTTCGGGAAGCCGGCTGACCGGTGCGGACGCGACCCAATACGGCTTCTACGGAGAGGCACCGCCGGAGAAGTTCTTGCGGAGAAAGCGACGTCTGCACGCAGGCTACTGCGTTGAGGAAATCGGGCACATTGCCCAAGCCAACGGCCGGGTTATTATAGACGGGGCTGACCGCTTCGATTCGGATCTTCCCGGACATTTCCAACTCATTTAGAGAAGCCCGGAGGTGGCTCATCCGGTCGCCCAGATTACTGCCCAATGCGATGTAGGCGTTCTTTAGCGACATCGCATAATTTCCACTGCGAAATGCTCGCAGATGCAATCAACGGGGACAGCAGGCTTACAGATTTTGATACGCACTTCGGCTAAGAGCGGAAAGTTTTCCAGAAGGTCGATGGCGATCGTCTCAGCGGCAGCTTCAAGCAGGTTAAAGCGCTGGCCGAGGAAAATATCTTTCACCCGCTCATAGACCAGAGCATAGTTGATCGTTGTATCGATTTCGTCGGACTGAAATTGAAGTCCGTCCGAGAGGCGCAGGTTCAGATCGATGCTAAAGCGCTGACCGAGGGCGGCTTCTTCAGGAAGCAAACCATGTCGGGCATAGAATTCGAGGGACTTCAGTTCAATGGTTGTCTGATTCATAACGGAGGCAGTGGTCAAGAACGTCGCAACATTCACGGTTTTCGCGAACATCATGCACACGAATAAAATCAATAGCAGCTTGAACGGCCAAAGCGGTAGTGGCGAGCGTTCCGTTGAGCCGAGCTTCTGGGTCTTTGATGTCGAGCAGCCGGGCAATCATAGACTTGCGGGAAGCGCCAAGCAGAACGGGAAAACCAAGGGCATTAATCTCCGGAAGGCGGCGCATAATCGTCCAGTTTTCCTCATCGGTTTTACCAAAACCAAGTCCCGGATCGAGTAGGATAGCCTGCGATGACACGCCGGCTTTTGTAACGCATGCAACGGACTTTTCAAGAAAGGTGCGGATTGCATCAACCACATCGCCCTCTCCGGCTTCCCCGGCAGGGCGGTTGTGCATGAGTATGCAGGCGGCACCATGCTCGGCGATCGTTGCCGCCATTGCCGGATCACGCTGGGCACCCCAGACATCGTTTACGATATCGGCTCCGGCATGAAGAGCGGCCTGAGCGACTTCCGCTTTGGATGTGTCTATCGAAATGAGGGCCTCCGTTTGAGAACGTACTTGGCGAATAAAGGGCACAGTTCGTCGGATTTCCTCATCGGCAGGTACCGGTTTGTGACCGGGGCGAGTGGACTCGCCCCCAATGTCGATTACATCGGCGCCAGCCTCAACCATACGATGAAAGTGGGCACCGGCAGACTCCATCGTCATAAAGTTACCTCCATCGGAAAAGGAGTCGGGGGTGAGGTTGAGGATGCCAACAAGATAAGTCTTCCGACCAAGCGGAAGCGTACAACGGGCAGTTTTGAAAAAGCCTGTCATTCTATTTCGGGGACGGGTGGTTGAATGGCCTCTTGCTCCAGTTCTACCTGCAGGGCCTCGCGAAGTTTATTGTAGAGTGGATGCCCAGCGGATTCAAAACGGACACTCAGCCCTTCTCCGTCGACAGAATGAACCGGATGGATACCAAGGGATGCGTTCGTCATGTAAAGAGCTTCAGCCTGATGGAGGGAGTCTGGTGAATAGGCGCCTTCAGAGACACTTATCTTGAGTAAATCAGCAAGACGAAGGAGCGCCGCACGAACGACTCCGGGAAGAATGCCCAAATGAATGGCCGGGGTATGCAGAACGTCTTGGCTGAACCAAAGGATATTCGCTACCGCAGTCTCCCCAAGAGATCCACAGGAGGCCGGCCGCAAGCAATCGTCAAAGCCGGCTGAGCGGGCCTGCTCCAGCAGGTAGATGTTCTCCATGTAGTTGTGCGTCTTGTGTCCCGCAATCAGGGAATGAGCGCTGAGTGGATAGTCCGGGCGCCAACTCAGGCGAATAGTCTCCGGCCAATTGATCGAGGGTCGGGCATAAACAAAGAGCTGATCTCCCTGACTCTTCCGCAGAAGAGAGAGCTTAATCGTAGCGTTTTCGAGTGCGTCGATGGAGACAAGACGCCCAATCGCCCTGAGGATAGATTCTTCGCTTTGTGGACTATTTAAACCGAGCGCGGTGGCTGAGTTTTGCAAGCGTTGCCAATGGGCAGACCAAAAGCGGAGACGTCCACCCTCGAGCCGGATAGACTCAAAAAGTCCGTATCCGTGGGCAAAACCGGAATCAGTGGGCTGGAGAGACAAAGAAGCTCCGTTGGAAATTACGATTGGCTCCGGCATAATGCGTCGATGGTTTCGTGAATGGCGCGGGCTTTGTGATATGTCTCGAGAAATTCGTCTTCCGGTTTTGAATCCCAGACGATGCCGCCACCCACCTGGTAGTCAAGATAGCCGTCCACAAGGTGCAGGCTGCGAATGGCGATATTGAATTCCGCATCCCCATCAAAGCCGACATAACCAATGGATCCACAGTAAGCGTTGCGGCGTGTCGGTTCGAGTTCCTCAATGATCTGCATGGCCCGAATTTTTGGCGCACCGGTAATGGAGCCGCCGGGGAAGAGCGCATGGATGCAATCATAGACATCCTTGTTTGCTGCGAGCCGTGCTTTGACTTGGGCAGTCTGGTGCATGACACGGGAATACTGCTCGATCTGGTAAAGGTCTTCGACGCGAACGGATCCGTATTCAGCAACCCGGCCAAGATCATTGCGAACAAGATCCACAATCATCAGTAATTCAGCACGTTCTTTAGGAGACCTTGCCAACTCCTCAGCAAATTTTTGATCCTCCTCAAAGGAATCACCCCGGGGACGGGTGCCTTTAATCGGTCGAGTTACCAGCTCACGGCCGGATTTTTCTAAGAATTGCTCGGGAGAGGTCGAAAGGATGGAATAGTCTCCCGTATCGAGGTAGGCACAATACGGCCCCGGGTTGCCCTTTCTTAGGGCTGAATAGAGGTGCAACGGGTCGCCTTCAAACTTGCAACGGGCTCGGCGGGAGAGGTTGACCTGATAGACGTCTCCTTTTGCGATATAGTCCTTGATTTCATTAACTGCCCGGCAAAAGGCGGCTTGATCCAAATTCCATTCCCATGGCCCAATGCATGGCGGCAGATTGCGCCTTGGTATTTTTCTTTCGGCATAGAGCAAGTGCCGGAGGGCTTCTAATCCTTTGTCTGCTGGCTGTGACTGACCACTTGCGATTAGATGCAGTTCACCGGATGCATGATCGTAGGCTGCTATTGAATCATAGAGCCCGAAGCGGAGTTGTGGGATACGCCGATCATCTGTGGCAATCGTCGGCATGGTCTCGATAGCCCGGCCATAATCGTAAGAGATATACCCAACGGCACCACCCACGAAAGGAATGTCCGTAGTATTTTCGATTTGAAAAGGCGCCATAGCCAAGCGCAGTTGCTCTAGGTCGCCCTCTATGACAGAGAAAGGATCCGCTCCAAAGAAACTCCAGTGCCCAAGTCCATTGTTGGATTGAGCGCTATCCAGAATAAAGGGCTGCACGCCCGAGCCAAAGCGCTCTAACAGAGCATCCAGTGGTGGCGGGTTGTGGATCGTTTCAACTTGCATGGCTGGCTCTACATTGCGGCCGGTGAAAATCCGCACTAGTGACGTGCCGAACGAACAATTAAGAAAAGCGCAGCTGATTGAAAAAGCAAGTTAGGCACCCACACAAGTAAGTCAGGCCGCAGGGCCGGATTGCCCTCCAGCCAAGTAACGACAACCATAAGGAAATAATAGGTCAGGGAAATGACCAGCGCGAGGGCCAAGTTTGCGTAGGTTTCTTTTCTGCCTACACGTATGGCCAGCGGTACCCCAAACAGTGCCAAAGAAAAAGTCGAGAACGCCATCGCGCAATTTTTCTGTATCTGGGTTTGCGCTCGCATGCGTTCCGGCGAGATAGCCTTATCCCCTCTGTTAATTTCATCGGCCCGTGCCTGTTCACGGAGAGTTATGAGTTGGGAGAAATCCATATTGCTGATCTTTGTTCCCCGCTTGTGTCCTTTGCCCAGAACCTGGTCCAGCGGTAGAGCAAAATCCGTCTGCTCAAAGAAGATAGTTTGTATTTGACCCGTGCTGAAATCTTCAGGGCTCGACGCATCACGAATTTCAGCGGTGGCATTAAACACACGCAGGATGAGTTCACTGCTTTCTGAACTAAAGCCAAGCTGTCCAGAAGCCGCGCGAACGAATCGCTTAACCTGTTTTTGCTCGTCTAACTCCCACACCCAAAAGTCCTTCAGCTGATCCCCCTCTCGAGTGCCCATATAGATCACGTATCCGGGGAATTCATTGATGAAACGTTTCTCTTCAATAAAGTCTAGAGGGTTTTCCGTGATCGCCTGTGTCAGCATCGTTCGGACGGCAACCTTTGCTCGTGGCGCGAAGTGAAGATTAACAACAACACTGGCGACCATCCCAAAAAAAGCGATGCAGATAACCGGAGCCGCCACCTGATACAAACTCCACCCCGATGATCGCATGGCAATGATCTCTCTCTGTGAAGAGAGTCGACCCAGTGCGACCATCGTTCCCGTTAGAATTGCCAGCGGCAAGGCATACGCGGCGACATAGGGAATGAGCAGACCAATCAGGTGAAGAAAGGTTAACGCATCCAGCTTACCCGCAGAGAAGAGACCGACCATATCGCGTAAAGCGTTCCCCGTAAGCAGCACAAAAACAAAGAGTGCCATGGCCAAAAAGGTGGCGATGAGAATCTCCTGAAAAACATGCCGGTGTAGAAGCTGAAGCATTTACGGATCTTAAGCCTGAATATACGACAGGTTGTATCGCTTTATGACAAGCCGCAATCGTTGTCGCTTTTTTCTAATTTCTCCCTTCACAGCCAAGTATTTGAGATACACTGTGAGCGTATGCAAAATCAAGCAGATGAAGTGATCGATATCTTCCGCCAGAGCGGAGCCCTACTGGAAGGACATTTCCTTCTGCGTTCGGGTCTGCACAGCAAACATTTCTTCCAGTGTGCGCAAGTATGTCAGCATATGGACAAGGTAACACGACTCGCTGAGCTGATGGTACCGCTGCTAAGAGAATATGAGGCGCGCACCGTAGTGGGACCGGCGATGGGTGGCTTGGTCATTGCACAAGAGGTAGCGCGGCAGATGGGCCTACGCTACCTATTCCTCGAAAAAGTAGAGGATGGTCTCGCTTTACGGCGCAACTTCTCCTTTGAAGCGGGCGAAAAAGTATTGATTCTGGAGGATGTCATTACCCGGGGGGGGCGTGTCGTTGAAGCGATCGAGGAATGTCGAGCACACGGCGCCGAACCGGTTGCAGTGGGTGTGCTTGTCGATCGAAGCAATGGATCGACTCAATTTGAGATTCCCCATCATAGCTTGGCAAAACTCAGCTTCCCAACCTATGAAGCCGATGATTTACCACCGGACCTACAAGGCACAGAGGCGGTTAAGCCCGGAAGCTGAGATAGTAGATGCCAGAGAACAGATCGGCTACCGGCTTTGTGCTTCCGGCTACCGACTACCTGCTGACGGAAAGGGCACCATTACACGAGTTGCTTGACTCGAAAAAAAAGGTGCCCAGTCCCGCTCAACTTTTTGCACATTGCTAACCTTCAATCAGTTGAACACTACCTTTTGGGACTGAGCACCTTACCCCAAACTAGTTGAGGCTTATAATTTATCAAGCACTAGTTACTACCATTTGTCGCCAGAATTTTATTCGATGTGAACACAGGATCTATATGCTAAGAAGAGACCTAAAAAATAAAGATTTTGACCATAGCTAGGGTGAGCAACAGAGCGGTTCCCATCAATAGGAGTAAACGATTTAAGATCGCTCTCTCCCACAGCCAATAATTCAGCAAGCCACGTTGGCAGTGCGAGCAGGTATGGGACCGCATCCGCAACAAACTGTCACAATACGGACAAGGAACTCGTAATGGAGCCTTCAGGATTTGCAGTGCGGATCTTTCGGGAGGGTCATAAGGCTTGGATTCAGACGAAGCCTGATGAACTCTTGAACGCACAAAAGGGCGAATGACTAAAGGTCTATCCGCAGGGGAACAATCGGAAAGGGAAGGCCCATTAGCTACTTGGGCTGCTTGAGTTGCTTGAGCTGCTTGGGGAGTTGAATCAGACTGCGCATTTTCATTACCAACAGCGTGTGTCACGCTGCCGGCATTTATTGAATTCATATAGTCTGTCTGAGCATTATCCCGTTGGTTGTTCTTCCCGAGATGCCCGGTCGCTTGGTTCACGCTTCGTGCAAGTGTCATACCGCTCCTTTTGTAGGGTTTTAAGGTTACTTTAAATAAATTATTATACTTATTATTGCATAAGTTTTTTAATTTATCAATCATAAGTTTTTTCAGACGAGGAAAATGTTATGATCAACCGGGCACGTGGTAACTGACGTGGATCAGGCGAAAAGAGTTTACATTATTGGGTATTTTTACCTAATTTTTATCGTTTTTAACTTTATCTGCCAAATCATTTATTACTCTTTATTTAGATGAAATAATTCTTATTCATTAGGCCTCTTAACCTAATAAGATGATGTTCAAGCAAAGAAACAAAGCGAAAGCCCCTCCCTCACCCTTCATGATCGAAGAGCGGGCCAGTAATATCTCACTCAAATCGAAAAAAGCCTCATGCAAAGCCATCGATACGCCTGGGGAAGATATTGGTTTACAAAAATGCCTCAGCGGATCCCCGGGCGTTCGCCCCGATCAGAGAATCTCTGCCGAACCGGAAGATAACATAACGCGTAACGTTTTGGTCCACATCGAAGTAGCCTCAAAAGAGATGCAATTAATCAATCAGCCAGAAAGTTGGAAGCTGAACAATGGCACGCTAGTTTTTGGGAGGCAATCAACGCACAAGCGAGCATCCATCTATATTCCAATTCCGCAGAATAAGCCCTTCACTATATCTCGCCTGCACTGCGAAATTCTGAACTCCAATGGACAGGTTTTTATCACTGACCTGGATAGCCATTTTGGCACCTACATCAACGAGCGTCCATTGGGAAGGTCATGCGAAGGGCCAGATACGATAGAACTAACGGCGGGAAGGCATTTGGTTTCGCTGGGGCCACCGGTGCACGGGCACCAGTTCTATATAACCATAGAAACCGGGGAATAAAATCCTAATAGAATGAACCCAAAAGCCTGAACAATGAAAGAAGGAATATCGATCGCATTACACTCGCAGTCGGGCAAACGGCTCAAACTGAATAGGGAACCATTGGCCGTTGAATACCTCTTGTCGCCTGAGAAAGATTCAAGGTATCGATCATCCAACGGCGAATCGTCACCATTACTGCACGAAAAATCGATATCCGATAACAGGCAGAGAGCCTATTCTCTCAAACAAAGGAGCCGGCTCGGGCCATTTGTAGAGTTTTTTGACGAGATGACTTCTTTCGAAAAAGTTACTCTGGTTCTCATCGTAAAAGGCGAAGGTAAACACATTATTACAATGAGTTCGCAAGCAACCATACTGCGTCTATTGCCGTTTTTGATTAACGGAAGGCTGAACAACCTAACCGAGCTGCAAAGCATAAACTTTTCGTTAGATACACACCCTTTTCTTAAGATCGGGTGGATACAGCAGACGCTCAAATCGATCCTTGTAGAGGAGCTCGTGCACCGTGACCACTCCAGCTCGCTTGAGCACGTCATTCAAAGCATCAAAATTAACTTTGGTCAGATGCTCGAAACCCTCTACTCACTGTATACCAGCATCATATCACTTAAAAGCCCATGCATACCACTGTGTAACGCTTTAGCCACTGGTATTATGAGCGTTGAGTATATCCTACTTAATCCAGAAGAGGTTCTCAAGCGGATGTCCTCGATGACCTCTTTGACCGGCATCCGAGGAGAATGGGATAGCGCTGAACAGCGTACGCCCGAAATCTTCGAAAACTTTAGGGTACTCTGAGAATGCTGAGTCCTTTTTTTGATTAGAGCAGAACCGCAGAACCATGTGTGCTAAAAAACCAGCCAGTCTTCGCGTCTCCAGCAAGCTGACCGCAGACCGTGCGGTCCTGCCGGTTGTTTCAACGGCCATAGTAAGCCAGCTGCTCGATGCGTTCGATAAAAGAGATATCTACTATAATGAGGAAAGGGAGAAACATAACCTACCCGTACGTTGTCGATATACCATAGGCAATATTCCTGCACACCTATTCCTCTCTTTTACACTAAGTGTACTTCAAAAAAATAAAAGTCATTTACATTTTGATGGCCCCGTTCATAGCACAACCAAACAGCTCCTCCAACTGGGAGTGTGCCAAAAGCCTCACTCCTTCGGCTCGCTAATTGAGAGTATCGCCAACTGCTTTTTGATACATTCAGACCTTATTCGTCTGAAGTACTGGAAAGAATCAGACCAGATCGCCTGGCTAGGCATCGAACAACACCCAGCCATAAAAAAGCATCTGCTTTCCCCCTATTTAGGGATACAACTTTCCACGCTTATTCAAATTATCCGCTACACGGAGGCAGCCGATTGGTTACCCTCACAAATTATGCTTCCGCTTGAACTTAGTAATATCGAATATGCTCCCCTCTGGCTTCAAAAATGCCAAATTCGTCTCGATAAAAATCATACTGCTGTGCGGATGAATCCTTCGATTTTGGAGAAAAGTCCCTACGGATTTCTGCAAATCGCACGAAATACCCAATCGCTAATCAACGGAATCAGTCAACCCGCACTTGGTAACAGCGCCTGTAACGCGATTGAATCGGTTCTTTTGACCTACTTAAAAGCAACAAACACTATACCAAGTTATCTCCTCATGGCAGAAATGAATGGCATAAGCCACCGTTCCCTCAGCCGAAAGTTGAACAAAGAAGGTCTAAACTACCGTAACCTAGTTTTACGGACCCGTATCCAGCTATCGAAGGAATACCTAAAAACAGGCCACGAAAAAATCGAAACCATTGCCAACCAAATTGGTTACCCTCGATGCAGCAGTTTTGTGCGTTCCTTTCAAAAACTGACGGGTTCCACGCCCACTCAGTACAGGAAAATGGCAAATAGCCAAACAACTTCGGTATAACGTAATCCATCTGCCGCGTCCTTAACAAAGCTTTGCTGTAGAGCATTCAGACAGCCCTGCATAAGGTAACATTGACTAAATTTACTATTGGCAAAGGCATCCCGGAATGTATTTATAGTTTTTCTATAAATACTATTCAAACACTTCTCCTTACCCTACATGAATGCGATTCCGACTGTCGAAATATGCCATCTGTTGCCTTTAATTCGGTTTCTACAGACGCATGGCAAAGATCACGAAAAGTATCTTGGAGAAGCCCATATTCCTAGCAAATTACTAGAGTATCCGCATTACCGCATCAGCAAAAACCAATATTTCGCGATCCACAATTTAGTGGTTCAAGACAACGAAGTAAGTGAGGCGTTTGATCGTATTGGAGGATTCAATACCTATGGTGATCTCTACGGTATAGCACCCTCACTAGCGCAAGCTCCGAGTCTATTGTGCCTGATTCGGCAGTACGCCGACTTCCTCATACGAAGTGCCGATTTTGGAGTCCTTTATCTCGATCCCGAACCAACGAACCCAGCAAAAGTATGGATTCATTACCAAGCGCACGAGGATGGTCTGGATACAAAACGTGACGCGGTTTGGCGTATTCATCTTACTAGCCTTCTGCAAATCATTCGTCTCTGTGCGGGTAGCGATTGGATACCCTCTCATATTGCACTCCAGCATAATCTTCAAAAGGAAATATACCTACCCTCTGTGCTTCGTGCTGCAACTGTCCGTCGCATATCTTGGGGAGTTGGTATATGTTTCCCGACCAGCCTGCTCTGGATGCGACCAAATCCAGTGCAAACAATCGCACCCACAGAAGTCTCCAGCAAAGAGAATATAAATCTCGANNGATCCCGAACCAACGAACCCAGCAGAAGTATGGATTCATTACCAAGCGCACGAGGACGGTCTGGATACAAAACGTGATGCGGTTTGGCGTATTCATCTGACTAGCCTTCTGCAAATCATTCGT
>DKOA01000027.1 GCA_002469895.1 Opitutia bacterium UBA7374
TTCTTCTGTCGACCTGATTACCTGGACGCCGACTTCCGCAGAGCAAGGCACCTATTATTACAGTTGTTACATCACGGGCCATCCAAACATGTCTGGCAGCATTCAGGTTGTTCCTGAGCCAGCAACCGTTGGTCTCTTGCTTTCCGGGGCGGTCTTATTGTTTACTGCTTTGCGTCGTCGCAAATAGGGCTTGTCAGGCGCGGAATGGACTTGGCTACTTGGCTACGCTGTAGCCAGTTCAGTTGCCTCGTCTCTCTCAATGCGCAGGTTTTCGATGATGAACTCTTGGCGGTCCGGTGTGTTTTTGCCCATGTAGAAGGTCAAGAGGTCTTTGGTCGTCATTCCTTTTGGTATAATGACCGGATCCAGCCGTATATTTTTGCCAATGAAGTGTTTGAATTCGTCTGGAGAAATCTCTCCCAAACCTTTGAAGCGGGTGATCTCCGGTTTTGGTCCACAGGCTTTGATCGCGGCAACACGCTCCTCCTCTGAGTAGCAGTAGCGTGTCTGCTTCTTGTTGCGCACACGGAAGAGTGGCGTCTGCAAAATATGCAAGTGCCCCTGCCGGATCAGCTCGGGAAAGAACTGGAGAAAGAAAGTGATCAGGAGCAGGCGTATGTGCATCCCGTCAACATCGGCATCGGTGGCAATGACGACGTTGTTATAGCGCAGTCCTTCCAGCCCATTCTCAATGTTCAGAGCATCCTGCAGAAGGTTGAACTCCTCGTTCTCGTAAACGATCTTTTTCGTCAGGCCGAAGGAGTTGAGCGGCTTCCCCTTGAGTGAAAAAACGGCCTGTGCATTGACGTTGCGCGCCTTGGTGATCGAACCGGAAGCGGAATCGCCCTCGGTGATAAAGAGAGTGGAGTCCAGTCGACCGTCCTTCTTGGAATCGAGGTGAACCCGGCAGTCGCGTAATTTTTTATTATGAATTTTTGCTTTGCGGGCGCGTTCACGGGCGAGCTTCTGAATGCCCTTCAGCTCCTTGCGGTTTCGCTCCGAATCGAGGATCTTTTCGAGCAGCGCCTTGGCGGTTTCCGGCTCACGGTGCAGATAATTGTCCAGAGCTTGCTTGATGTAATTGAGCAGGAAGGTGCGCACCGTTGGACCTTTCGGCCCCATTTCCTGAGAGCCGAGCTTGGTCTTGGTTTGTGATTCGAAGACCGGTTCCTCTACTTTGATACTCACGGCGGCACATATCGAGGTGCGGATGTCAACCGCGTCGAAATCCTTTTTGTAGAATTCCTTGATCGTTTTAGCCAATGCTTCCCGGAAAGCAGACAAGTGGGTGCCGCCCATAGTGGTGTGTTGTCCGTTGACGAAGGAGTAGTAGTCTTCGCCGTAGGCAGCGTTATGGGTGAAGGCGATTTCGATGTTTTTATCGCGCAGATGGACGATGGGGTAGAGTGGGTCGCCATCGAGTTTGTTTTGCAGGAGATCCCGCAGGCCGTTTTCGGATTTAAACTTCCGGCCATTGTAAAGGATGGTCAGCCCACTGTTGAGGTAGGCGTAGTTCCAGAGCATGTCTTCGACATAGTCTTGGCGAAATCGGAAGGAGCCAAAGATTTCCGGGTCGGGATCGAAGTGCAACTCAGTCCCGGAGGGAGCCTCTTTGGCCGCTTTGTCGCTCTTGTCTTCGACTGTAAGCTCGCCTTGGGCAAATTGTACCATACGGGTTTTGCCTTCGCGGTAAGCCTGAATGGTAAACTCCCCGGAAAGGGCGTTGACTGCCTTAATGCCGACACCGTTAAGGCCGACCGACTTTTTAAAGGCTTCGGAATCGTATTTCGCCCCGGTATTAATTTTCGACGCACAGTCCTTCAATTTACCCAGCGGTATACCGCGGCCAAAGTCGCGAACGTGGACACGGGTTCCGTCAATCGCTACTTCGATCGTCTTACCGTGCCCCATGACAAATTCATCAATTGAGTTGTCGAGGACTTCCTTGAGCAGAATATAGATTCCGTCATCCGAGCTGGAACCATCGCCCAGTTTACCAATATACATGCCCGGGCGCAGGCGGATGTGCTCTTTCCAGTCGAGAGACTTGATATTTTCTTCGGTATAATCAGCAGACACTTGGCGGTAATTTTCGGCGGTTTTTAAAGATCGATGTGAGTCGGAGTGAATTAGAGCCTAGGGAAAGGATCGGAGGCAACTGGAATCGAAACAGCCGCATTTATTGCCCTGTTCGGGTCCAGTACTGATGTGGGGTAGGCCCATTTCCGGCCATCGAATTTTCTCAGTTTGTTTGCTTATAGCAGACTCACATTCAGTCTCTAGAGATGGCAAGTTCGAACTGATTCGCGCGGGTGAATGGGCACCAAACTCAGTCTAGGGCAGGAAGTCGGCAGTCGGGCTATGCTCAACTTTTTTGAGCCCGGCTAGGTCCCCCTGATAGAGGAGTTGTCCACCGTCGGCGCCCCCTTCAGGACCGATCTCAACAACATGGTCGGCTTCGGCAATGCAGTCGATGTGATGCTCGATGAGGACGACTGTATGTCCCTGCTCGACGAGGCGGTGAAGGAGATGATTGAGGCGCTCGACATCGCTGCTATGCAACCCGATAGAGGGCTCTTCAAGAAGGTATAGGTTACCGGTGCCGAGATTGTATTGCCGTTCTTTCAGGGAGGGCAGCCCCTTGGCCAGTTCACTGACTAGTTTAAGGCGCTGGGCTTCGCCGCCGGAGAGGGTGGGTGAGTACTGCCCTAGGTTGATATAGCCGAGCCCGGTATCGACCATGAGTTGCATAAGAGCAGCCAACCGGGTGTGGAAGCTGAAAAATTCAGCGGCTTCCTCAAAGCTCATAGCGAGGACATCGGCGATGCTTTTGCCATTCCATTGGAGACCGTCCAGCTCCTCTCCATAGCGTCGTCCACGGCAATCTTCGCAGGTCACATGAGTGTCGGGCATAAAGTTCATCTCCAGCTTGATGCGTCCGGCGCCCTTGCAGGTCTCGCAGCGGCCTCCCTTGGTGTTGAAGGAGAAGGTGCCCGCGGTGTAGCCCCGAAAGCGGGCTTCGGGCAGTGTCGCATAGATCTCTCGAATGCGGTCAAAGGCACCGATGTAGGTGGCGGGAGTGGAGCGTGGGGTCTTGCCGATGGGCGACTGATCGACCTCGATTACTTTGCGCACAGAGTGGCCCCCCTGGAGTGAATCGAAGGCCGTGGTCAGGTGCTGATGGGCGATCAGATCCTTTGAAAGTAGTTTAGCGGACTTCGCCTGAATGGCTGTTTCGACGAGCGGGCGGAGAAGGTCGCGAATGAGAGTGGATTTGCCGGAGCCGGAGACGCCACAAACGAGGTTGAGCCGCCGGAGGGGCAAATGGAGGTCAAAGTTCCGGAGATTGCGGAGCCGCGCTCCGCGAAGGACGATCCACTGGTCGTGAGTGGACTTACGGCGGGCTTGCCATGCCGGAGGGAGGGGGCGGTATTCCCCAAGAAGGGGGTGAGCCATCTTTTTCCTGAGGTAGCGACCGGTCAGCGAGTCTTTGTTTTTTCGCAGCCGGGCGAGGGTTCCGCAGGCGACGATATGACCACCATGGATGCCGGCACCCGGCCCGAGATCGACAATCTGGTCGGCGTGGCGCATAGTATCGAGGTCGTGCTCGACAACGACGAGGGTGTTGCCCCGGTCACGTAGCTGAAGAAGGGATTGAATGAGCTTGGCGTTATCGCGAGCGTGGAGGCCGATGGATGGCTCGTCCAGCACATAGAGGACACCGGATAAATTGGTGCCGAGTTGGGCGGCAAGGCGGATGCGTTGTGCTTCACCACCGGAGAGGGTGGCGGTGGCTCGGTCGAGTCCGAGGTAGCCCAGTCCGACGCGATCCATAAAGCGCATGCGCGACTCGATTTCAGGGAGGAGTTCCTCGAGAATGGGTCGGGTGCGCGCCTCGGTTTTGATTTGCGAGAGGCAATCTAGGAGCTGACCCGGTGTGCAATGGAGCAGTTCGGGAAGGCTGATTGCGGGAGAGCGTTTACCGGGAAGTTTGACCGCTCGGCTGATCGGGTTGAGTCGGGCACCAAGGCAGTCAGGGCAGGTGTCCCCGTCCGTAAAATCGTCGAGGTGGTCGACGGCACTTTCTTCTTCCTCGGCCATCCAGTCGAAGAGTTGTCCATACCCACGGCAGGTCGGGCACCAGCCTCGCGGGCTATTCCAGGAGAAGTGCTTGGGATCGAGTTCAGGGTAGGCTTGTCCGGTCGCGGGATCGGTACGCGTGGTCGAGAGGCGGGCAACAATTTTGTTTGGCAGGGCAAGCAGGAAGGTGGACCCTTTCCCCAGCTTGAGGGCGGTCTGGAGTCGGGTGCGGAGTTGCTTCGGGGTGGTCTTGCCGGAGACGTTGCTGATGACGAGGTCGATGTCATGCTCGCGGTAGCGGTCGAGGCGGGTGAAGTTTTCGATCGCCACGAGGGTGCCGTCGATGCGGAGGGCGCCGTAGCCGCGTTCGCGAGCCCAGTCAGCAAGGGGTTGGTGATGGCCTTTACGCCCACGGATGACGGGTGCACAGAGCTTGAGTGTACGGCTGGGTTTTTCCGCGAGCAGGTTGCGGAGGCGCTTGAAGAGAGCCGTTTCACTCTGACTGATTAGTGGCTCACCGGTAACCGGTGAGTGCGGCAGACCGATACGTGCATAGAGGAGACGGAGGTACTGGGCCACTTCAGTGATCGTGGCTACGGTGGACTTGCGGGTTCCTTTGGTCACACGCTGTTCGATCGCAACGGTCGGGGCGATGCCCTGCAGGTCATCCACTTCGGCGCGGGGCATCTGCTCGACAAATTGCCGGGCGTAGGCCGACATAGACTCCATAAAGCGGCGCTGGCCTTCGGCAAAGAGGATGTCGAAAGCGAGAGAAGATTTACCGGAACCGGAGACGCCAGTGAGTACGGTGAGTGCATCTCGTTGAATGGTCAGGTCGATGTTTTGCAGGTTGTGTTCTCGCGCACCTCGGATGGTGAGTTCGTTGTTTATTGGACTGGCTGGATTGGATGCTTGGTAAAGGGCGGAGTCTTCGGCGACGGCGAGGTCTGTGTTTTTATGGAGGACTTCGCGAAGGAAGGGGGCAGTTCGGCTTTTGCTCCGGGCAATGATTTCCGGGGTGCCCTGGGCGACTAGTTGACCGCCTCCAGCACCGGCTTCCGGGCCGATCTCAATAATCCAGTCAGCAACTTTCAAGATATCCAGATTGTGTTCAATGACGATCAGGGAGTGACCGGCATCAACGAGGGAATGCAATACGCCAATGAGCCGCTTAATATCCGAGCGATGGAGCCCGGTTGTCGGCTCATCAATGAGGATTAGGGCGTGAGCTGCTCGGTCAGTCACTTTGCCGAGGTAGCGCACGAGCTTCAGGCGCTGGGATTCGCCCCCGGAAAGGGTATTGAGAGGCTGTCCTAGTTTGAGGTAGCCGAGCCCGACGTCGGCCAGGGGTTGGAGGCAGCGGAGGATTTCCTTGCGGTCAGCGAAGAAGAGGAGGGCTTCATCAATATCGATTTCGAGGATGTCTGCGACGGTGCGCCCGTTATATTCGACTTGTAGAACTTCGTCTTTAAAACGCCGCCCTTCGCAAGTCTGGCAGGGCACATAGACATCGGAGACAAACTGCATTTCTACGCGCTCGTGCCCGAGTCCCGAGCAGTCGGGGCACCGGCCATTGCCGCCGTTGAAAGAGAAGTGTCCGGCTTCGAGTCCGGCGGCTCGGGCGTTTTCCAAACGGGCAAATTGTTTGCGGATGGGATCCCAGGCGCCGGAAAAGAGGGCGGGATTGGAGCGGGGGGTTTTACCCGCTGGGCTTTGATCGATTCGTACGACTTCGGAGAGGGGGAGCTCGGATTCGATATCGCGGATTTCAGCAGGGTCATCGGCAGGCTGCCCCTTGCGGCTGAGTAGATTCTGATAGAGGACGTGGTCAAGGAGTGTGCTTTTACCGGAGCCGGAGACACCGCTGAGGCAGACAAAACGTTGCTGCGGTATGTGTAGGTCAAGGTCCTGTATATTGTGCTTGGAGGCACCGTAGATGGATAAACGGGGGGCTTTTCGGGTGGGGCGACGTTTTTTCGGGATCTCGATTTCTTCGCGACCGGAAAGAAAGCGACCGGTCAGGGTATCGGTTTGCCGGAGTTCGGGAAAACTGCCGGAGAAGCAGAGTTGACCCCCCTGAGTCCCGGGTCGGGGGCCAATTTCAACGAGGTGGTCAGCTGCTGCCATGACGGCTTCATCGTGTTCAACGACGACCACCGTATTCCCCTGGTCGGCCAGCCGGCGGAGGATGCGAATTAGGCGGTCAAGATCCCGTGGATGCAGCCCAACGGATGGTTCATCGAGGACAAACAGGGTATCGACGAGGGAGGAACCGAGGCAGGAGGTGAGGTTGACGCGCATGGTCTCACCGCCACTGAGGGTGCGGGATGTGCGATCGAGGGTAAGATAGCCGAGCCCGACCTGATGAAGGAACTGTAAACGGGTATGAATGCCGCTTAGGGCATTGTCGGATCCCTCCGGTAAGATTTCGAGAAGTTGTGAAACGCTTTTTCGGTAGAGTTCAGGGAGGGTATGCTGTTTCCATTTCCAGAGGCGTGCTTCGGGTTGGAGGCGGTCTCCGTCGCAGGCGGGACATTGGGTGTAGCTTCGGAACTTCGAGAGAAAGACCCGGACGTGCATCTTATAGACCTTGGATTCGAGCCAGCTGAAGAAGCGGTTTACTCCATACCACTGGTGATTTCCTTCTTCGTAGTCGTCTTCTCCATGGAGAACAAATGCGGTCTCTCTGGGTGAGAGTTCAGCCCAAGGGATATGCATACGAATGCCATGCTTTTTAGCCGCGCGACGAAGTTCGCGGAGGCACTCGCTGTAGACCTGACCTTGAAAGGCACGGATGGCGCCTTCTTCGATGGAGAGGGAATGGTCGGGTATGACGAGGCGGGGATCGATCTCAATAATGCGCCCGAAGCCGCGGCATTGAGGGCAGGCACCGATGGGCGAGTTGAAAGAGAAAAGTGCGGGTGTGGCCGGGCGATAGCTTTTGCCGTCGACGGAGGAGCGGAGTCCACGGGTGAAGGCGAGGAGTGGTTGACCCTTGGTATCGAGGATTTCGATACGACCTTTACCTAGGGTAAAGGCATTCTCTAATGCCTCAATGGTCCGGGAACGGTTTTCTTTTTGGAGGGCAATCCGGTCCTGAATGACGAGGAGGACGGAATCTTCCTTGAGTTTGGAGGCATCGATTTCCTCAAGGCGTTTAATATTTTTTTTCAGGGCGATACGGACGAAGCCCTGAGCGCGCAGGGAGTCGAGGATCTCGACCCAGCGGAGCTTGGCTGGCTTTTTTATGGGGAATGTAATCAGGCTGGTTTTTCCCGGGTAGGTTTGCAGCAGTTTTTCCCATGCGCTCTGCGGTGAATCGTCGTTTATGGGTTCTCCATTTTGGGGGTCGTAGAGAGTCGCATGATGAGCAAACCAGACTTTAAAGTAGTCACAGAGTTCGGTCAGTGTGCCAACGGTCGAGCGTGAGGTGCGGACGGTATTCGACTGCTGAATGGCAATGGAGGGGCGAATATTCTCGATCCGGTCGATTTTTGGACGATCGAGTAACTCGAGAAACTGACGGGTGTAGGGAGAGAAGGTTTCGACATACCGGCGCTGCCCCTCGGCATGCAGGGTCTCGAAGACGAGGGAGGACTTACCCGCACCGCTGGGACCAGTGACGACAATGAGCCGACCGAGGGGTAAATCGAGATCGAAGCCTTTGAGATTGTTCTGCCGGACGCCACGGAGACGGATTGAGTCGGATTTTTTAGACATGGGTGCTAAAAACCGAACGATAAACGAGTCTGCCGCTTACCCGGAATGTTCTGAATTTACCGATTCTGCGGAGGCAAGCTTGTGTAAACGTGCCTGTAGGTGGGTGCGTCGTACTTCGGTTTTGTTATTGCGGACGGCCATGGCGTAGGCCTCGGGGGAGCCGACGAGAAAGACTTTTCGGCGGGCGCGGGTGATGCCGGTGTAGACGAGATTGCGCTGAAGCATCATAAAGTGTTGTTTGAGCAGGGGGATGAGGACGACTGGGTATTCGCTGCCTTGGCTTTTGTGTATGCTGATGGCGTAAGCAAGCTGGACCTCGGAGAGTTCAGATTTTGTGTATTCGACTGCTTGCCCATCAAAGTCAATGGAGACTGAGGATGCGTCGGGGGCAATGCTGACAAGGATGCCGGTGTCTCCATTAAAGATATTCTTGTCGTAATTATTTCGTGTCTGGATGACTTTGTCACCGATTCGATAGGTAGCTGCGCCGAGGGTCAGTTCAGCGGGCAGTGGTTTGCGGGTTTTTTCCCGAAAGTGGGTCTGTCTTGCGGGATGGTGGCTGGGTCCGCTCGACAATCGCTGTTCGGCTGTCGCACGACTGTTCAGAGCCTCCTGTAGGGTTGCGTTGAGAGCGGTGATGCCGGCAGTGCCGCGGTGCATGGGGGACAGTACCTGGACGTTGCGGATGGGGTCGAGGCCGAGAGTTTTTGGCAGATATTCGGCGGCAAGGTAGCGGATGGCCTTGGCGCATTGCTCTGCATCAGCGGCTTCGATGAAGGTGCAGTCCTGTTCCGGATCAAGGCGTCGTAGGCTGTCGATACAATGAGTCGGCGCGGCATCGCCTTTGAGAATGCCATGCGCGGTGGTGATAATCCCGCTGGTCTCGCCTTGTCGGAAGATGGTATCGAGACGGGAGACTTTTGCTGGCGGTGCAGTCATCAGGTCGCCAAGAATATTGCCGGGACCGACCGAAGGTAGCTGGTCGGAGTCGCCGACAAGCAACAGGTGTGCGGCGGCAGGGATGGCTTCGACGAGGCTGCTGGCGAGACGAGTATCGAGCATACTGGCTTCATCGACGATGAGGACATCACAGGTTAAAGGGTTATCCGCGTCATGGACAAACTTGCGGGTAGCGCCATCGTATTTCAGTAGACGATGGAGCGTACTGGCCGGTGCGCCAGCGGCTTCGGCGAGTCGTTGAGCGGCGCGTCCTGTCGGTGAGGCGAGAAGAATGCGCGCTTTCTTGGCCTTCAGAATATCGACCAGTGAGCGCAGGATGGTGGTCTTTCCGGTCCCGGGGCCACCGGTGATAATAGAGACCTTTGCGCCGAGGGTCTGTTTGAGAGCATCGGCTTGCTTTGGGGCAAAGGTAAAGCCGGCCTTTTGTTGTGCCCATTCAACGGCGGATTCAGTCTTAATCGATGGAAGAGAGGAGGCGGTTTGACTGATCGTAAGGAGGCGGGTGGCCATGCGTTTCTCTGCGCCGGCTAAGGGTGGACGCTGGCATGCTGGACCGAGAGATGCTTGGTCCGCATCCATCGCTTCGATGGAGTAGAGCCGTTCTTCTTTAATCAGTCGTTGGATACGCTCCTCCATAAGGTGTGGCTGCAGTCCAAGCAGTTCCATGCTGTGTTCGACAAGGATGGATTGCAGGCCGATGGTGTGACCGTCTTCCTCTAGCTTACGCAGAGTATGGAGGATGCCGGCATCGATGCGCTCTTTTGAATTTGTCGGAAAGCCGAGATTAAGCGCGAGTTTATCGGCTGTTTTAAAACCGATATTTTCGATATCTTCAGCCAGTCGGTAGGGGGCATCCTGGAGGATGCGCTTGGCGCCCGTACCGTACTTTTTAACAAGCCGTACGCATTGTGCCGGGGTTACCCCGTAGGTCTGGAGGAAGATAATGACATCGCGAACAGCAACTTGTTGGTCCCACGCTGATTTAATTGCTTTTGCGCGGGTTTTCCCGATGCCCGGGATTTCATGAAGGCGTCCCGAGTCACGACTGATGACGTCCAGAGTGTCTGCCCCAAAGTGATCAACTATTTTTCTGGCATAGGATTTCCCGATACCGTGAATCATGCCGCTGCCCAAGTATTTACGGATCCCATGGACAGAAGCGGGCAGGCGAGACTTGAATTGGCTAATCTTGAATTGCTCCCCGTGTGAGGGATGTTGGGTCCATTGCCCCGTCAGTTGAAGTGTTTCGCCGCACTGTACGCCCGGGAGGTTGCCCAATACCGTCGATGTACGCTTATCCTTTTCCAGACTGATTTCTGCGACACAGTAAGCGTTTTCTTCGTTGCTGAAGATGATGCGCTCAAGCACTCCGGTTATTGTTTCCTGATTATGCAAGTCTGTGGGCATTTTCTCTTATCATGGCTAACCAGTCTGAGGGATAGGTCAACCCGCAGCTGATGACCGGTCGAAATACTCTGCCGATCGAATCGTTGTCTGCTTTGCTCTTTACCCAACCGTTCTTTTTGTGTTGCTTATGATGATTCTGTACTGATGGGGAGTTCATCTTTTCGAAATATCCGTTGTATCGGTTCTACTGCACGCAGGCGTATGATTTGTCTTTTTTCGGATGTTCAACCTCTCTGTGCTGAAGATAGGGTGCCATTATGAAACATCGTCGGGGAAGACGGGGCTCAAATAAGCGGCCTCAGGGAAGTCGCCAAGGCTCCTCCGGGAGAAAAAGTCTTTCTTCGGGCAAGCCGTCGGCTTCAAATAAGAAGAGGCCACATTCCTCGAAAAATTCGGCTTCGACCCATCATGGGATGAAGCCAATGACTTCTTCATTTGCCCCGCTGAAAGCATCCAAGGAATCCTTTGCTCATACACTTTCAGTCAAGGAGAAGCCTCTGGGCCTTGCTTTGCTGCCTGCTTTGCTGGCCGTAGCTGTAATTGTTTACTTTGGCAGGGCTGATTCTGCCTGGTTTGCGGGGATGGCACTGGCTATTCCCGGAGTCTTCATGCTCTTTTATCCACCGCGATTTAGTTTGGGGATGCCCGTACACAGCGGGATGCTGATCCTACTGGCGGGCGCTTTCTTTGCTTTTCTTCCTGTGTTTTATTGGCCTCTTCCCCCATGGCGGGTGGAAGCTGTGGAAGATTTATCTATCGGTTTGCCATTTTTTCTCAGTGTTCACCCGTCCAGGAGCTGGGAGGGTATTCTTATGCTCTCTGCCGGGTTGTCTTGGTTTTATTGTCTGGCCGCGATCAAACTCAACCGTTCCGGTTGGCATTACTTTTTCTGGGGCCTCCTTCTGATCATGGCCTTATTTTCCTCCATGATACTTTTGGGCGCCGCTAATTCGTGGGAGGTCGTGGCGGAGAATGGGTCTACTGGTTTCAGCTTTTTCGAGGAGCGTGCAGTCACCGCAAATTTTTTAGCTTTGGGTGGTTTTGCCTGCTTTGCCTACGGTATGCGCGTCCTAAAGAAGCGAATAATACTCACCCTGCTCTGCCTTATTGTTGGGCTAATTAGTTTTGCGGCTCTTTACTTGGGTTCGTTTCCTTCGGGCCTGATGATTTTTTGTATGGGGGTCTTATTATGGATAAGATCTCTACTTACTGGGTCAAGACGTGCTCGGCTTGCCAATTTATTTATTCTTACATTTATCGTTTCCGTTGTCGTCTGGATGATTCTGCCCGCTGATACTGTAGAAAAAACAGTTTCCTTCTTTGTCAAAACACTGCACTCCGGCGTGGATTCTCGAGTTCCTGTCTTTTTGGACTGTATTCATTTGCTTACGGAATCGCCAATCGCAGGGGTTGGGTTGGGTAATTTCGCTAACGTGTTTCCTCAGTACCACATTTTTTCCGATGCGGGCAATACGGTTGCTTATCCGCAGAGTGATTTACTTTGGTTTTTTGCGGAGTGTGGTCTGGTCGGTGTCTTGGGTCTGATCGTCTGCCTGGTCGCTTACCTGAGGCTTTGTAGGGTAAAAAAGAGACGGGGAGGCGCCCGGATCCAACTGATTTTCTTTTATGGTGCTCTCTTGTTCTTCTTGCACGCATGGGTCTTCACGCCTGCTCACAATACCGGGACGATGTATTTCTCTCTTCTTTTTGCAGCACTGGCAGTCCCTTCGGAATCACTCAAGCCGAGTTCCATTGCCCCAAAATGGTGGCGGCTCATCGGTCTGTTTTTCGTCCTTAATGGCTTGCTTTGGGTGGCCGGTGATGTGCTCAGTCTAAGCACGCATTCTCTTGTCCAGAATCGCAAGGTAGCGCTTCGCCTGGCTCAAGAGTCTACCGATGATGAAGTTTTTTGGGAGAAGTCTCTGCGGAGGAATCCGCTGGACTGGCAAGCTCATCAAGAACGAGGTAAGCAGGCGCTTTCCCTCTATGGAGATCGCGATGCGGCTGCCTTAGACTTTAATCGTGCGGCGTTTTGTGAGCCACTGTTGTCTACCGTTCGGTTTGAGGAAGGTCTTTTCTGGATGGACCATGATTTGCCGCGCACGAGCGTGGCATGGCGGGACGCTCTGATACGGGAGTCGCAAGATCCGATCGCGATGTTTCGCAGGATGATTACCGTATCGGATAAGAATCCGTTGATGGTAGATCGCTTAGGGCATCTTTCTTTTATGGGGACAGATTTTCGCAAGGCATATTTGTTCGCGATGTCGGGTCGATCGCTGCTTAGAGAGATTGCCAAAGATTTTTCTACTGACCCGAGCCTCTCTAATTTTAGCCCGGCAGACCGGAGTTTGGTGCTCGCACACTGGATGAAGCACGCCGATCTGTCCGAGGTTGACTCGTTTATGGCAAACTATGGATCGGAGTTGCGCGATGGCTGGCTGATTGAGGCCAAATTATTAGCGCGGAAGGCACGTTTTTTAGAAGCCGTGGAACGACTACTGGAGAATCTCGAGACGCTTCCTCTGCCGACTGTGCAATCTGAGGAGCGAGACCTCGTCCTTTTGGAGCGTTCTTATAAAGCGCTATCCGGTAATCGCATGCGGGGTATGGAACTTTTAGGCGAATACCTGCGGCTCGAAGAGTCCAAAAAAGCACTGGATTTGATTGACTCACTGATTGAATCCGGAGCGCAAAGTCGAACGCTCTATTACTGGCGAGCCATGTCCCTGTATCATTTAAATGAGTATACGGACAGTTGGTATGCTTTTGAGTATTATTTAAAGCATTATTGATTCATCTGCACCGGTTTGGTTTGTTTGTCGACCAATCAACTCGTGTTGTTTTCGACTCGTACACCGTTCATTGATCGGTACATAGTACAGCATAAACATTATCTACGTGAACATTTCTACCAGAGACATTCGTGAAGCAAAGGGTAGGCGACCTATCGTGGGCATCACTGCCTACGATGCCGTGATGGCTCATTATGCCGATAAGTCAGGAGTGGATTTTATTTTGGTTGGGGACTCCGTAGGGACTACGCAGTTGGGCTTTGAAACAACTGTACCGGTGACTCTGGAAATGATGCTCCACCACACTGCAGCAGTGGCACGGGCACAACCCCGTGCTTTATTGGTCGCGGATATGCCTTTTGCGCTCGCACGCGCCGATTTTGACAAGCTCATGGATGCATCCTGTCGTTTGATGCAGGAGGCGGGTGCCGAAGCCGTCAAAATCGAGGGAGATGCAGCACTGGCACCTCATGTTGCGCGTCTGACAAGTGCCGGCATACCTGTCATGGGCCACATCGGCCTATTGCCGCAGCAGTTCCATCAACTCGGTGGCTATCGCACCTATGGGCGCACTGAATCAGAAAAGCAGGTGCTGCTGGAGGATGCGCTGGCACTGGAAGAAGCGGGCTGCTTTGCCATTCTCTGTGAGATGACGGACAGCATGTTTAGCGGCACGCTATCGAGTGAGTTAAAGGTGCCCTTGATTGGCATTGGCAGTGGTCCGCATTGCGATGGGCAAATTCTCGTTTCGAATGATGTATTGGGGCTTGGGCACAAGCCGGTGCCTTCTTTTGTAAAGGAGTATGTTCAGTTAGGTGATCAAGTTGAATCGGCTTTCTCTGCCTATGTTGAGGAGGTTCGCAACCGTCGCTTCCCCTCATGAATATCTGTATACTAGGTGCAGGTGCCTGGGGTACCGCAATGGCACTTCATTTGGAACGCTGTGGTCACTCGGTGACATTGGTCCCGCGTCGCATGGAGCAGGCTCTTGCCCTCGCTTCTTCTCGAGAGAATACGGATTATTTGCCGGGGTATTCCTTGCCCGGAAGCATTCAGATTGGCTACGAGCCGGCACCTGTGCTGATGGAGGCGGAGGTAGTCTTTTTGGCCTGCCCAACCAAGGGATTGCGGGCACTTTGCCAACAACTGGCCGGATCTCTAGAGGATGCCTGGCAGCTAAAGCTCTTTGTCGTACTTTGTAAGGGCTTGGATTCCGCTACTTTACAAACGCCTGCTGAAACAGTGCGTACATTCTTCCCCGATATTGCCAGTGCCGCTTTGTCCGGCCCCACGCGGGCGGCCGAGGTGGCGGCAGGTCAGCCAACCGCGATCGCGTTGGCCGTGGAAGAGTCGTTCGAGGAAGCGAACGATTATCAACGTGCTTTTAGCAGTTCGGCTTTACGGGTCTATTTGAGCCATGATCTGCGTGGTACCGAACTCGGCGGTACGTTGAAGAATATCTACGCGATTGCCGCGGGGATTTGTGACGGGCTTGCTCTGGGGGATAACGCCAAGGCGGCACTGCTCACCCGAAGTCTTAGCGAAATGGTTACAATTGGTGAATTGCTCGGTGGCCAGCGGGCGACTTTTCATGGACTCAGCGGTTTCGGGGATCTCGTCGCTACCTGCACCGGTTCATGGAGCCGCAACCGTAGCTTTGGTGAGCAGATTGGTCGTGGTTCCCGGCCGGCCGATTTGATGGAAAACCGTAAAACGGTCGTCGAGGGCTATTGGGCGACGCAATGCGTGAAAGAGCTTTGCCAGACTCGCGGTTTGGAGGCGCCGATTCTCGGGCAGGTGCACTCAGTACTCTATCAGGAAACAGATCCTCAGGCCGCGCTGGAGGCATTGATGGGGCGGGATTTAAAGGCGGAATAGGTCATATTTTTGGATTACTGCAGGAGAAAGATAATGCCTAAAAAACTTTATAAAGTAGGAGAATCCTCGATCCACCAGAGCGGACTTTTCGCAGCAGCCAAAATCAAGGAAGGCACGGATATCATCCAGTATGTCGGGGAAAAGATTACAAAGGAGGAGTCAAACCGGCGTGCTCTGGAATGGGAGGAATCTGCACGAAAGAGTGGCGACGGGCTGGTTTACATTTTTGAGCTGGATGATGCGTGGGATATTGACGGGCGCGAGGGGGATAATCCGGCGCGCTACATGAACCACTCCTGTGACGGTAACTGCGAAGCAATCAACTATGAGGGAGAGATTTGGATCACTGCGTTATGTGATATCAAGAAGGGAGAGGAGCTGGTGTACGACTATGGGTACGATATGGAGCATTTTCTGGATCATCCCTGCCGTTGCGGCACCAAAAACTGCATCGGTTATATCGTTCGGGAAGACCAGCGCCACAAAGTTAAGAAGTTGCTTAAAGGGAAAAAGAAGAAGTCTTCCAAGGGATCCTTGAAAAAGCCCGCAGAGGCAAAGAAACGGAAGAATTAGAATTAGACCTTTTAGGCAATCGTTCCAGCGGCTATTTTAAGCCGATTTCGACCAATCTCTCTTCGAGGAACTTTTGGCCGGTGGTGTCCGGAGCTTCGTTGCCGTCTCGAAATTGCGACAGGCAACTCAGTACGGCATCGGGCCGTGGATGCAGGAAAAAGGGCATCGAGAAGCGCCGCTCCCGTGAGTTGTCAGGGTTAACCACGCGGTGAATGGTCGCCGGTATGTGGTCGTTGGTGATACGAGCAAGCATGTCTCCGGCGTCAGCAATAATGGCATCACCGGGGGCTTCAATTTCTCGCCATACATTATCGCGCCCCAGTAGCTCCAAGCCGGTGGCACTGGCGGATACGAGCAGTGTGATCAGATTGATATCGCTGTGTGCGGCTGCGCGAATAGATTGAGGGTCTACGTCAGTGGCGATTTCCGGGTAGTGCAACAAGCGCAGGATGGAATTACCGCCCGATGCGATCTCTTCGAAGTATTGCTTCGATACATTGAGCGGTTCGGTCAGTGCTTCCAGTAATAATAATCCTGTTGTATCTAGTGCTTCAAAGAGCCAACCCACATCCTCTTTAAAATCCGATAGATTTTCCGGCCACACATTGGGCTCGATCGAATCCCTCCCGACATGCCAGAATTCTTTTAAGTCAGCGGCTTTGGATCCCTTAGCATGCTCTTTTCCGTAGGGAGTGAACCCGCGTTGGCCGCCACTGCCTACAATATATTTATTTTTCTCTTCATTAGGCAGATCAAAAAAAGCAGTGACTGTAGCGTAGGCTTTGTGCAGTCGGCTCAAATCAATGCCGTGATCCGTCAATATAATAAAGCCGGTGTCTTTTAAACTTTCATACAAACGGGTGCGGAATGCCTGCTTCTCTGCTTCATTGCCTTTCAGGTAGCTGGATAGTTGGAGAGTGGTCACAGTGGTAGCGCTATGTTCTTTCATATTAATGTATTGTGTTTGTCGCGAATTTTAGGTGGTTACAGTTAGCTTTCCGATTGATAGAGCCAAACTTTGGACGATTCACACAGACAGACAACTATTCATTTTTGTGTTTATAAAAAACTCAGCAGCACACCTTGGGCTTTGGAGTCGCCTTCCTCAGAGATGAAGGGTTTACCCATACTGATTGGTATTTGCGGTGCTTCCGGTTCGGGTAAAAGTTACCTTTCCGAGAAATTGTCTCTCGAGTTGAGGCAGTCGTACGGGCATCTTTCTATCGAACAGTTTAGCCTGGACCGCTACTATTTGGGGGCAGAAGAAAAAACGAGTGCCGAGCGTGCGAAACACAATTTTGATCATCCCGACGAGATCGACTACACATTATTTGAAGAGCATCTTACTCGTTTGCAGGCTGGCCAACGGGTGCCTGTTCCGAATTATGATTACGCCAGAAGTTGTCGCACTGAGAAAGTCGATTGGGTAGAGCCGTGCAGCGTGCTTCTCCTCGATGGCCTACACCTCTATTACAAGGAATCTATCCGCAATTTATTCTCGCTGAAAATCTTCGTGGACACGCCGTTGCCGCTCTGTGAGCAAAGGCGGGTGGAACGGGATGTGCTGGAGCGAGGACAATCGGAAGAAGTTGTTCGAGAGCAGTATAAAAATAACGTTATACCAATGTATGAAGCATTTATTAAACCGGTCATGGATCGCGCGGATATGGTTGTTTCCGGTGATCACGAAGCATCCGTAAATATTCGCCTTCTTTGGCAGCGATTAGCCCCTCTACTCAATCAATAATATAATGAATGTTTTCGTAGGTCTACTTGGAGCAATAGCGCTCTTCCTTTTTGCCTGGTTTTTATCCTCGGATAAAAAGAAAATTAATTGGAGGACTATTATCGTGGCATTTGCTCTGCAGGTTTGCCTCGGTGCGTTTGTTATTTATGTGCCTTTCGGGAAAGCGCTTGTGAGCGGGATGTCTTCCATTGTTACTGATTTATTGGAACAATCAAAGTCGGGTGCTCAATTTGTTTTCAGTGATCTGGCAGATGAAAAATCGAGTTTTTATTTCGCCTTTCAGGTGTTGCCGGTGATCGTTTTCTTTTCCTCTTTGGTATCCGTGCTCTATCACTATGGGATCATGCAGTTCCTCATCCGTACAATTGGAGGGTGGCTGCAATTTCTGCTGCGCACCAGCCGAACGGAATCTATGGTGGCGGCAGCAAATATGTTTCTCGGGATCACCGAGTCGCCGCTTACGGTGAAGCCGTATCTCTTATCAATGACGCGCTCACAGTTATTTGCCGTTATGGTCTGCGGACTGTCTTCGGTAGCTGGGTCAGTTTTAGCCGGTCTGGTGGCAATGGGTATATCGCTTGATTATTTGATCACCGCTGCCGTTATGGCCGCGCCGGGCGGCTTGATGATGGCAAAGTTACTGGAGCCGGAGACAGACTTGGCCACGAATGAATCCTCCCAAAGCAAAGAGGCCGATGTTGTTGTCGAAAAATCCAGTAATGTCTTTGAGGCGGCAACAAATGGTGCGAGTTCAGGCTTAGCTTTATGTCTCAACATTGCTGCCATGCTCATCGCATTTATTGGCATCATTGCACTGCTTAATTTTATCCTTGGCTGGGTCACCAGCCTGGTCGGTTTTAGCGGCATGACGGTTCAAGTGCTTCTGGGCTGGGTCTTTTCACCGATCGCCATCCTTCTCGGGGTCCAGCCCAGCGAAGCCAATGTAGTCGCCAGCTTGATGGGCCAAAAGGTCATCTTTAATGAGTTTGTGGCCTTTGCCGACTTTGTGCAACTCAAGGAGACACTGAGTATAAAGAGTCAGGCGATTGCCACTTTCGCACTCTGTGGATTTGCTAACTTTTCTTCAATTGGAATTATGTTGGGTGGCCTCAGTATTATGGCTCCTTCCCGCAAGCCTGAGGTCGCGAAGCTGAGTTTACGGGCTCTTATTGCCGCTACGATGGCAAATTTCATGAGTGCCGCCATCGCCGGTATCTTTATACAATTTGCTTAGTTTCTATCCCTCGTTTGTTAGGTCATTAGATCGTCGGTAGGCATTCGCGATCGATTAGAACAATCGCTTGGGCGCTGCTGAAAGCATTATGAAATTTCATTTTTGAACGCGCAGCTGTTAGGGCGCGTAGGAATGCCTGCAAATTATTTTGGCAACCTGTTTTACTGCCAGCTATTCCACCGTGACGGACTTGGCTAAGTTGCGAGGTTTGTCGACATCACAACCCCGCTCGAGGGCGATGTAGTAGCTAAGCAGCTGTACGGGTATACTCATCAGGATGGGTCGCACGATATCGTGGCTCTCCGGTACTTTGATGAGGTCGTCGATGATTTCTGCGGGCAGATCACAGTCTTCACTGGCGACGCAGATGATCGGTCCTTTTCTCGCTTTCACTTCCTGCATGTTGGCTAGGCTTTTCGGGAAAATACCGCCCGAGGTGGCGAGGAAAACGCTGGGACATTCGGGACTGATTAGAGCGATCGGGCCGTGCTTCATCTCTGCGGCTGGGTAACCTTCCGCATGAATATAAGAAACCTCTTTGAGCTTGAGGGCGCCCTCCAAAGCAATGGGGAACATCAATTGCCTGCCCAGAAATAGGAAGTCTTCTGCTTGGGCATACTTTTTCGCAATGCTGGCAATGTGATCACTCTGCCCGAGGATTTCCCGGACTTGCTTGGGTAGTTCTTTGAGCGCTTCCACTATTTGAGTGCCTTGATCAAAGCTTAGATTACGAATGCGTCCCAGATAGAGCGCAACCATGGCAGCGAGCATGACTTGTGAAGTGAAGGCTTTGGTCGAGGCTACGCCGATCTCAGGGCCGGCATGTTGGTAAATGCCGCCATCACATTCTCTGGCTATAGTTGAGCCGACGCTGTTATTGATTGAAAGTGTACGGTAACCTTTACGCTTAGCTTCGCGCAGGGCGGCGAGCGTATCAATGGTTTCCCCCGATTGGCTGATGGCGAAGACGAGGGTGTTCTTGTCCAGCGGGGCGTTCCGGTAGCGAAACTCAGAGGCGTATTCCACTTCCACGGGTATGCGGGCATAGCGCTCGATTAGGTATTCAGCTACCAGACAGGCGTGCCAGGCAGTACCACAGGCGATAAAAAGAATGCGATCAACGTTGCATAAGTCTCGTGGGCTCAGGTTCAGCCCTCCAAAAAAAGCGGTGCTGCCATCGTCGGAGAAGCGCCCGCGCATGCCGTTCTCGAGCGCGGTAGGCTGCTCAAAAATTTCCTTCTCCATGAAGTGCTGGAAGTCGCCGAGTTCCGCTTCAGACGTATCCCAATCCACTTGGTGGATAATGGCTTCCACGTCTTTACTGGAAGCACTGGTGATCGCAAATTCCTCCTTTTGGAGGTGCACGACTTCACCGTCGTTCAGGTAAATTACGTTTTGGGTGCATTGAGTAATCGCATTGACGTCAGAGGCGATCAGGTTTTCCCCCTTGCCGATGCCAACAATCAAAGGGGAGCCCTTGCGGGCGCCAATCAATTCATCCGGATAGTCTGTGCAAATGACGGCAATACCATAGGCGCCTTCAACGTGGCGAAGGCTCTTACGGACAGACTCGAGAAAGCGACTCTTCCCCGCCACCTCGGGTTCTTTGGCATAGTGGTAGGCAATGAGGTTGGCCAGTGCCTCGGTATCTGTCTCTGATTGAAAGGTGTAGCCTTTTTCGATCAGGAATTTCTTCATGCTCAGATAGTTTTCGATCACGCCATTGTGGACGACGGCGATCTTTTCATCACTACTGACATGGGGGTGAGCATTTTCTTCGGTGACATCACCATGTGTCGCCCAGCGGGTATGACTAATCCCCAATCTGCCTCCCGGCGAGTTGCCAAGAGCCTTTTCCAACTCGGCTACGCGGCCGGTGCGGCGGGTGGTTTCGAGCCCCTGCCCGTTCATTATGGCCATACCTGCGGAGTCGTAGCCGCGGTATTCGAGGCGCTTGAGCCCGTCGAGCATGACACTTCCCGCACGATCACGGCCGATATATCCAACAATTCCGCACATTAGACTTCTATTGATCGGCAAGAGCGTTTAAAAATCAAGACTATATAGAAGAGCATTGATTAAGGGTAGATTAACCCAAAACAGATGAAAAAAAGAAAAATTGTATGTATTATCATGGGTGGTGGCCGTGGTTCCCGTCTTGTACCGCTCACCCGGGAACGTTGTAAGCCGGCCGTTCCCCTAGCCGGTAAATACCGTCTGGTTGATATCCCGATCAGCAATTGCCTAAACTCCGGCTACAACGAGATCTATGTATTGACGCAGTTTAATACGGCTTCTTTGCACCGGCATATTCAAGAGGCCTATAAATTTGATCCATTTGCCGGCGGGTGCGTTGATATCCTCTCAGCGGAACAAACGGATAAGGATGGTGGCTGGTATCAAGGGACGGCAGATGCGGTTCGCCAGAACTTGAATCACTTTGGTACGATGCATGAAGGTGACCTCTTCATTATCCTTTCCGGCGACCAGCTATTTCGCATGGATCTGGCGGATGTGGTGCGTTCGCATGATGCGAGCCGCGCCGATGTAACATTAACGGCCAAGCCGATGGGCTTGGACGAAGCCGAGGGTCTCGGATTAATGCGGGTGGATGATTCGCTGGAGATCACAGAGTTTGTGGAGAAGCCAAAAGATCCGGCAATCATTGAGGGGCTGTCAGTGGGCGAAAGTGTGACCCGCCGGATGAAAGATCCCGGAGCGGACAGCTATTGCCTGGCTTCTATGGGCATCTATGTGTTCAACGCCGAGGCATTGTCCGATGCGCTGGATTCGGAGTACACTGATTTCGGCAAAGAGGTCATTCCCAATCTGCTCGGTCAGATGAAGCTGTGCAGTTACATCTTTGACGATTACTGGGAAGATATCGGTACGGTGAAAGCCTTTTTCGAGTGCAATCTGCGACTGACTGATCCGGTGCCGCCCTTTAATTTTTATAATGAGGATTATCGTATCTTTACCCGAGCCCGTTACTTGCCGGCCTCCAAGGTCAATGCCTGCACGGTTGACCATGCCGTGATGGCTGATGGATGTATTGTCACTGATGCGCACCTCAATCGCTGCTCGCTCGGTGTGCGTTCAGTGGTCAATCAAGGGAGTCTTTTGGACAACGTTGTTATGATGGGTGCTGACTTCTTTGAGACGGTGGACGATTTTGAGGAAAATCAGTCATTAGGGCGTCCCAACATCGGGGTGGGTAAGGGTTGCCGCATACATAACGCAATTTTGGATAAGAATGTTCGTATTGGGGATAATGTAGTGCTCGATCCGGACGGCTTGCCGGATAATTTTGGTCCGGACGTTGAGATCGCCATCCGCGACGGTATTGTGGTGGTTTGTAAAGATACAGTTGTCCCCGAGGGCTTTGTTCTAAAAGCCGAATCTTAGCGACCTCTGCGCTTTCCGGAATGACCAGACTTGCTGGAATGACCGGATTTTCCGGACTTGTCAGACTTGCTCGGTTTTTCGGATTTACCGGTGCGGTCGGAACGTCGCTGTTTGCGTAATTCGCTGAGTGCTTTGGCCGACTTTGCTGTGGCGTTCTGTTTTGTTTCGGGGCGCCTTTTTTTGGCGGGCGCGTCTTCTCTCGATTGGGCAATGCGGAAGTCGATTTGCCGCTTATAGCGATCGACCCGTTCCACTTGAACTTCTATGGTATCACCAACTGCATAGGTTTTGCCGCTCCTGCGCCCGGTCACCCGACGACCATCGGTATCGACGTGATAAAAATCGTCATCGAGAGTGGAGATATGGACCATACCAAATGCCATCGAATCGATGATTTCAATATAGAGACCATGGTTTTTGACATCGGTAATAGCGGCGGCAAAGGTTTGTTTATTAGCCTGTTTTAACTGTCGCTCGTAGAATTCCAGAAGTTTTGTTTTGACGGATTCCCGTTCCGCATCGGCGCTGTTGCGTTCAGTCACGCACAAGTGGTCGCCGAGTGATTCAAGCTTACCCTGTGTGTAACGGATGTCCGGAGCATCGGGCGCGGAGGGGGCGCCAATCTTGTGCAGATAGGCATCAAGTACGCGGTGCACGACGAGGTCGGAGTAGCGCCGGATGGGTGAGGTGAAGTGGGTATAGTCATTTTTAGAGAGACCATAGTGCCCGTCCGGATTGGCTCTGTATTGTGCCTGCTTGAGGCTTCGGAGGACATAGGTTTTCAGAGTATGTCCCTGCGGGTGCTCTTTTAGGGTCTGCAGAAGAAGTGCCATTTCGCGCGGACGGGAGAGGTTGCCGCAACGGATTCCATGGCTGGCCATGTTCTCCCGCAGTTCCTGTAGTTTTTCGTCTTCCGGCTCATCGTGTACGCGGTAGAGACAGGGGAAGCGCTGTTGTTTCATGACGCGAGCAACTGCCTCGTTGGCGGCGAGCATGAATTCTTCGATTAATTGATGACTTTCATCGTGGTGCTGTTTTTCGATGCGCTCCGCATAACCCTCCGGATCGACATAGATCTTAATCTCATTCATTTCAAGATCGAGTGATCCGGATTTAAAACGTCGTTTGCGCAGTTGAGCGGCAATCTCCCAGAGCTGGCGGATGCCCCTCTGCAGTTGCTCTAATTCTGTTGTCGCCAAATCTTCCAGAGGGCGGCCGGTGGAACCGGTTTGGTGTTTGGGGGGCAGGGGTGTTTTGGCAACTTCGGCGAGATCGTCCTTTTGCAAAAAGGCGAGTGCCTGCGCGTAGGTCAGCCGTTTTTTACTTCGTATAACAGTTCTCGCGTATTGAATCTTTTCGATTCTGGCTTTTTCCGTAAAAGTGATAAATACGCTCTTGGTTAGTCGGTCCTGCGCTTCAACCAGGCTACACAATCCGTTAGACAAGGCATGCGGTAGCATGGGGATGACCGTGCCTACCAAGTAGGTGCTGTTGCCGCGCTTTTGGGCCTCTTTGTCGAGGGCGGAGTCGGGCTTTACGTAGGCCGATACATCAGCGATGTGTATGCCGATGCGATAGTTCCCGTCTTCCAGATGCTCAATCGAGAGGGCATCGTCAAAGTCCTTGGCGTCGTCTGGGTCGATGGTGAAGGTGAAGAGTTCACGGCAATCCATCCGCCCGCTGCAATCCTCCGGCGGCACAGTGTCCGGTATTTCTTTCGTCGCCTGCTCTACGGTAGCGGGGAACTTTGGCTCAAGGGCATATTTGTGGAGTATGCCTTTGAATTCGGCATCCGGTTCATGGGTGCGACCCAGTATCTCGGTAATTTCACCCTCCGGATTGAGGTGCCGTTGATTCCATTCGAGGAGTTTGACGACAACTTTATCACCCTCTGTAGGGAGCGGTTGGAGACCTGAACTGGGGGGTGGGGGTACGAGAAAGTCCTGAATGATGCGTGGATCATCGGGGATGACAAAGTAGGTATGGCGGGCTTTTTGCAGGGTGCCGACGATGGTCTCACGGGCTCGCTTGAGAACACGAATGACGCGCAAGGCTGATTTGCCTCGGGGTTCAACTTTTCTGCCCCGACTACGGCGATGGCGTTCGAATTGATTTCGGCGCGGGTTCTCTAGAACACGGGCGAGCACGAGGTCGCCGTGCAGGGCGGTCGCGGTGTCTTCTGCTGCGACAGGATGCCCTTCAGCGCCTTTCTTTTTTGACTCGGCCTCAGGGATAATAATGGCCGATCCGCTTTGCCGGAAGTGAATATATCCGGTAACCAGATCGGCATCGCTGGGGATACAGAGACGGCCTTTTTTGACGCGGACTAATTCGCCTCTTTCGAGCATGCCGGTAATTAATCTGCGCGCTTTCTTTTGATTCTCAGGGTTGAGCCGGAGTACGGCGAGTAACTCATCGTCGCGCATGGGCACATAGTCGCGTGCGCGCAGTAGTTTCATTAGTGCATTCCGAATATCCATTCACAGCTAGTGGAAGGGGGATCGTCTAAAGCGGCAAAGTTTAATTTCAGAAGATGCCGGTTTACCGAGGTGATCCATGGGACGTATATCCTTGCCAAGTTTCGTTTTTTCTGAGCTTTTTTTCGTTTATGAACTACTTTAATTGCGACAAAATTGCCTTTGAGGGGGCAAACTCCAAAAACCCACTTTCGTTTAAGCATTACAATGCGGATGAGCTAATTAACGGGAAGTCCATGCGCGAGCATCTGCGCTTTGCGGCACCCTATTGGCATGTTATGCGCAATGTTCTTTCGGATCCATTTGGAGGCGGCACGGCACAGATGCCCTGGGACGATGGCTCTGACTCTGTGGAGAACGCGCTCAAGCGCGTCGATGTATTTTTTGAATTCCTTGATAAGATCGGCATCGAGTATTATTGTTGGCACGATCGTGACATCGCGCCGGAACTGAATGATTTGGCTGCTTCCAGTGCGGCACTGGATCAGGTGGTCGCTAAATTGAAAGACAAGCAGGCAGAGACCGGGGTGCAGTTACTCTGGGGGACCGCTTGTTTGTTCTCGCACCCTCGCTATGCTCAGGGTGGCGCCACTTCGCCGAATGCGGATGTCTATGCATATGCGGCGGCACAGGTTAAAAAGGCTCTGGAGTGCACGAAAGAACTGGATGGTCTGGGCTACACTTTTTGGGGTGGGCGTGAGGGTTACTCCACTTTGCTGAACACGGATATGAAGCGTGAGTTGGATCACCTCGCGGCATTTTTGCATATGGCTGTGGATCACGCCAAGAAGATTGGTTTTGACGGCCCCTTTTATATCGAGCCGAAGCCGCGTGAGCCCTCGACTCACCAATATGACAGCGATGCAGCTGCCTGTCTGAATTTCCTGCGCGAATATGGCCTGATGGAACATTTCCAGTTAAACATCGAGACCAATCATGCGACTTTGGCAGGACATACTATGGAGCATGAATTGCGCGTCAGTGCAAATGCCGGCATGCTCGGCAGTATCGATGCCAACCGTGGAGACGAGTTGATTGGTTGGGATACCGATCAGTTCCCCACAGATATTTACCTGACCACTCAAGTTATGCTAGTGGTCCTGGAAACCGGTGGTCTCACTACCGGCGGCCTGAATTTTGATGCGAAACGCCGCCGGGAGTCTCACGAACCGCTTGATCTTATGCATGCCCATATCGGCGGTATGGATGCATTTGCCCGAGGTCTAAAAATCGCTGATGCGATTATCCGGGATGGTCGGCTAGCTGATTTTGTGAAAGATCGCTACGCGACTTTTGACTCCGGTATCGGGGCTAAGATTGAGTCCGGTGAAATGAGCTTTGTCGATCTGGAGAAGTACGCGTTGTCGAATGGAGAGCCTGCCTTGAAGAGTGGCGGTCAAGAAATGCTGGAAAATCTCGTTAACGAGTTTCTCTAGGGTTTATTGTTCCGCGCTATTCACTGAAACGAACTAGTATGCTTACACTCGGTATCGATTCTTCGACCCAGAGTTGCTCGGCCTTGGTGATCGATGTGGAATTGGGCAAAGTTGTAGCAGAGGCTACGGTCAATTTCGGTGAACGCTTGCCTTCATATGGCGCCCCGAACGGATTTTTACCGGACCTGCCCGATGGGCAGGTGCAAGCCGATCCCCGGATGTGGCTGGACGCGCTCGAATTGTTGCTCGATGACCTGCGGGAGCGTTGTGATTTGTCGCGGATTAGGGCAATCTCGGGTGCAGCCCAACAGCATGGCTCGGTTTATTTGAAGGCAAATTGGTTGGAAAAGTTGGGTTCTTTAGAGGCGGGAACCGCGCTTTCTGTTCAGTTGGAAGATTGTTTTTCCCGGTCGACTGCGCCCATCTGGATGGACACCTCGACGACCGCGCAGTGTAGGGAGATCGCTCGTTCTGTTGGGGGCGATACGGTAGTATGTGCAAAGTCGGGCTCGGTTGCGATCGAGCGTTTTGCGGGGCCACAGATTCGCCGTTTTTATGAGCAGGATGCGGATGGCTATGAAGGGACTGCGCGGATCCATTTGATCAGTTCTTTTTTCGCTTCCCTGCTTTGCGGTAATGAGGTGGCCATTGATACCGGCGATGGTGCCGGAATGAATCTGCTGAACATTAACAATTGGAGTTGGGATGCGGATTTACTGGAGGCGACGGCTCCGAATTTAGGGAGCCGCTTGCCGGCGGTGCAGGTGGGAGAGAGTCGAGTGGGTGAAGTAGCGGCTTATTTTGTGGATCGTTTCGGTTTTCAACCCGGCACGCCGGTGGCTATCTTTACCGGTGATAATCCTAGTAGTTTGGTCGGTATGGGGGCCGCACGCCCCGGCAAGGTCGTGGTCTCTCTCGGCACGTCCGACACTTTTTTTGCTGCTATGCCCCGTGTCGTAGCGGATCCGCAAGGATGTGGACATGTATTTGGAAATCCTCTGGGTGGTTCAATGTCGCTTCAATGTTTCGTGAATGGCTCTCTTGCTAGAGAGGCGGTAAAAGATCGCTTCGGCTACAGCTGGGATGCATTTACCGAAGCTCTGGACAAAACAATACCGGGTAACGAGGGGGATCTTATGGTGCCTTTCTTTCGTCCGGAGATAAGCCCGCGTATGGAGATCCATGCTCCTATTTTAGCGGGCCGCACGGCATTTCTAAATTGGGAGGATGGCGCTGCAGCGGTTCGTGCCTGTGTCGAGGGGCAGTTTCTGAATATGAAATTGTCCACCGAATGGATGCAACTGGAGCCGGAGACGGTATACTTGACCGGCGGCGCCTCCGCCAATGATGCGATTGCTCAGGTTGCGGCAGATATTTTTCAAGCCCGAGTCGAGCGTCTTTCTGTGACGAGTTCCGTCGCTTTGGGAGCGGCCATGCGGGCAGCCAGTGTTTGTCTGAGCCGTAGTATCGAGGAATTGGAGTCACATTTCTGTTCTTCGCTGCCGGGTAGTGAACGGGTGCCGAACGACTGCGGAGCGGTTTACCCGGAGGCCGCAAGTCGCTTCCGGGAGCTTCTCCGCAAAGAGGCATCGTAAGAACCCATATTTCTGCTCGACCGCTGCGGTACTGAGGATAACTTTGGGGTATGTCGGCTACGGTTTTTACCATTGCAAACCAGAAGGGCGGTGTCGGAAAGACGACGACCGCAATCAATGTAAGCTTTGCCCTTGCGGAAAAGAAGGTGCGCACCTTGTTAATCGATCTGGATCCGCAGGCCAATGCAACCAGTGGACTGGGGCTGGAAAAAACAGAGGGTGGGAGTCTTTATGGGCCGCTCTGCGGGGAAGGCACGGCATTAGAAAAGGTGCAGCCGGTTGGTGCGCAAAATGGTTTGTTCATGATCACTTCAGAAGTGGACATGGCTGCGATAGAGATTGAATTGGTTCAGCAGGAGAATTATCTGGGCCAGCTTCGGGAAGTCTTGGCTCCGGTACGTGAGTCAGGTGAGTTTGACGCAATCATTTTGGACTGTCCGCCTGCTTTGGGTATGCTCTCGATGAACAGTCTGGCAGCAGCGGATTATTTATTGATTGCGCTGCAATGTGAGTATCTTGCGATGGAGGGCTTGGGGCAAATATTAAAGGTTCTGGAGAAGCTGCGCTCCGCCGGGGTAAACGGCAAACTCCAGCTGGGCGGTATCCTCATGACGATGTTTGACCCGCGCAATAATCTCTCTCATCAGGTTGTCGGAGAAGTGCGTAATCACTTCGATGATATGGTGTTTCGCAGCATGATACCGCGCTCCATTCGATTGAGCGAGGCGCCCAGTTTCGGGCAGTCCATTTTTGAATACGATAGCACAAGCAAGGGTGCGAATGCCTACCGCTATTTGGCTGAAGAACTCATCGAGCGCTTCAGTCTGGGCGATTGATCCGCGATCGGGTGTAGCGCACAGGCTCGGATCGGCGGCTCTATAGATCGATTACTCTGATGTCTTCCGAGGAACAGACGGTTTATCCTGAATTAGAGCGCTTTTCTGCGCATCTTGCGTTGGAGCGCCGGTTCTCCCCAAATACGGTGAGGAACTATCGCCAGGCGGTGTGCTCGTTTGCTCTCTGGTTATCGCTTAATGGTAATTGGAATGGAGAATTTTCCGGTGTTCGACTAGAGCAGGCACGGGCTTACGTAATTGAGCAGGGTCGTCGAGTTAGTCGGCGCACGGTACATAATCATGTTTCCGGCCTACGGTCATTTTATCGATATCTTCGTCGGGAGGGTATTGCGGATACCTGTCCCTTTACAGGAATTAGTTTGCCCAAGTTGGAAAAGGCGCTGCCTAAATTTATGAGTCAGGAGCAGATGCTTCGCTTGTTGGAGGCACCGGGTAATTTGTACAAGGCGGGTGAGCTCGGGCAGTTTGAAGCCCTTAGGGATAGCCTGGTTTTGGAATTCTTGTATGGGGGCGGTTTGCGGGTCAGTGAGTTATGCGCACTGACGTACGGTGATCTGGACCTGCCGCAGTGCACCGCCCGCGTCTTGGGTAAGGGCGGGAAAGAGAGGATCTGTCCTTTAGGTTCGATCGCTTTGCGTTGTCTAGAGGCGTTTGCCAAGTGTTTTGACTTGTCGATGGGACGCACGGATCCGGTTATCTGTGAAGTCGGGGGGCAGCCCATGCG
>DKOA01000021.1 GCA_002469895.1 Opitutia bacterium UBA7374
AACATCCTCGGCGACGTCTAGGTTGCCATCACCATCGAGGTCTTCATTGACTTCAGTAGTTCCACTTAAACTGCCAATCCCTGGTCCTGCAGGTGAAAAATCATCTGCTATCGGAGCGGCCGACAGCGAGAAGTAACTGAATATAAGCGACAATAAAATCGCGTGCGATGATTTTAGTTTCATGTTAGTATAGTATTTGTGCAATTTGCTGATTATTTTAGCAGGTTTAGCAATTAAATCTATTAAAAGTTTTGTAACCCATAACTCAAGTTTTGTAACCCATAACTTTCCAAATATGTATTACAAGAAAAATTATATCTTTTTTATTTTTGTATTAGCTTACCAATTATACTGTACCTTCATAAAAAGACTCCTGAAGTAGATACCTCACAGAAATACTGGATGACAGTCAGCGACCACCATATAACAAGTTGAGTACCCCTGCACTACGAATTAAACGAGGAATATGTCTTCTGCTGCTGTCTTCGTATTATTTCGCAGTAGTTTTCCGGGAAACTAATATATGTCTTGTGTGGCTTTGTACAGTGTGCGATCTCAGCGGTTTTAACCAGCTTGTTACGCGACTAACTCAGCTGTGACATGCCCTTCTGCACCCGCTCAAAATCCGCCGGTGGTTCGACCGTAAAAGACACGCGCTTACCCGTCACCGGATGCGGTATTTCCAGTTCTGTGGCATGCAGCATAACCCGGGGCACTTCGATACCCTCGAGTCGGCTTGCCTTAAACCCATACGTCGGATCGCCCAGCAGCGGGTACTTGAGATGACTCATATGCACCCGTATCTGATGCGTTCGTCCGGTATGGATACGGCATTCCACAAGTGCCACCCTAGGCCCAAAACGTTCCCGCACTTTCCAGTCGGTATGAGCTTCCTTCCCCTTGGGGTGAACAGCCATTCGCGTACGATACACCGGATGTCGCCCAATCGGTTCGCGAATCGATCCGGACGAACGCTCCGGCACCCCAAGCACCAACGCCAGATAGCGCTTGTCCGTCGCCCGCTCACTAAAAGCCTGGACCAATCGGTGATGTGCCAGGTCTGTCTTGGCCACCACGATTAGGCCGCTTGTTTCCTTATCCAAACGATGCACAATCCCTGGTCGGTCCGGCGCCCCCACCGTGCTCAAGCGACCTGCACAATGATGTAATAGAGCATGCACCAAAGTGTTTGCCTCGGTACCACTGCCGGGATGCGTGACCATGCCGGACGACTTATTCACGACCACAATCGACTCGTCTTCGTAGACTATCTCCAGCGGGAGCGCTACTGCACTAGGCCCGGCAAGCACCTCGGGTTCCTCCAGCGCTGCCCGCAGCAACCCGCCGACCACGACCTTCCATCGGCGATTGATCACGACGCCATCACAACTCACTCGGCCCGCATCAAATGCCTCCTGCAAGCGGGCGCGACTAACGTCCGCAAAAGCAGCCGCAAATAACTTGTCCGCCCGCACACCGGCTTCGCCTTCCGGCACTCGGTATTCAATCACCCGTTCAGCCATCGCGCAAAAGTCTCTGAGCCACCTCCACATCAGCAGTAATCTGCTCCCGCAGAGCCTCTATCGAGTTGAACTTGCGCTCCGCACGCAGGAAGTGCAGCCACTCCACCTCAATGTCTTTGCCCGGTTCTACTCCATCCCCTTCCAGTGCGTGTACTTCCAAAAGAGGCGGTTCGCCTGCAGTTACCGTAGGCCGCAAACCATAATTGGCTATAGCCGGAATCCAATCCGGCTGCCCCGCCTGACGGTAGCGAACAGAGTAGACCCCAAAGCAGGGCAAACAATCCGGCTGCCAGGGAAGGTTCATTGTAGGAAACCCAATAGTACGCCCCAGAGCGGCACCTTCCGCTACAGTTCCTTCTGCCATATAATTGTAGCCCAATAACTCGTTGACCCGATCAATCGCACCCAACTGCAATTCCTCCCGGATCCGCGTGCTGCTGATGGGCAGCCCGTTTAAACGGAGGCGGGGCACACTGATCACGTCCAAGCCGGCCGCTCGCCCCGTCTCCAAGAGTAGAGATACATCCCCCGCTCGGGCTCGACCAAAACGGAAATTCTCCCCGACATAAACCGCCTGCAATAATGGCAAGTGCGCCTTCAACCGAGCGGCAAAATCAGCCGCTTCCAACGATGCATAGGCACGGTCAAAATTCTTACGAATAACCAGATCAACACCCGCCGCATGCAAGCGGCCACACTTTCGGCGAATCGGCAGAAGCAATCGGGTGGGATTCTCCGGCCGGAATACCTGGCTGGGATGCGGGTCAAAAGTTAGCACTGCGCTCACACCGCCCGTTCGGGCAGCAGAGAAGACTGCCGACTCAATCACCGCCATATGCCCCAAGTGCACTCCATCAAACATACCGATGGCTAAGTGGAGCGGGCCGGCCAACTGGCTGACTTCCTCGAATCGGTCCACCGTGGCGGGAAGTTTCATTACTTTTAGAGTGCGTGACTCGGTACCGCCTGCAGAACAGGAACCAATTTACGACGGAGCGCGGTCGGCGAAAGCTCCTTTAAAATGTCCAGTGTATCTGCTTTATCGATACCAAACTGCCCCACGCCGGTTCGACGCAACACGTTCAAATGCGCTCCACAACCAAAATTTTGCCCAAGGTCATGCGCCAGCGTACGCACATAGGCACCCTTACTACAGGCTACCAGAAAGGATACCTCTGGAAGCTCCGAAGCGGTCAACTCAAAGCGAGAGACGCGAATCACCCGCGGCTCACGCGGTACCGTCTTCCCCTTCCGAGCTAATTTGTAGAGCGGCTGCCCGTTCACCTTCTTCGCCGAAAACATCGGCGGCGTCTGGTACTGGTCACCGAGAAATTCCTTCATCGCCAACTGGATCGCCTCTTCCGAAAGTTCCGGTACATCCTTGGTCACGAGCACTTCCCCATCCGCATCCTGGGAATCCGTCTCTTCGCCCAGTTTCATCGTACCAGTGTATTCCTTGTCCATACTCATCAGGTACTGCGAAACCTTTGTCGCTTTACCTACCAGAATTAGCATCAAGCCGGTCGCCATGGGATCTAACGTACCCGCATGGCCCACCCGTTTCATTCGAAATAACCGCCGCACACGATCCACGACATCGTGTGATGTAATGCCGCCGGGTTTATCGACCAGCAGGATACCTTCCGCTTCTTCGTTCATTCGGATGTTGCGCCGTCGCAGGCTTCCGCCTCCAGCGATTCCAGTTGCTTGCCAATTGCCTCCTTCAGGATTGGCAGAAATACCTCAATCGAACTATCCTCTACATTTAGACCGGCCGCACAGGCATGACCGCCACCATTAAACTGTTTGGCCAGTTGATCCACCCGGAAGCGTGGCTCCTTTGAGCGAAGGCTACCCTTGAGGGCACCACCTCGATTCTCCAGCAGTACCCCGATATCCACACCTTGAATTGAGCGGGCATAATCGACCAGACCCTCCGAGTCATCCATTGTGGCCCCACACTGGTCATACACACCATTGCCAATCGTTCCGATGCAAACCCGACCCTCAAAACACAACTCGAGAGAGGACAGAAAATGCTGGAGGAGTCGAATCTTGGCAAAGCTCTCATTCTCGTAGAGCTCAAAGGCCGCAGCAGCGGGATGCGCACCGAACTGACAAAGCTGCCGGGCCATCTCAAAGGTAGCCGGAGTCGTTGAAGGGAAGCGGAACTGACCGGTATCAGTGGCAATCCCAACATAGAGAGCCTGCGCGGTGGTCGCATCAATGGTATAGCCGTTATCCAAAATAAATCCGGCCAGCACCTCTGCAGTGGCAGAGGATTCCGCGATCACGAAGTTCTCTTTGCCGTACTCTTTATTAGAAATATGATGATCAATATTAACCGCTACCTCTGGGAAAAACGCGGCCAATCGCTCCCCCACCCGCTTGTAGTCCGCACAGTCCACAGTCAATGCAACATGACCATCCGGAGTGAAATCATCTGCCAGCTGAAAAGGCGTGTCGCCCACGAAAGCCTGCAGGTTTGCCGGCACCGGATCCCGGTTTAGCCCAATGGCATCGATCCCCAAACCACGCAACAAGCGTGTCACCGCGACAATCGAACCGATACAATCCCCGTCCGGTCGGAAATGACCAATCACCGCAACTTTAGCTTCCTTCAAGCTACCCAATACGCGAGCAAAGCGATCACTCTGCTCAGGAAAAAATTTTTTTGTATCCATTTAATTATGAGTCTTCTGTGGCCTCCATAGAATCGAGAAGATCCACAATGTGCGAACCCCTCTCCATCGAAGGATCGTGAATAAATTCAAATGCCGGAAAATATTTTAGGGTCACTCTGCGAGCCACTTGCCGACGCAAATCTTTACTGATTTCACGAAACAGTTGAGCGGCATGATGGAGAGCGGATGCGTCACCCAGTACAGAATAATAAATACTGGCGTTGCGTAAATCCGGGCTCGTATCCACCTCACAGATCGTCACCGCCGCTGCCGTGTCACGGTAGCGTTGTCGCAACTGCTCGCTTAATTCCCGGCGAAGCAGTTCATTCACTCGTTTCATTCGCTTGGACATGGCTGCATCAAATCCCTGCCGGTTAAACCATTAACGGAGAGAAGGTCGGACTTCCTCCACCGCGAAGCACTCGATAATATCTCCCTCTTTATAATCGTTATAGCCTTCGACATTAATACCGCACTCATAACCGGCTCGCACTTCCTTGACGTCATCTTTGAAGCGGCGAAGCGTATCAATGGAACTCTCCTGCAGGATTTCGCCATCACGGATAAGACGCGCCACCCGGGAGCGATTAATGGTACCTTCTGTGACCATACATCCCGCCACGAAACGACCTTTTCCAGTAGGAAATACCTGACGAATTTCGGCGGCACCCAGCTTCTTTTCTATCAATTCCGCATCGAGTAAGCCGACCATCTCTTCCTCCACCTGATCGAGTAACTCATAGATTATTTCGTGTTGAATAATGCGAATGTCATGATGCTTGGCTATACTCTGCACCCCGTTGTCAAGGCGCACGTTAAATCCGACTATGCAGCAACCCCCTGCGCTGGCCAGAGTGACATCATTTTTTGTGATATTGCCTACGCCGACGTGGATGATATCCAGATCTACTTTATCACTTTCAATCTCGCTCAATGCGTTAGCTAGGGCCTCCGCGGAACCATGCACATCTGATTTCACAATCACACGCAGGCACTTCTTCTGCTTGCTTTCTATCGCAGCAAATAAATCGTCCACCGTTGGTCCGCCCTCTGAATTGTCGCCATCATCCGTTTCCTTGGTATTGGCTTCCTTCTTGCGCTCATAGGCGATCTCTTCGGCCACTCGGCGAGCTGCCTTTTCATTCTTTTCAGTAGAAAAGCGATCACCCGAAGCAGGCACCGAAGACCAACCGAGCACCTTGACCGGAGTCGATGGTGGAGCCGACTTGAGAATCTGACCTTTATCATCGAGTATGGACTTCACTCGGCAATAGACATCCCCACAAAGGAGAGCATCGCCCTTTTTCAAAGTCCCCTTGTCAACAATGACCGATGCAGTCGGCCCACGGCCTTGCTCGATCTGAGACTCTATGATGATACCAGAGGCCGGACAATCGGGATTCGCCTTCAGCTCCAAAACTTCCGCCTGTAGGAGAATCATATCGAGCAGATCCTCGATATTTGTCCCATTCAAAGCGGAGACTTCTACTGTCACAGTCTCGCCGCCCAAATCCTCCGGAGCGATCCCTTTTTCCAGCATCTGCTGCTTGACCCGATCTACATTCGCGCCCTTTGCGTCCATCTTGTTGATCGCCACGACAATCGAATTGTTTGCCTGTTGCGCAAATTTCATGGCTTCGTCTGTCTGCGGCTTAAAAGCATCGTCCGCCGCGATCACCAGAACCGCGATATCCGTCACGTTGGCACCCCGTGCCCGCATCATCGAGAACGCCGCATGTCCCGGTGTGTCGATAAAAGTAATACTTTGTCCGTTATGCTGTATTTGATAGGCACCGATATGTTGAGTGATCCCACCTGCCTCTCCAGCGGTCACATTCGCTTTGCGGATGGTGTCGAGCAAAGTCGTCTTACCATGGTCAACATGCCCTAAAATACAGACAACCGGAGGTCGCGGCTTGAGGAACTTGGGATCGTCCGTATCGACCTTCTCCACCGCTTTCTTGGCGGCCTGTTGCTCTTCGCCTCGGTGATGAATCTCCAGCTGGCAACCATGGCGTTCGGCCAATGTAAGTGCGGTTGATTCCTCGATCGTTTGATTCATGGAGGCAAAGATCCCCATCTCCATGAGTTCTGAAATAAGCTTAAATGGCTTTAGCCCAATCTCGCCGGCAAAATCGCGTACGATGATTGGGGGCTTCAGGTGTACGATCCTCTTTTCTGCGACGGCATCCGTATCCACAGAAGCAGCCGAATCCATACCCTCCGAAGAAGCCGTATCCGCGGAAGGCCGTGCCGGCGGGACCGGAGGCAACGGCGAGCGGGGCGGAAGCGCAGCGCCGGGAGGCGTTGCGGAGGACCCCGAAATAGGTGCCTTGGGGGGTGCAGCCGGAGGTGGTGCTGCAGCGGGGGGCGCAGCAGCAGGGGGCGCGGCGGGAGG
>DKOA01000019.1:0-121 GCA_002469895.1 Opitutia bacterium UBA7374
GCTGGCCGGATGATGATGGGCTTGTGTTCCGGTGACGATTCTTCGGCTTACGGTTGGCCTGTCCTTGTCTCTGGTTCGGGCGATTGCCGGAGCGCTGACCGCCACCGCCACCACCGCCACC
>DKOA01000019.1:444-4239 GCA_002469895.1 Opitutia bacterium UBA7374
CCACCGCCACCTTGGGGCGGTTTCTTTACGGGGACGTTGCTGAGATGCAGTTCATGGGCCTCGGCATCGTGATAGTGATGACTGGAATCAACCGGCACGGACTTCTTGATCAAACGTTCCACTTGACGCAGCAGGGCGACTTCTTCCTTGGAACAAAAGCTCACGGCATGGCCACTCGCTCCTGCGCGCGCGGTGCGACCGATTCTGTGGACGTAGGCGTCGGACTCCATCGGCAGGTCGTAATTAACCACCAGAGTAATGTTTTTCACATCGATGCCTCGCGCCGCCACATCGGTGGCCACGAGGATGTCGATTTCTCCTCGGCGATAGCGGTCTAATGTCTTTTCGCGGGCGGCCTGCGACTTGTTGCCGTGGATTGAATCTGCCCGGAGGCCGTCGGCGCACATTTTTTTGGCAAGATTTTTCGCTCCGTGCTTGGTGCGGGTGAAGATCAAGCTCAACTCTCCGGGGTTTTCATCATAACGACGCTGCAACAACTTCAAGACGAGCTTCTGCTTGCCGCTCTTGTTGATGAAGCAGACTGACTGGTCTACTTTTTCTGCAGTGGTACCTTGCGGAGCAATGCGAATCTCTTGCGGACGGAAAAGCATGGCTTGACCGAGCTTGGTGATCTCCGCAGCCATCGTTGCGGAGAAAAGCAATGTGTGACGTTCTTTCGGCAGTTTGCTTTCGATTTTACGGATGTCGCGGATGAAGCCCATGTCCAACATGCGGTCCGCCTCATCGAGGATAAAGGTCTCTGTTTGGGAAAGATCCACATGCCCTTGATCCATTAGGTCAATCAGGCGACCGGGACAGGCCACAAGTACATCCAGACCCTGGAATAGCTGCTTGATTTGCGGTTTTTCAGAAACACCGCCATAAACCATACCCGTGCGGAACTGCACATGCTTGCCGTAAATCTTGAAATTTTCCGCAACTTGACCGGCAAGCTCCCGGGTAGGCGTAAGGACGAGATGTCGCACACCTCGACGAAATGTCCTACGGGGATTCTCCGAGATGTGGTGGAGCAGTGGCAGGGCAAAGGCAGCCGTCTTACCTGTGCCGGTCTGAGCGCAGGCGAGCAAGTCGCGACGCTCCAGCAAGACAGGTATCGCCTTTTCTTGAATTGGTGAAGGACGGGTATATCCCTTTTCCTTGAGTGCCCGTTGGATTGGTGCGGACAGCGGGAGCTGTTCGAAGGTACATTCGCTCATAATCTAATTGGCACCGGCGGTAATGAAGGTCGTAACGGATGCCGCGTTATCGATGATGTCTCATGCAGGTTCCCAAGACAATCGCTCATCGATTACAGACCGTACCAGGTGAGTGCGACGCACTCGGCAAGCGCACTAGGGCACATTTTTTAGGCTGAGTTGCAAGCTCAATAGATGGAACGGGTATTCAGAACGGGTCTAAGGCGGAGGCAAAGGCTCCGTGATCAAGGTAGCCACGGCTGAGCGCGGATGAGGGTGTATGGGGAAACGCAGGCAGAGACGCTAAGGCGCAGAGAGGAGAAAGGAGTGGATTATGAGCAGAATAATGGATGGCAGAATCATGCGGCGAAGTGGGTGTGAGGTAGTTTAGCCACGGATGAGCGCGGATGAGAGAGGATGCCGTGGGGAGGTGGGAATAAGGAAAGGAGGGGGCGTATGGGCAGGTTTATTTTGGTGAGGATCGTGCAGTCCATTAGGGCTGTTTGATTTCGCGGTTGATTTGTTCGCGGAGGGCGGGGTCGATTTCGCTGGTGAGGAGCCATTCATTGACTGTGAGGGGGTCGCTGCGGGCCCAGGTTTGAAGGGTCCGGGTGAGCCAGTTGGTCCGGGTGGTGGGGTCGGAAATGACGCGGGTCCACTCGGCAACGGCGGCGGGCTCATAGTCGATCATGCTGCTGGCAAATCCGATAATGGCGGCATCGCGTGCCGGGCCGGGGGTGGCTTGTCCGAGCCAGGCGGAGGCGGCGATGGAGTCGCTTTGGCTCCATTCCCGGAGGAGGGTGGTATGGAGCTCGTTCTGGTAGAGGGGGTCGCCGGCGGGGTCGAGGTTTTGCAGCCATTCGGCGGCCTCGGCGGGGTCCTTTCGGGCGAATGACTGGAGATAGCTCTGCAGGGCATCGGGCATGGTCTGGGCGGCATCGATTTGGCGGAGGTAGTTTTCGGCGGCGGCGGGATCGATCTGTACCCATTGGGCGATGCCCTGACTGAGGAGCTCGGGGTGGTTTTGCTCGACGGCTTCGCTGAAGGCCCACTCGGCTGCACGGACGGGGTCATCGAGGAGGCGGGCATTGACGAGAGTGGCGGCGGCTTCGCGGCGGATCGGGCCGGGGGTCATCCGGTTGACCCAATCGGCGGCGGCTTCGGGTTGGGTCAGGGACCAGTTGCGAAGGAGGGCATCGACGGCAGTGGCTTTGCTTTGATCGTTGGCCATGCCTTCGATCCAATCGGCGGCAGCCAGCGGGTCTTGTCGGCTCCAAAGGGAGATGCCGTGGTGGAGGGTTTCGCCACGGGCAATGCCACCGGCGTTTTCCTCGACCCAAAGGAGGGCAGACTGGGAGTCTTCGGCGGCCCAGACGGCGACGACTTCGAGCATGCCCCGGAGGCGATCACCCGGCGGGGCTTCGGCGAGGAGCCACTGCATGGCGGCTTCGGGATCGGTCGCGGCGCGGACCCGGGCTTCAGCGATGAAGGGGTCTGTCGGTGTTTTCTCCGGAATGTCTGTGACCGGCGTCGGGTTGTTTTCTGCAATCGATGGAAGGACCAGGGCGGGCCGTGCATCGGGGGGTGCCGGCATTTCTTCTTCGGTGGGGCTTTGGCGAACAATCTCCCAGGCGCGGACGAAGTCCTGATAGGTTTGTATCAGGGCGGGAGCATAGGGGAGTGCGGCGAGGGCGAGAAGGCCAACGACGAGGAGGAGCCAGAGAGTACGGAAGAGCCAGCGCATGGGGGATCAATCGAGCCGGTAAAAGGCACGGGTGTTTTCGGTGGTTTGAGCGGCTAGTTTATCGAGGGGGAGGGCGAGGCAGTCGGCCGCGCGTTGGGCGATGTCGGCGAGGTAGGCGGGTTCGTTGGGTTTGCCTCGGTGGGGATCGGGTGCGAGGTAGGGGCAGTCGGTCTCGAGCATGAGGCGGTCAATGCCCTGGGTGCGGAGCGCTTCCCGCACGGGCTCGGCACTTTTATAGGTGAGGATGCCGGTGAAGGAGGCGCGGCCTCCGCGCTGGTCGATGCGGAGGATTTCTTCGGGGCCGTAGCTGAAGCAGTGAAAGACAACGTTGTGCCAGTCGATGCCGGATTGGTCGATCAGACGGAAGGTGTCTGCAAAGGCATCGCGGCTATGGATGATGACGGGAAGATCGAGTTCCCGGGCGAGGGAGAGTTGCTGGGTAAAGGCGGCTTCCTGCTGGAGGATGACTTGCCCGGCTTCGACCGGGTCTTTCGGCAGGTGAAAATAGTCGAGCCCGATCTCGCCGAGGGCGACGGGGGCATGGGGGGGCATGAAGAAGGGGCTGATCTGGCTGACCGCAACGGCCCACTCGGCATCGACATAGCAGGGATGGAGCCCGACGGTGTAATGAATGCGGCCGGGGTGGGCGGCAGACATTTCGCGGTAGGGCACCCAGTCTTTCGGGGAGGTGCCAACAGTAATCAATTGATGGACACTGGCCGCTTCGGCCCGCTCGAGGATGTCGGGGAGGCTACCGTCTTCCTGGTAGCCGAGGAGGTGGCAATGACTGTCGATGAGTTCCATGTGATTCGGCATCGTTTTTAGCCACGGATGGGCGCGGATGAAAGTGGATAA
>DKOA01000019.1:4615-50618 GCA_002469895.1 Opitutia bacterium UBA7374
GAGGCGATCGTGAGTGAGTGGAATGGAGGATTTGGAATGCGTTTTTCGATGGGTCATCGGTTCGTCTGTTAGGTTGCGGGAAAGGAATGTGAGTGAAAAGAGGAAAGTGCTTGAGCCTGACGCGGGGGCGATCATCTTCTTGCATCGGTCGCAGTTTGTGGCCGATGCTTTTGAATCAATGGAAGACGTTATCATACTTGGAACCGGTTGCGCCGGATTGACCGCAGCCATTTACACGGGCCGTGCCCAATTGAATCCGCTCGTTCTGGAGGGCACGCAACCGGGAGGTCAATTGACGACTACCTCGGAGGTGGAAAATTTTCCGGGTTTCCCGGAGGGGATCGACGGGTTTGCCATGATGGACAATCTGCGCAAGCAGGCGGCCCGTTTCGGGGCGCGTTATGCGCATGCCAAGGTGGACCGGATCGAGATGGCGGACGGGGTCAAGCGTCTGGTCTGTGGAGAGCAGAGCTATGAGGCAAAGGTTGTGATCGTGGCAACGGGAGCGCGTCCGCGCTTGCTCGGGATACCGGGGGAGGAGGAAATGTTCGGGGGCAAGGGCGTGACCACTTGTGCGACTTGCGATGGAGCTTTTTACCGCGACATGGATGTGGTGGTTGTCGGCGGGGGAGACTCGGCCTGTGAAGAGGCGTTATTTTTGACTCGTTTTTGCTCGAAGGTGACTTTGATACACCGCCGGGATTCGCTGCGCGCTTCGCAGATTATGGCGGAGCGGGCGACCACGCACGAGAAGATCGAGATGGCCTGGAACACATTGCCGCAGGCGGTTATGGCGGACGAGAAGGGCTTTGTTCGGGGAATGCGGGTAAAGGATGCGGTGAGTGGCGCGGAGCGGGAGATTCCCTGCAAGGGTGCCTTTATTGCCATCGGGCACATACCGAATACAGATTTTGTCGAGGGCCTATTGGAGCGTGATGGGGATGGATACATCGTACCCGAAACGGGCAGTCAGGTGAAAACCGGTCTGGAGGGATTGTTTGCCGCGGGAGACTGTGTCGACCATGTCTACCGTCAGGCGATTACTGCGGCTGGTATGGGTTGCCAGGCGGCGATCGAGGCAGAGCGCTGGCTGGCTGAGCAATAGTGGCAAACGGGGGGCATGTAGGATGGATCTTTCTGAATTGAGGCAAAGTTATACGAAGGGTCGTTTCAGCGAGTCGGATCTGCTGGCGTCGCCCTTTGCACAGTTTGAAAAGTGGTTTCGTGAGGCCGAGTCGGCTCAACTGGAGGAGCCGAATGCAATGTGCCTGGCGACGGCTACGGCAGGGGGGCAGCCTTCGACCCGGATTGTTTTGCTCAAGGGATTTTCAGAAAAGGGTCTGGTCTTTTATACCAACTACGAGAGTCGCAAAGCGGGGGAGCTGGAGGCGAATCCGAAGGCGGGGGCGAATTTCCTCTGGTTGCCACTGCAGCGGCAAATCAATGTGGTCGGTTCGGTCGAACGGATCTCTCAGGAGGAGTCTCTGGAGTATTTTTTATCGCGTCCACTGGGCAGCCGTTTGGGAGCATGGACCTCGCCGCAGAGTCAGGTGATCGAATCGCGCAAAGTACTGGAAGACCGACTGGAGGCGATGGAGCGCCGGTTTGGCGAGGACGAGGTTCCATTGCCGGACAACTGGGGCGGGTATCGTCTGGTACCAGAGGTATTTGAATTCTGGCAGGGTCGTCCGAATCGGCTGCATGACCGTTTTCGTTTTGAACAGGATGCTGCCGGCGCGTGGAAACCCGTGCGACTGGCTCCGTAAGTCATGCGGGTAGATTGCCACATGCACACGCCGCTATGCGGTCATGCGGTGGGGGCGCCCCTGGAGTATGCTCTGGCTGCGCTGGATCGGAAGATCGATTTGATCACTTTCACTTGCCACATTCCGATGGAGTGGTCGGCTTTTGGGCAGGAAGGTATCCGCATGCCGTTGTCTGATTTGGATCGGTATATTGCGCTGATAGCGGACACGACAAAGAAGGCGGAGGCATTCGGGGTCGAGGTCTTGTGCGGGATTGAGGCGGAGGTGTTTCCGGATCTGGGGCATATGGAGCATATGGATGCGGTACTGGCGCGGCACCCGTGGGACTTTGTGCTCGGTTCCCTGCATGCCCATTGTTTGAGCTATGTGAGTTGGCTGAAGGAAAATAAAGTGAAGGAAGATCAGGGGAAGATAGATTGTTATTTTCGCCACCTGATCGATGGCGTGCAGTCCGGCCGCTATGATAGCATGTCGCATCCGGATGTGATCCGCACTTACGGGGTGGTCAATCAATTCGAGCCGGAGGCCCATGAAGCGGTCATCCGGGAGTTTTTGCAGACACTGGTTGAATCGGATGTTTGTATGGAGGTGAATACGAGTGGGCTGAACAAGGGCGACTTCGAGGTGCATCCGGATCCGTTGATTATGGACTGGGCGGCCGAGGCCGGGGTCAAGCTGACGATGGGCTCGGATTCGCATCACCCGCTCTCGGTGGGGCAACACTTCGAGACGGTGCTGCCGCTGCTCCGCGAGAAAGGTTTTTGTGATCTTTATTACCATCGTCAGCGGGAGCGCATACGCATTGATCTGCCGGAGGGTCTGCCGGAAGAAGCCCCGCGACTGCTCCCGGACTGAGGATTCATTTCTGACATGGCGCTTGCCAGTGCCCCGAGAGCGGTTTTCTTTGCTCTATCATGTCGACCAGTCCCCCGAACAGTTTTCTCGATGGAGCCACCGCAGGATCGATTGCGGCGTCTTTCGGCACGCCAGTCTATGTCTATGATAGCGAGACGCTGGAGGCGAATGCCCAAGCGGCCCTGGATTTTCCCAATGCTTATGGATTGACGGTTCGCTATGCGATGAAGGCGGCTCCGAATAGAGCGATTCTGAAGCAGTTTTGTGCAGCCGGGTTGCAGATTGATGCGAGTTCCGGTCATGAGGCGCGGCGGGCCATGGCAGCGGGCTTTCCCGCTGGGGCAATCAGCCTGAGCAGTCAGGAGTTACCCGAAGATTTTGATCAGCTGCATCGCCAGGGTGTGGCGATCAATGCCTGTTCCTTGCATCAGTTGGAACGATTTGGGGCGGCTTTTCCGGGCGGCGAGATCGGCTTGCGTTTTAATCCGGGTGCGGGGTCCGGGGGCAATAACCGAACCAATGTGGGGGGGCCTTCCTCGAGCTTTGGTATCTGGCATGCGTGGATCGATCAGGTGAAGGAAATGGTGGATCGATTCGGGCTGAAGGTGGTGCGCATTCATACGCATATTGGCTCGGGCAGTGATCCGGCAGTCTGGCAGACGATTGCGGGGATGAGTTTGGACTTGGTGCGACAGTTTGAGTCGGTGCACACCTTGAATTTGGGGGGTGGTTATAAAGTCGCGAGAATGGAAGACGAAGTGGGCACGGATCTGCAGGCCTGCGGCGCGCCGGTGGCGGAGAAGTTTCGTGAGTTCGCAGCGGAGACAGGCCGCGAAATCAAATTGGAGATTGAGCCGGGCACCTTTCTTCTGGCCAATGCCTGCAGCTTACTGGCGAAAGTGCAGGATAGGGTTTCGACCGGCTCGGAGGGCTACGAATTTATCAAACTGGATACGGGGATGACAGAGATCCTGCGTCCTTCTCTGTACGGTGCACAGCACCCCATTCGGATCGTTCAACAAGAGCCGCGGGCGGGTCAGCGCGCCTATGTGGTGGCGGGTCACTGTTGTGAATCGGGTGATATTCTGACGCCTGCACCGGGCGATCCGGAGTTGCTGGCTCCGCGTCTGCTTCCCCTGACTGAGATTGGCGATCTGTGTCTGATCGATGGGGTTGGTGCGTATTGCTCGGCGATGTCGACGAAGCACTACAACTCGTATCCGGAGGCAGCCGAAGTTCTCCTCGATGGGGATCGGCAACCGCATCTGATTCGGCGCCGCGAGGATCCCGAGGCGCTTTGGGCAAACGAAATACGGATAGACTAGGGGGCTGCTTTCCGGCTTGCCAGAAGGGCGTATTCGACGAAAAGTTCCCTACGCCCCACCTCTACTACCGTCGATTATGTCCAGTGAGAATCCCCCGAGTCACCGTCGTTCCTGTTTACGCTTAACCCTGCTTCTGCTCGCCTTTTGGTTTGTCGCCAGTTTTGGCTCAGGCATCCTCTTCCGTGACTGGCTGGATGCAAACTTTCCCAGCGTGGGGCATGCGCCCTTCGGCTTCTGGATGGCGCAGCAAGGATCGATCCTCTGCTTTGTTCTGCTCCTGATCGTTTATGCGGTTTTGATGAACCGCTTGGATAAGAAGCATGGCTATGGCGGAGAGGAGGATGCGGGATGAGCCAAAATCTGCTTAATTTTATTTTTATCGGTCTATCCTTTGCGCTCTATATCACGATTGCATTTCGTTCACGCGCGGGATCAACGAAGGAGTACTACACGGCCGGCGGGGGCGTCTCGCCTTTTGCCAATGGGATGGCAACAGCGGCGGACTGGATGTCGGCAGCGACCTTTATATCGATGGCCGGAGCGGTGGCGATCAGCGGCTACGATGCGTCACGTTTTCTCATGGGATGGACCGGTGGCTTCGTCCTGCTGACGGTCCTGATGGTGCCGTATTTGCGGAAGTTCAACAAGGCAACGGTGCCTGACTTTATCGGTGATCGCTATTACTCGCGGCTGGCCCGTGCGGTAGCGGTGGTCTGTGCGATCTTTATTTGCATGACGTATATAATGGGTCAGATGCGGGGGGTCGGTGTGGTCTTTTCGCAATTGTTCGGGATCGGGATTCCTGCCGGGGTGCTGGTTGGTGCGGGGATCGTCTTTTTCTACGCCGGTTTGGGCGGGATGAAAGGGATTACTTATACGCAGGTTGCGCAGTATTGCGTGATGGCCTTTTCTTATACCATACCAGCCATTTTTATCGCTATGGCACTGACCGGGAATGTGATCCCGCAGCTTGGTTTGATCGGCCAGTTTACGGCCGGTGGTGAGGCCGTGCCTTTTCTGGAAAAGTTAAACCGAATCAATACGGAATTGGGCTTCAGCGAATATACTTCGGGTAAGCTTTCACCGATCAATATGTTTTGTATCACGGCGGCCCTGATGTGTGGCACAGCCGGTCTGCCCCATGTCATCGTTCGTTTTTTTACGGTTAAGGATGTGCGGGCGGTGCGGAAGTCGGCTTGTTGGACGCTCGGCTTTATCGCGGTGATTTATTTAACGGCTCCGACGATTGGGGCCTTTTCACGGGTTAATTTGATTCAGAAGCTGAATGGTACGTCTTATGCGGAGGCGCCGAGTTGGTTTGCCGACTTTGAAAAGACCGGGCAGATGGCCTGGGTGGACAAGAATGGCGATGGGCGCATTCAGTATTTTGGACCGGGGAAATCGGAGGCAGGGACGTACAGCGTCTTTCAGGGGAAGGGGCCGACCTACCCCGGATCGGATGCACCGGAGTCGCAGCTTACCGGTGTGCACGGACAGCGTTTGCTGGCGAATAAGGCGGATGACTCGAATCCGAATGAGCTATGGTTTGGCAACGACATCATGGTCATGGCGAATCCGTATATGGCCGGCTTGCCGATGTGGGTGACGGCCTTATTGATGGCCGGCTGTATTGCGGCGGCGCTTTCCACGGCGGCGGGTCTGCTGCTCGTTCTCTCTACCTCGATCTCGCACGATTTGATGAAGAAGATCATCAAGCCCGACCTGTCTGACCGCGAGGAGGTGGCGTACGCGCGGGTGGCTTCCTTCGTGGCGCTGGCGGTGGCGGCTTATTTTGGGATCAATCCGCCCTCTGCCTTTATCGCCAAGACAGTGGCCTTCGCCTTTGGCCTGGCGGCCTCTTCCTTCTTTCCGACCCTGCTGATGGGGATCTTTTCTTCGCGGGTCAATCGCGCCGGGGGTATCGCTGGCATGATTGCCGGGATCACTTTTACCAGTGCATATATTGTGTACTTCCAGTTTCTCGGTGGGACGAGCGATCAGTATTTTTTCGGGATCACGCCGGAGGGTATCGGTTGTCTGGGGATGTTGATTAATTTTGCGGTGACCGGTATGGTCAGTGCGGTGACTGCGCGTCCGCCGGAGGCGATTCGCGAGATGGTGGACAATATCCATATCCCGACGGGGGCCGGTGCGGCCAAGGAACACGACTTTGAAATCTAGCGCTAGGCTCCGGGCAGCCAGCGTGCCCAAGTGCCGCTGGGCACCGGCGCGGTGTCGGGTTGACCGGTGAGGAGCATTTCTCCGTGTTCGATTCGACCGGCGGGGAGTCGTTGGCGCAGAAGGTTGTGCAGTACGATGGGGGTGAATCCGGGGGTGTGGCTAGTCAGATAAACGAAGGCGGGCTGTTTGCTGAGAACTGCGTTTACCCGCTCCAGAGTTTCGATCATGGCCTGTTCGATTTTGTAGAGCTCGCCGCCTTTGCCGCGTCCAAAGGAGGGCGGGTCGAGTAAGATGCCGTCGTAACGCCGACCGCGACGCTCTTCGCGCTGCAGAAATTTGTTAACATCATCGACGATCCAGCGGACGGGATGATCTTCGAGTTGGTTGAGGGCGGCGTTTTCGCGGGCCCATTGGACCATGCCTTTGGAGGCGTCAACGTGGCAGCAATGGGCGCCGCCTTGTGCAGCGGCGAGGGTGGCGCCTCCGGAGTAAGCAAAGAGGTTGAGGAAGGTGAGGGGCTCCTGGCGTTGGGCGGTTTCCTTTGTGCAGTGCTCGCGCAGCCAGTCCCAGATGGAGCGGGTCTCGGGAAAGATACCGAGGTGGCCAAAGTCAGTGGTAGCCAGTTTCATGGTGACACCGTTGACCGTTGCCTGCCAGTCTTCGGGGAGCTGGTCGCGCCCCCGCCATTGTAATCCGTCTTTGCGGGAGAATTGAGCGACGGCTTGCGACCACTCGGCTGTTTTTTCCGGTTCCCAGACGGCTTGGGCGCAGGGTCGGTCGAGTATGTATTCACCGAATCGCTCGAGCTTGCGCCCATTTCCGCTGTCCAGCAGTGTGTAGTCATCCATGGGCTGAAAACTGTGGGAAACGAACGGCGGTGTGAAGGTTTTATTGAGTCTTGTCAGGGAAGGGAATCGGTGTTGTGATTAAGTGAAACAGAGAATGTTGAAAGGATCTATGCAATCGGTACTGGTATTAACCATCAGCGGGCCGGATCGCTCCGGACTGGTGGAGCGCCTGGCTGAAGTCGTGGCAAAATTCGGGGGCAACTGGGAGCATTGCCGAATGGCCCATTTGGCCGGTCGATTTGTCGGTTTATTGCAGGTTTCTGTGCCGGGTGAAGGCCAACAGGATCTGGAAGTGGCCCTGCGCTGTATTGAGGGCCTCGACGTAATGATTGCGGTGGGTGATGTTTCCGTGGGGGAACCCGCCTCGACGAGCGGTGCGATCGAGCTGGAGTTGCTGGGGAGCGATCATCCCGGCATTGTGCGGGATGTCTTTCATGCCTTGGCGACAGTCGGGGTGAACGTGGAGAAGCTGTCTACGCGGACGTTTATGGGGCGTGATTCCGGCGGCATGCTTTTTGAGGCACGGGCGGTACTGGTTTGCGGGCCGGATGTAAATCTGGATGCACTTCGTCAGAAATTAGAGGCGATAGCGCAGGACATTATGGTGGAAGTCAGTTTGAAAAGAGGTTGATTTCTACCTAGCTGAACCTAGAATGCAAATTAATGCTATCCTTACTACCCTATTCTTTCCGCATTACATGCATCGCATGGATGTTGGCCCTTATTCCCAGTTTGAAGGCAGAGTATCGGTCTTTTTCGAGTAGTGATGGTGTCACGATTGAAGCCGAACTGGTGGAAGCGACGAAAGAGAAGGTGACCATCCGTCGAACCGACGGAATGGTTTTCAAAGATGTGCCTCTATCGCGTTTCTCCGAAGCGGATCGACTTTATGTAGACCAATGGTTGGAGGAACAAAAGGCAATAGCGGCGACGCCGGATATCACTGCAGAATCCAAGCTTCGGCTCTATGTCTTGGCGGGCCGTGAAGAGGAAATCGTCGACAAAAACGATGACCGGATACGGTTCGTGCCCTACCGGCCGCAAGTGGTGATTCAGAGCGAGGAAAAGGAAACCGACTATCGAGCAGTCCGCGGCACGCTGGTTATTCTGGGCAATGGGATGAACGATAATGATACCTACATTATTCTCCAGAGTCAGGATTTTGTCATGGATGTGCTGTCTCGGCAGAAGTCAATCTGGGAGGGCCAGAGCTTTCAATCCAGTTACCATCTGGATAAAGGCGGGTACGGATACTGTGGTTACCTCCTGATTCTGCGTGACCGGGAAGGCCAGATTATCCTGAGCAAGGCTTCCAATTCTTCTTGGGAGCAGAATCCGAGACGAGTCCTTGCCGCGAAAAATTCATCCGGTTATAACGTGGAATTTACCCAAAGTAAGCAGCTCATGACAACTTTTGGTCTGCCCGAGTAATTGCTACGCATACGGCGCAGCGGTTTAACAAAGCGGCCTTAAAAAGGGACTTCTTCGTCGAGCACTTCATCACCCGGATCGAAGGGTGGTGGCTGATCGTCACTGGTGGGTGCTGCGCCACTCTCGGCCTCGACTTTCCAAGCCACGAGATTAACAAAGTATTTTCCGTTCCACTCGCGTCCGTTGATGTCGAACGAGACTTTTACCTGATCGCCTTGTTTCAGTTTACCGACGAGTTCAACGCGTTCTTTGAGGCATTCAAATTTGATATCCTGGGGAAATTTTTCTGCGCCGTCATTGATCACGAATTCACGTTTATTGAATCCGCTGGCGAAGGTTTGTTCAGGAAAGATTTCTTTTACAGTACCGGTTAATTCGTAAGACATATTTGTATTATTGGTAGGCTCTGGGCGTGCAGGCAAAGTTTTTTCGATAGTGATTGGCAAAACAATGAAAGTTCAGGGTCTGTTTAATGAGATTGATTCGCAAGTATTATATAATTGACGAACGTACAGTTGTACGCTGGATATATAAGCCATGCTATCTAACGTACGCTCATTTCTCCCACTTTCTCTTTTTTTAGGCTCTTTGCTGACTGTTTTTGGCAGCGAAGAAACGGTAGCGACCGAGCCGGTTTATAAACTGCAGGACTATGTTGTGGTGGCTACGCGGACGCCATTGTCGCTGGACCGGGTTTCCCCTTCGGTCAGTTATGTTTCCTCGACGGAGATGGAGTTCTGGCAGGATACGCAGTTGACTGATGTACTACAGCGCGAGTCCGGCATGACAGTGATCCAATCCGGAGCCAAGGGGGGGCAGACTTCATTGTTCAATCGTGGTACGGAGAGTAACCACACGGCATTTTTTATCGATGGGCGGCGCCTGAACAGCGGCTTCGGGAATCAGTTTGATTTGGAAAACCTTCAGGTATCCGGCTTACAGAGTGTGCAGGTGTTGAAAGGTGCGGCCTCGGTGCAGTACGGATCGAGCAATATTGGCGGGGGGATTGATTTACGCACGCGCAGTGGCTTTTATTCGAACGGGCTGGAGGGCTCCGTGCAGGGGGAAATTGGCTCGAACGATTCTATTGCCGGTGGACTGGGGCTTTCCTACGGGGAGGACAATTGGGCTATTAGCGTGAATGCGAACAGCCAGACCACGGACAACGAGCGGGAGAATGACCAGTACGAAGCACACAACCAACTGCATCGTGCGGAAATCCGTGTGAGTGATCGTTTACAACTGGAGTGGCTCTCGTTTTTCACCAAGACAGATAAGGGGCTGATCGGTAGTCGTTTTAGTCCGAAGCTGGAGGACAAGCAGGAAACGACCAGCTGGATGATTTCACCGGGTCTGCGCTGGAGTACGGATCGATGCCAAGTGCACGCATTTTATGCTCGTTCACTACACGATTTGGAATCCTTGAACCTGCGTGGTTCGTACGATGCGAACTACAACTTTCGTGGCACGCATCCGGCCATGGGTGAAATCGAAGTGGAAACGGACGAACTCAATTTGCAGGTCGATTTTGAGTCATCGGAGGGTCTCCTGCTGACTACCGGGCTACTTTATCGGAAGGATGATGCAAAGAACAACAACGTGACTTATGATCCCCTGGAGCCGGTGGTTGCATACGCTAATGGTTTTGAGCAGTTCGGCATTTTTGGTCAGGCGATCTGGGAGGCGACTGATTTGTTGGAACTGCGGGGTGGTACGCGCTATGACAGTTTCAGTGATTTCGATGAAAAGATGACCAGCAGTGTCGAGGTAATCTACAACCTCGGTGATACCGGTTGCTCACTTTTTGCCAAGCTGGGTACGGCCTACGCGCCGCCTGCCGCGATCGACATCGCCTATGACAATGCGGCTGCAGAGACCCCGTTGCAACCGGAGGAAAGCGTTTCTTACGAGGTGGGCTTACGACAGGTTGCGCTCGAGCAACGGTTATCTCACTCCTGGGTCTTTTTCCGCAATGAGATCGATCAGTTACTGATCTACGACAACCTGACAAAGGACAGTTTTAATGAGGAAAGTGCGAAGACACAGGGCTTCGAGTATCAGCTCGATTATGCCCTCGACAGTCAAACGGATCTCTTCTTCGGGTACACATACCTGCATGCCTTTGGCGAGGATCGGCTTTTGCGGCGCCCGCGCCACACGCTTTATTTCAGTGCCCGCTACCGACCGGTAAAGAATCTCTCGCTGGGAATTACCGGTTACGGCCACATCGATCGCAAGGATACAGATCCGGAGACATTTGCTGTGGCTCAGGCGGATGATTACTTTGTTGCCAACTTTGTCGCGGACTGGGCTGTCACGGAACAATGGTCGCTCTATGCTCGTGTAGAAAATCTCTTCGACAAATTCTACGAGCCGGCGGCGGGTTATCCCGCGCTCGGTCAGGCCGGTTACCTCGGCGCACGCTATCGTTTTTGATTGTCTGCCGGCTCTACTTTTTCAAGGTAGAAGTATGCGGACACGTCAACGTGAAGCGATTGAGGCAGTCTTGCGGGAGGCTGGACGGCCGCTGACGCGGGATGAAATTCTCTCATTCGGGCGGGCAAAGGTGTCGCGTCTGGGTCCGGCTACGGTCGATCGGACGATTCGTGAATTGGCGGCCAACTTTCAGCTGGTCGGTGTGGAGTTTCCCGGACAGCCTAGGCGTTACGAACTCCCATCTGAAAACGAGCATCCGCATTTTATATGCCGGAGTTGTGACTATGTTTTTGATCTGCCAGTGGCGATGCGACTCCCGAAGATCCGTCCTCCGGAAGGTTTTGAGGTGACTGGTGGCGAAGTTATCTATTCGGGCACTTGTCCGGATTGTGCTTCCGGTGCGGGCTGATTAAAGTATCGGCGCAAGGATTCCCAGGAGAGGGCTTCATGGGCAAAGGCCCGGGCAAGTGCGCCATCGCGGGCGAGTTGTTCGGGGGTGCCTTGCCGGAGGGTTCCGTTGGCTGCGAGTAGCCAGAGCTGATCGGCCTGCCGCAAGGCGAGTTCCAAATCGTGGGTCGAGAGGAGGATGCTGAGATTCTTTTCGTGCGATAGCTGCCGGAGTAAGGCCATCGTTTCGATCCGGTTGGGGAGATCCAGATGGGCCGTCGGTTCGTCCAGTAGAAGGATCGAGGCCTCTTGTGCCAGCGCCCGGGCAATGGCCACTTTTTGTTGTTCGCCGTCACTCAATTCGGCGACCGGCCGCTCCGCCAGTTTGCTTGCACCGACGATCTCCAGCGCCCATGCAATGGACTCGCGGTCTTTTGCGTTGAGCCGGCCGAGCCAGCCGGAGTAGGGGTGCCGCCCGAGTGCGACAAGGGAACGGGCGTCCATCATCCCGGCTGATATGCGATCGGCCAAGACCACGCTAATTTGGTGGGCTCGCTCTCTTGGTGGGATGGCAGAGAGTTGGGTGCCTCGCAGGCGAATGTCTCCGGCGAGGGGGGGCAGTGCGCCGGAAAGGGTGCGTAGAAGAGTGGTTTTACCAGCGCCGTTGGGGCCGAGCAGGCAGACGAATTGTCCGGACTGGAGGGATACGTCGAGCCCGCATGCGATAGTGCCGGCAGTGCCTTTTTCATCGTATCCGATGGAGAGACCTGCGGTGGCGAGGGGTGCGTTTGGATCGGACGGATTCATTCGAAGAGACGCCTGCGGTTTCGCTGACGCATGAGAACAGCAATGATGACAGGTGCGCCGATTAACGCGGTTACGGCATTGAGGGGGAGGCTGCTATCGAGACCGGGAGCGCGTGCTGCAAGATCTGCGAGGAGCGAGAGGAGGGCGCCGGTGAGGAGTGATGCGGGGAGCAAAATTGCGTGTCGGCTGGTGCGCAGACGGGTGCGTGCGAGATGGGGAGCTGCTATGCCGAGAAAACCGATGGGGCCACAGAAGGCGGTGACAGCACCGGCGAGGAGAGAGGCAGCGGCGAGGAGGCAAATGCGTACCCGTTTGACCTCAGTGCCCATACTGGCCGCATAGTGATCCCCCAGAAGCAGCGCATCGAGTGGCTTGGGCATAAGCAGCGCGGTGAGTAAGCCGATGCCGAGGGCGGGCGCCAAAATGGACAACCGCCCCCAACTGACCCCGCTATAGTCCCCAAAGGACCAGTTGATAAAGGACTGCAAGTGCTCGGCCATACTGAAAAACATGAGTAGGCTGACCATTGCGCCAATGGCATAGCTGATCATCAGGCCGATGATCAGGACGGAGAGCACATCGACTCGACGAGATAGGGCGAGTACGAGAAAGAGCGTGGCACCGGCTCCCAGACTGGCGGCGGTGACTGTGGCGATTTGCCCGCCTCCGCCCAGTGTTACGGCCAGGCCGCCCCCGATCGGAGCGGCAATGAGTACGACCAGGGCGACGCCGAGGCTGGCTCCGGAGTTGACACCGAGGATAAAGGGATCGGCCAAGGGATTGCGAAAGACGGTTTGCATGATCAGGCCGGCGACACCGAGGGCGGCGCCGGCGAGCATAGCGGTGAGTATACGTGGCAGACGAAAATTGAGGAGAATTGAGCGGAGTACAGGATCGGCGGCCTCTTTATCGAAAAGGATGGAAAAGAGCTGTGCCGGTGAAAAGTTGACTGCGCCGAGGCAGGCACTGGCGAGGGTACCAAGCAGAATGGCAAGGAGAAGAAAGAGGAGGTGGGTGAAGGTGCGCTTCTGGCTGGATACGTCCACAGTCATTGAATAAAGAGGCGGCGAAATTGGAGGCGATGCAAAAGCTTAGGGTAAGCGTTCGTAGTAAACCGGTTCATGTTCGGGCAGGCAGTCCGGGTGGAGGATGTGGATCAAGTCGGCCAATAGAATATCAGGACGGACGAGAGCTTCCTCGTGGATCGGGTTGCCGCCCTGCGGGTTGGCTTTTCGCGTGTTGTTGTAGACCTGCCTGGTTTGTACGGCGTGGAAGCGTTGGAGGCGTGGATCGGCGGCGAGTAGTGCTTTGAGGGAACGATGGACGCCGGGGTGCAGCCAGACGTCGGCTTGGGCAGCCCGGAGAAAGACGCGCTCCAGATCGAGGGGGATGCCCGCTGAGCCGGGGTGGTCGGCCCATAGGTAGACTCCGCCGGCGTCTGCGATGAGCTGGGCGGTGTGGCTGTTTCCTCCGGGCACATGCCAGACGCCGGCGAAGGGAGCCTGACAAAAAACGCTGGGTCGATCGGCTAGGGAATTTGTCGACGCAGCCAGTTTTTCGTAGCGATCAGCGACGGCGTTAAAGATTTGATTGGCTTGGTCAGATTTGCCGAGCAGTGCGGCGAAGACCCGGAGCCATTCGGCCCGTCCCAGAGGGTGGGGTTCGAGGTAGCCGGTTGTGGCGAAGACGGTTGGTCCGTTGCGGCGGAGCGCCTCCGGGAGATCCGATGCGGGGTCGTTACTCGCACTGGTCAAAAGAAGGTCCGGTTGGAGAAGGAGAATGGTCTCGGCATCCAGGCCCGGGCCAGACGGTACCGCTTGAATCGACTCTTCTTCGAGAGCTGCTTTTACTTGCGGGTTGGTAATGTATCGGGCCGATCCGACTCCGGCCAGTGCATCGAGGGAATCGAGTGCATCAAGATAGCCGAGTGGCACGGTTTCGAGGGCAAGCATTCGCTGAAGGGGCACCCGGAGGAGGATACAGTCGGTAGGAAGATCCGGTGGGGAGTCTTCGCCGGAGACGAGAGCAAAGCGTTGTTCCGCTCTGTTCCCGGCCAGTGGGTTATGAATGGTCAGTAGCTGATGGGACTGCTTTTGCTCGAGGACAAAATTCTCTGCGTAGCGGTTGCCGGCCTCTGCCGGAAGGAGCCCGGCGAAGAGGAGTCCGGCAAGCAGCTCTGGTATCATCCGCATCCTCATTAGCAAAATGAGGATGCGGATAAAGTCCAAGCTTGATTAGAACGATTGCGATTGTTTGCACTCGGCTAAGAGTCTACGCTGCTGATTTATGAAAGCGCCCAGACATAGTTCCAACCGTGACGAGATTTGCTATCCCTTCATCTACGAGACCTCCCGACTCTGCGATTACGAGATATTGACCGATGATCTTTGCCGACAGGTCGGGGGCATTCTTAGCCTTTTGCCGGAGAAGCTGGAAGACCTGCGCCCGGAACTGGAGCAACTTCAGCCGATGCTCTATCATCTCAATGGTTCGGTCCGGGGGCGATGTGCGGTTTCCGAAGAGGACCACCAATGGTTGCTTGGTCGATATCGCGTTCACAAAGAAGCCACTGCCGATTGCCTCGATGGCTTTGTTTTACCCCGTGGCCCGGTTCCCGTACCTCAGCTCAATCGTGCCAGCTCGGATGCCAAGCGTGTGCTCCGTCTGCTTCTTCGTTTACAGGTAGAGGAATCCATTGAAATCCCAGAGCCGCTCTTTCGCTTTGGCAACCTCCTCTGCAATTATTTCTTTGTGCTGACCCTTGTGGTCAATCTGGCCCACGGTTTCGAAGAGGTCCCTTTTGTCAGTCGCAGCTACGGGCGTCTTCCCGCAGATTGAGTTTTTTTCGAGGCAAAATAGGGTTGCATTGGCTCTTTTTCTAGAAAAACTATAAACCCATGAAAGCGCCTAAACACAGTACTAACTTGGATGAAATTTGTTATCCGTACATTTACGAAACCTCACAGCTTTGTGATTATGAAATTCTCGCGGAAGATCTGTTTCGTCAGATCGGTGGTATTCTCACCTTACTGCCCGAAGCGCAGGAGGAATTGTTTTTTGAACTGCACGAGCTCCAACCGCTGCTCCATAATCTGAAAGGTTCGATCCGCGGACATTGCTCGATCACCGCCAGTAATCTCGATTGGTTGCTGGCCTGTTATCGGGTGCATAAAGAATATACGGGGAGTACGCCGCCGGGCTTTTTTTTGCCCCGCGGTCCGTTGCCGGTACCTCAGTTGAACCAAGCCGGCCTCGATGCCAAGCGTCTCCTCCGGATAATGTTCCGACTGCAGATAGAGGAATCCGTGGAAGTGCCGGAGATTCTTTTCCGTTTCTGCAATGTTTTGGCAAATTACTTCAGTGTGCTGCCTAAGATCGTCAGCCGGGCGCATCACTTTGAGGAAATGCCGTCGCCGAAGCAGAGTGATGATGTCGACATGCATTATTAAGGACGGCCGATTCCTGTGAGACCGAGTGGGCCTGATTTGCCCGGGGCTCTTTTTTGGTCGTGACTGATTTGCGCCTTGCCAATGGATGCAGGACGGCTGCCTAATTTTGTTGATGGAAGCAGTATTGGTAAAGGCCGTGGAGCAGCGCTTGGATCGAATCGATGCGATCCTGCCGGGATTGGAAAAAACTTTGCTCGGGATGCAGGGTGGGGAACTTGGCATCTCGGTAAAAATCAATGCTTTTGATTTGGTTACCGAGGCGGATCTGGCTGCCGAGAAATGCTTGGTTGAATGTATACGTGAGCATTTCCCGGAGGATGGCATCGTGACAGAAGAAGACGGGGCGACTCCGGAAGAAGCGGCTCGCAGCGACGCCTTTCGCTGGGTCCTGGATCCGATTGACGGCACCAGTAACTACGCTCACCGCCTGCCCATTTGGAATAGTTCGATCGGTCTGCTTTACGGCACAGAGCGGGTCGGCGGGATCGTTAGTGCGCCGGGGCTCGGCCTTCGTTATCGGGCGATGAAAGACGGTGGGGCGACTTGTAATGGAAAAGCGATTCAGATCAATGACAAGACGGACATCGGGCAGGGGATCGTGGGCACGGGATTTCCTTATGATCGGGCGAGACGTGCCGAGCCGATCAGCCGGGCGATTGCCAATATGCTTCGTACGGCCGGTGGTGTTCGCCGTCTTGGGGCTGCGGCTCTTGATTTCTGTTTTCTGGCGGATGGCCGTTATCTGGGCTACTACGAAATGGCTCTTAAGCCCTGGGACATGGCGGCGGGGAGTTTAATCGCTGAAGAAGCCGGCGCCGTGCTGAGTGATTTTGAGGGGAACCCAGTCGACCTCTTTACCTCTGCCGGCGTAGTTGCCGCCGTACCGCCGGTGCATCCCCAGCTGCTGGAACAGGCCGCTCCGATGCGCGAAGCGATCGCGATGGGATAGTTGAATTCCCTTTCTCGCTTGCGCTGTGGGTGGGGGTCTGTTCGGTACGGAGTATGAATGGTCTTGGCCAAGAGGAGAGTCTGTATCTACGGCAACATGCGGAGCAACCGGTGGATTGGCATCCCTGGGGGGATGCGGCGTTTGCCGAGGCGCGGGAGCGTGATGTTCCGCTGTTGGTTTCGATCGGGTATTCGGCATGTCACTGGTGTCATGTAATGGCGCACGAGTGTTTTGATGACGGTTACATCGCTGGCTTAATGAATGAGCATTTTGTTTGTGTGAAGGTGGATCGCGAGGAGCGTCCGGATGTGGATCAGGTCTATATGGAGGCGGTGCAGATGATCCAGCAGCAGGGTGGGTGGCCGTTGAATGTATTTTGTTTGCCGGATGGGCGTCCGTTTTTCGGGGGGACGTATTTCCCGCCGAAGGACCGGGGGAATGGTTTGGTGCCCTGGCCGCAGTTGATTATGCGGATTGCGGATTTTTATAAGCGTTCGCGTGCGGAGCTGGTGGAGAATGCGGAGGCGATCGAGAAGAATATTTTGCAGGGTACGCTGGCGGGGGCTGCAGGAGGTGGCTTTGCGGAGTGGTCAGGTGCTTTGCTGCCGGAGGCGGCGCAGGGGATTTTAGGGAATCATGATGATCAGTATGGTGGTTTTGGGCAGGCGCCGAAGTTTCCGCAATCGATGTGTTTGCATTTTTTAATGGCTGTGCGTGGTTTGCCGGGGATGGATGCGGCATTGGTGAAGCGTCTGGATGTGGCTTGCGGGACGACTTTGCGGGCGATGGCGCACGGCGGGTTGTACGATCAGTTCGGGGGTGGCTTTGCGCGTTACAGTGTGGATGCGCACTGGTTGATTCCGCATTTTGAGAAGATGCTCTATGATAATGCTTTGTTGCTGCAAAGCTACACGAGGGGTTGGCAACAGACAAAGGAGCGGCTCTATGGGGCTGTGGTGGAGGAGACGGTGGGCTGGCTAGAGCGTGAGATGCGATCGGATTGCGGTGGTTTTTACTCGGCTTTGGATGCGGATACGGATGGTCAGGAGGGGCTTTATTATGTGTGGGATCCGGAGACGGTGGATGCAGCGGTGGGTCCTTCGTCGGGTCGCCGGATTCGTGCGGCGTACAATATCACGCCGGAGGGGAATTTTGAGAAGGGTTTATCGAATCCGGCGCTGGTGGAGGGTGATTTTTCGGTGCGGGAGTCGCTCGCTGATGAGCGGGAGCAGTTGCGACTTTATCGGGAGGCGAACCGGACGTATCCTGGGCGTGACAGCAAGTTATCGACTTTTTGGAATAGTTTGACGATGCGCGCACTGGCTGAGGCGGGTTTCGCTTTCGGGCGTCGGGACTGGCTGGAAATGGCCGTGTGCTGTGGGGATTTTCTCTGGGAGCGACTGGTTGAGGCGGGGGCAGATGGCTTGTCTTTGCGTTCGGTTTATTACGAGTCGGGGGGTGCGCAGGTGGATGGTTTTCTGCATGATTACGCGACGGCGGCGGACGGGTATCTGACTTTGGCGGGTACAGTGGACTGGCTGGAGCCGGGTCGGAGCGGGGTATATATGGAGCGGGCTTTGGCTTTGCTGGATCGGGCGCTGGATTTGTTTGTGGATCCTCACTCACCGGGGTTCTTTTTTACGGCAGAGGGTACGTCAACTCCGGTGGCCCGGCGCAAGGAGTGGTTTGATAATGCGACGCCTTCGGGGAATGCGACTTTGATGCATGCGCTTTCGGGGGCGTATGCGCTAACCGGGGAGGGTCGTTATGCGGAGGTCTTTTCTGCTTTGCTACCGGCTTATACGGATGGTGCGCGGAAGGTGGCTTCGGGCGTGGCGCATGGTTTGGAGGCAGCGGCTGTGGATGCGGCGGGGATCGGTGTAATTTCTGTGCGTGCGGGGGCGGATATGGAGTGTTTGCGTGCGGCTTTGGTGGAGGGTGCCTGGCGCCGGACGTTTGTCCGGGTTGCCGAGGCGGCTTTAGCGGAGGACTACCAATTGTGCATGGGGACGCATTGTGCTTTGCCGACTTCTGATTTATCGGTGTTACTGCAGGATTATTCCGAATGATGTAAACGAGTTTTCTGAACGGGGGCTTTGGCTTTCAGTGGCAAAGCACACATCTCATCCGATTGCATCATCCGGGCTCAAGGGCACCGCTAAAAAGCTACTATTACGCTTCAGGTGAAGTTTCCTGAGGTGCCCTTAAGGATTATTGGGGTGTCAGTTTGCGTTTGCCAAAGTTGTCCGGCGTAGGAAAAGTTCGCTGCGATGAAAGGGAAGGGCAAACAAGCGACTTGGGGCGGACGGTTCAGTGAAGGGCCGGCCGATCTAATGTTGCGGATTGGCGAGTCGGTTTCTTTCGATCGGGCGTTGGCGCGTTTTGATGTGCAGGGCAGTCAGGCGCAGGCGGCGATGCTGGCTCATGTCGGCTTAATTTCCGGGGAGGAGCGGGACGCGCTGCAGGCGGGTCTGGCGGCGATTCTGGCGGAGGTGGAAGCCGGTGATTTTGTTTGGGATATGGCACTGGAGGATGTTCACATGAACATTGAACAGGCTTTGACGGAACGGGTACCGGCGGCGGCGAAGTTGCATACGGCGCGGAGCCGGAACGATCAGGTGGCGACGGATATGCGGCTTTGGTTTCGGGATGCTTGTGACCGGTTGGATGCTTCGCTCTGCGGTACGCTTTCTTCTTTGGTGGAGTTGGCGGAGCGGACACAGTCGGTGACGATTCCAGGTTACACGCATTTACAACGGGCGCAGCCGGTATCGATGGCGCATCATTTATTGGCTTATGTGGAGATGCTGGGACGGGACCGGACACGGTTGGCGGCGGTTCGGGAGCAGGCGAATGTATGTCCGCTGGGTTCCGGTGCGATTGCCGGAACGACATTGCCGATTGACCGGGCGTTTGTCGCGCGGGAGTTGGGCTTTGTCGATGCAGCGGGGAATCCGCGGTTGACGGAGAACAGCATGGACGCGGTGAGCGACCGGGATTGTTTTATCGATTTTGCTTCGGCTTGTGCGACGATTGGGGTGCACCTATCGCGGATGGCGGAGGATTTTATTTTATGGAGTAGCGCGGAGTTTCATTTTGTGACGCTGCCGGATACGTTTACGACGGGCTCGAGCTTGATGCCGCAGAAGAAGAATCCGGATGCGTTTGAATTGATCCGGGGAAAGTCGGCGCGGTTGTCGGGGAATCTGCAGACTTTGCTACAGATGGTGAAGGGCTTGCCGCTGACGTATAACCGGGATTTGCAGGAGGATAAGCCGCCGGTTTTTGATTCGCTGGAACAGAGTTTGTTGATGCTGGACTGCGTGGCGGCTTGTTTGCCGGGTACGGTGGTGAATGCGGATGCCTGCGCGCGGGCGGTGGCGGATCCGGCATTGTTGGCCACCGATTTGGTGGATCATCTTGTGCTGCGGGGCGTGCCTTTTCGGGAGGCGCACCATGTCGTGGGAGCGATGGTCGGACTTTCTGAAAAGCTGGACTGCCCGTTGGATGCCTTACCGGCCGATGCGGTGGCGGAGGTGCATTCGGCATTGGGCGATGAGGACTGGCGGAAGGCTTTTGATTTGAAGCAGGCGCTGGCCTCTCGGGAAAAGCCGGGGATGCCGGGGCCGGAGACGGTTGCGGGGCGGATTGCTTATTGGCAGTCAGCTCTCTCCGAGTAGTTTGCGGAGGTTGCCTCCGAGGAGGGCTTGTTGTTCGTTTTGGTTGAGACCGCTGTGTTGGTCGATGTCCTGAAGGAATTGGCTGTAGCCTGCGCGTTTTTGTATGGCGGGGTAGAGGCGTAGGGGGTAGTCGGAGCCGAAGAGGATTTTTTCGTGTCCGACGAGATCGGCTACACGGCGGAAGATTTCCGGCTTGTAGAGGAGCGGGCTGGCCGCGCTGTCGTAGTAGACGTTGCGGAGAATTTTGCTTATTCGCGGGTTGGCTTCGAAGAAGGGGAGCCCGCCGCCCCAGTGGGCGAGGATGAGTTTGAGTTCGGGGGCGGACTGGGCGAGCCGGACGAATGCCTGCAGGGGTGTGGCGGCGTGACTGCCCGGGTGGGTGTGCCCGGCGGCTTCGGTAACGTGTAGATTGACCGGCCAGTGATGATCGGTGCACCAGTCGGCCAGGGTGCGCCATGCCGCGCTTTCCGCGTGGAAGTTTTGTATGCCGATGTGGAGTTCGCCGACGCCACGGAGCCCGAGGTCGTGGGCGGCTTCGAGTTGGTCGCGGGTGTTCTTGTTGGGGAGGATGGAGGCAAAGCCGATGAAGCGGTCGGGAGCGTGGGCGACCCACTGGGCGATGGTTTGATTGTGCCAGCGGCAGGTGTCTTCGTTTTCCCAGTACCAGCCGAGGAGGATGGCGCGTTGTATGCTGTGGGCATCCATGGCGTTGAGCATATCCTGCGGATCGGCCCAGTCCTGAATGCCGGCTTGCCCGGCGGGTGCGACGAGTTCGGCCCAATGCGGTTCATTGCGGGCGGCGGCCCAGGCGCAGGGGTCTTGCCCGAGTTCGGAGGGGAAGACGTGGGTGTGGGCGTCAATTATGTGGTGGTCGGGCACGGCTTACGGCGGATGTTTGCTGGGTTGCAGCTTGCGGTTTTGGGGGTTCTTGCCAAACCCTAAAGGTGATTATGCCGGAGCTTGCTGAAGTTGAACATTACCGTCGCCGCTGGGCGGTCGCTGTGGGTGAGCGGGTAGAGCGGGTCTTTTTGAATGCGGAAAAACGGGTGTTTCGAGGGGTAGATACGGCGGCTCTGGTGACGGGTTTGGCGGGGGAGCGGATGGTCGAGGCGCGGGCACATGGAAAGCAGATGTACTATCGGTTTGGAGAGCGGCAATGGCTGGGGGTGCATCTGGGGATGACGGGTAAGTTGTTTTGCGTGGAGCCGGAGGCGGCAGGGGAGAAGCATGATCACTTGCGCCTGGTTTTAGATTCCGGTCGGGTTTTAGTCTTTCAGGATTCGCGGATGTTTGGGCGGGTCTTGTACGCGGCCTGTGAGGGCTTGCCGGAGTGGTTGCAGGGCTTGCCACCGGAGGTGTTGTCGGATGCGTTTACCTTTGAGCAGATGGATGCTTTTTTGGATTGTCGCGCGGGAGCGCCAATCAAGGCGGTCTTGCTCATGCAGGGGGTGTTTCCCGGTGTGGGGAACTGGATGGCCGACGAGATTCTCTGGCGTGCGCGGGTGGCGCCGATGGTGCCGGCGGGACGGATCGGACGGCGGAAGCGACGGGAGATTTTTGCGTGCTTGCAGGCGGTCTGTCGTGATGCCATGCGGGTAATCGCGCCGGACTGGTCGAGGCCGCCGGAGGATTGGTTATTCAATCACCGATGGCGGGACGGGGGGATTTGCCCGAGGACAGGTCGAGCATTGCGGCGTGAGTCGATTGGCGGGCGAACGACTTGCTGGTCGCCGGCCTGGCAGTGCTACCGCGGCTAGAGCCGAACGGGAATACCGCGTTCGCCGATGTGTTTTTTAGCCTGCTCTATGGTGTAGGTGCCAAAGTGGAAGATGGAGGCGGCGAGGACGGCGCTGGCCTGCCCGACGGAGACGGCGTCAGCGAGGTGGTCGAGGGTGCCGGCGCCACCGGAGGCAATGACGGGAACCTCTACGGCTTGGCTGATCGCGCGGGTTAGCTCAAGGTCATAGCCATCCTTGGTGCCATCGGCGTCCATACTGGTGAGGAGAATTTCTCCGGCACCGAGCCGGACGGTTTCGCGGGCCCATTCGATGACGTCGCGTCCGGTGGGGGTGCGTCCACCATGGGTGTAGACTTCCCATTTACCGTCTTGCTCGGTGCGTTTGGCATCGATCGCAACGACTATGCACTGGTTGCCAAAACGGGAGGCGGCTTCTTCGATCAGGGCTGGGTTATTGACCGCAGCGGTGTTGAGGCTGACTTTATCGGCCCCGGCGTTGAGCATATCACGGATGTCGGCGACTTCACGGAGGCCGCCACCAACGGTCAGGGGCATAAAGCATTCGGAAGCGGTACGCTCGACTACATCGTGCATGATCGCGCGCTCGTCACTGGAGGCGGTAATGTCGAGGAAGACCAGTTCGTCGGCACCCTGTTGTTCGTAGGCTTTGGCTTGTTCGACGGGGTCGCCGGCGTCGACTAGATCGACGAAGTTAACGCCTTTGACGACTCGTCCGGCATGGACATCTAGACAGGGAATGATCCGAGTAGAGAGCACGGCGCAAGTGGGGCCTATTCGTCGGCGAAGGCGAGGTCCGGCTGAAATTCCAAAGCGAGGCGATACTGGACACCGGGGCGCATAACGAGCGGGTGATCGCGCTCGAGGATCTGCAGGTAGTGCATCTTGCCGTAGTAGGTGCTGTAGGTGGGGTCGGAAGTGACGGTCTCGAGGTTTTTCCAGCGTGCTTGAAAGTCGTCTTTGACGACGTTGGTACGATGGCCTTCCGGGCCGAGGGTGGGTGTCGTAGCGACGCGGTAGCGGGTATGGGGCGCGGCAATCGCGAGGATGTAGCGCATGCGGTCGAGCTGAGTCTGCTGTTGCACGGTGAAGCAGAATTCGCAGGCGATCTTGTCTCCGGCAAAATTCCACTGAACTTTGCAACTCCCGAGGCCATTGACGAATTTCTGGTCGCGGGTAATGAGCTCGGGTTGGTCGTATTTAAAGACGAGTGATTTGCGTAGTCCCATACTGACGGTGCAGTTTTTGCCGTAGAAGGACGGAACCACCACGTTGTCGCCGAAGGTAAGCTCGGGGATCATGATCGGCAGATACTTATCGACCGGCCAGTCGAAGACGCCGGGGGCATGGGGGAATGCCAGATAGTCGGCAGTGTCTTTATGCTCCGGGTTGCTGCCGATGAGGGGGAGTTGCAGCGCAAGGCCGGAGTCCGGGTCTTGATAAACGAAGAGCCCCTGCTCTTTTTTGTGGGATTTATCGAAGTTGATGAAGCGTGCCGTTTTGCGGGTGGGTACGGTGCTTTCCGGTGCGGCGCTACCGCCGATTGAGCGGGCGAGGCGAGCCCACTGGCTGAGGTAACGGGCGGCATCGAAGTTTGCCATGCGGGTGGTATGGTAGGGTACCGTGTTGCGCTCTTCGTCTCGAATAACCAGGTAACCGTGTTCCTGATCGAGGTAGGTGGCGAAGAAGTTCATAAACATCCGGCGGATGGCATCGGTGTAGAGATCGCGCTGGGGTGGGCTAATCCAGCCGTCGCGGAGCGCTTGCATAGCGAGGCTGATGCAATGCATTTGTCCGTAGGCTCCGATAGAGCGCCCGTAGGCAAATGCGGTGCCGTCTGGCCGGCATAAATCGGGGATGAGCTTTAGGTATTTTTCGGCGTGTGTGCGCAGGGAAGGAAGCTTGCGATCACGAAGGTGGATATTGCCGTGCAGTTGGAGGGCCTGTCGTATGAAAACAAAGCTCATGACGCCGTAGATATCGAACGCGCCACCAAGGGAACCGCTGGAGCCTCCTGTATCATCGAAATAACCACTGCTGGAGTTTTCTTCGATGCGCTCGAGAAAGCGGTCGATCAGCCGTCCGGTTTCATCTTTTTTAGAGAGTCCTAGACTGTATCGGGTGACGGCTTTGGCGACGTTGAAGACTTGGAAGTGGTTTGTGTAGTCACTTCGTTCGAGGAGGATCTTATCGAGTTGTTCCCGAGTCGGATCCAGCAGGCGTTCCCATACGGGGTTACGGTCTTTGGCCGGGCCAAAGGAAAGGAGGCCGAGGGCAGAGTACGCGAGGCCGTTTTCGTATGGTTCCTCGGTAAATACCTGCGCGGTAATGCAGCGGGCACTGAGGTCGATGAGGTCAAAGTCATCGAGCGTGGTCTCTCCTGTAGCTCGGTAGTACTCGCCTATGGCGAGTGCTGCATGACCGGGTTCATCAAGACGGGAGTTCTCATGAGTCAGTGGTGAGATGGTTCCCTGATCGCTGATAGAGCCTAAATTACGACCCAATATGGAATGGGCCATATCAAGACATTGGTGCGCAAAATTTTCCATAAATCCTCAGAATGCCTCGGCAAGTCTGTAAAAGATCCAACATTCGCCTCCAGTTTTGTTCTGTCAACTGCATATGCGGGCGGAGTGGATTGATCGGTAAAATAAAATTAAATTGACCGCCTCTAGGCTCTGACCGACGGTATTCCTACTGTTACAGGATCATTTCTCTGTCTGATCGAGCCACCCAATTATTACCGTTTCTATGGAATCTGTATCCCAAGAGCATCGCAGCTTTCCCCCGAGTGAGTCATTTTCTGCCAATGCGCGAATCGGCAGTATGGCTGCGTATCGAGAGCTATATGAAAAAAGCATCGCGGAACCGGAGGCGTTTTGGGCGGATGCGGCGGAGGGACTGCACTGGTTTCGCCGGTGGGAGCGTGTCTTAAATGCGGATGCGGCTCCTTTTTATAAGTGGTATGAGGGGGCCCGGACAAACTTGGCTTATAACTGCCTGGATCGGCACGTGGAAAACGGGTTGGGCGGGAAGACTGCGATCCACTGGGTGGGCGAACCGGGGGATGTTCGTAAGATCACTTACGAGGAATTGCTTGGTGAGGTTTGCCGCTTTGCCAATGTACTGAAGAAGCTGGGTGTGCAAAAGGGGGACCGCGTGGCCTTGTATTTGCCAATGATCCCTGAATTAGTGGTTGCGGTGCTGGCTTGTGCCCGGATAGGCGCGGTGCACTCAGTCATCTTTGCGGGATTTTCGTCGGATTCTATACGCGACCGTGTTTTGGACAGCGAGGCGCGGATGGTGATAACTGCGGACGGTGGGTACCGGCGCGGAAAGGTTCTCGAACTAAAGAAGATCGTGGATGCCGGTGTGTCGACTTGTGATTGCCTGAGTGAAGTGTTGGTGGTGAAGCGCGGCATAGAAGGTTTGGAATGTCCGATGACAGCTGGGCGTGATGTCTGGTATGAAGAGATGGTTTCCGGGGTGGAGGATTTTTGTCCGGCGGAGGAAATGGATGCGGAGGATTTACTTTTCCTGCTCTACACTAGTGGTACAACGGGCAAGCCCAAGGGGATCATGCATACCACGGCCGGGTATATGGTCTTTGCTTATTTAACGGCAAAGTACGTTTTTGATCTGCAACCGGATGATGTGTATTGGTGCACCGCGGATGTGGGCTGGATCACAGGTCATACCTACATTGTCTATGGGATTCTGCAAAACGGGGTGTCTCAAGTGCTTTACGAGGGTGCTCCAAATCATCCGGATGAGGGTCGTTTCTGGGAAATTGTGGAAGCGTACAAAGTGAGCATTTTCTACACGGCACCTACGGCAATACGTGCCTTTATGAAGTGGGGAGACTCATGGCTGGAAGGCAAGGATTTGTCGTCTCTGCGCTTGCTTGGAACGGTAGGCGAGCCGATTAATCCGGAGGCTTGGATGTGGTACCACGAGAAGGTTGGGGGTGGGCGATGTCCGATTGTCGATACCTGGTGGCAGACGGAGACGGGTGGCCATCTATTAACGCCGATGCCCGGAGCGACGTCGACGAAGCCGGGCTGTGCGACGCTACCTTTCTTCGGGATCGAGCCGGCTGTGCTGGATGATGCGGGCAACGATGTAGCGGCAGGGATCTTGGCAATTAAGAAGCCCTGGCCGGGGATGATGCGGGGGATTTATGGAGACCCGGATCGCTATCGGCAGACCTATTGGTGTAAGTGGGGCGGCCAGTATTATTTCCCGGGTGATGGTGCGCGCTGTGATGCGGATGGTTATTACTGGATTTTAGGTCGGGTGGACGACGTGGTTAACGTATCGGGCCACCGGATTGGTACGGCTGAGCTGGAAAGTGTCTTCGTCGAGCATGCGGATGTGGCGGAGTCGGCCGTGGTCGGCGTGCCGCACGAGATTAAGGGTCAGGGGCTGATGGCATTTGTGACGGTCATTCAGGGACGTGCACAAGACGAGAAGCTAAACCGCGAATTGATGGGAATGATTGACCAGAGTATTGGTAAATTTGCTCGTCCGGAACGTATCATTTTTTCTTCGGATTTACCAAAGACGCGTTCCGGAAAGATTATGCGCCGTTTGTTACGCGATATTGCGGAGGGTCGCGAACTAGGGAACACAACGACGCTAGCGGATCCGGGTATTGTGGAGCAGATCCAGCGACAATTTCAAGAGGGTGCCTAGGGATGACGGACTACGGGAGACGGTTGATTCACTTGCAGGCTAGACAAACCGCTCGGTAGTGGCACTAATATAGCGATATGAAGATCTACCTCAATGATAAGCTAGTTGAGCGCAGCGAAGCCAAGGTCTCCGTTTTTGATCACGGGTTGCTTTATGGTGACGGTATATTTGAAGGCATCCGTCTTTATCAGGGCTGTGTCTTTAAATTGGAGGAGCATCTGGAGCGTCTTGAATACTCGGCCAAGGCAATCATGTTGGATCTGCCCTGGACGCGTGAGGAATTGTCTGAGGCGGTTTGTCAGACTTGTCGGGCGAATGGTTTGCAAGATGGATATATTCGTCTGGTGGTTACGCGTGGTGAGGGGAGTTTGGGTTTATCGATCAAAAATTGCACGTCGCCGCAATTGATTATCATTGCGGATACAATCCAGCTCTATCCGGAGGAATTTTACCAGCAGGGCTTGAAAATCATCACGGTACCCACCCGCCGATGTAACCCGGCCGCTTTACCACCGACAGTCAAGTCGCTCAATTATCTGAATAATATCTTGGCAAAAATCGAAGCGCAGCACCTGGGTTATCATGAGGCGATCATGCTGAATGATCAGGGCTATGTTGCGGAATGCACGGGCGATAATGTGTTTGTCCTGCAAAAGGGTGTCTTATTGACGCCGTCTGCCAGTGCGGGGGCGCTCAAAGGGATCACCCGCGACACGGTACTGCAAATTGCCGATGAGATCGGTGTGCCTTGGCGGGAGGCTAATTTAACCCGTTATGATGTTTGGGTAGCGGAAGAGCTCTTCCTCACGGGAACAGCTGCTGAGATTATACCGATTGTGGAAGTGGATGCACGCACGATTGGGACGGGTCAACCGGGGGAGACGACAAGTCGCTTTCTTGAGGCCTTCCGTCGTCGCGTCGTGAGTGATGGGACTCGCCTTGACTAGGTTATTTGCCTGTGCAAGGCATTTTCCTGTCGGCAAATTCACTTCTCTGTTAAGTTGCGGGTAGATGCTTCGATCTTTCTTTCGATCGACTGGCACACTTCGTGCCGCATACTGTCTCAAAATGTACCAATTCAAGCCAATATGTCACTTCAGAGAAACGAGTGCGTGTACGCTGTATGCACTTTACTGCGATTTGACGACGATACAATTATGCCTGAAAAACTAAAATGCAGTTTGTGTGATAAGGAGGCGACTGTCCACCTGACGCAGATCATCCAGAACAAGATCCATAAAGTAGATCTTTGCGAGGCCTGTGCACAAAACAAGGGTGTGACGGATCCCGAAGGCTTTGCTTTGGCTGATCTCCTGCAAACTGCTAATTTTAACGTGGTGCCAGAGACTACGTCGGGAGCGGGTACTTGTTGTCCGGAATGTGGTTACGAAACCGCCGATTTTCAGCGCACAGGCCGCCTCGGATGTGCTGCCTGCTACACCACCTTTGAGGCGCAATTGGGCTCTGTTTTAGAGGATATGCACACCGGTTTACGCCATGTCGGCAAGGTGCCGTCGATGGCCTTGCAGCGTCAGTCGAGCGTGGTGACGCTTCGGCAACTCGAAAAGGCACTGGCAAAGGCGATCACCGAAGAGGCCTATGAGGAGGCCGCGACTTTGCGTGACCAAATCCACACGCTGCAAACCGATAAGCCCGGCCAACAGGAGATCACTACACTTTATGATTGAGGCACTTCTACAGTCCAGTGCTGCTGAGTTGACGCAGAATCGCAAGAAGGCGGTTCCGGTCGTTCTGAGTACACGGATTCGTCTGGCGCGAAACCTCTCTACGGCACCCTTTCCCGGGCGTGCCACATCGGCACAGCGAAGTGACGTTTTGGCTAAGTGTAAGTCGATGATCGGTCAGTTAAAGGAGATGAAAGGCGGGTACTTTTTTGATTCAAAGGCGCTGTCCGATTTGGAGAAACAGACATTAGTGGAACGTCATTTGATCAGTCGAGAGCTGTGTGAAGGGACTCCGGGTTCCGGGGTTTATATACGGAAGGATCAGAGTTGTTCGGTGATGATCAATGAAGAAGATCATTTGCGTATTCAGATCCTTAAGTCCGGCTTTAGTTTAAAGTCTGCCTGGAGGCAGGTGGATGCTTTCGACACGAATTTGGAGCAGATTCTGGATGTAGCCTTTTCTCCGGAGCACGGATATTTGACGGCGTGTCCGACAAATCTGGGTACTGGCTTGCGTGCATCGGTGATGATGCACTTGCCGGGCTTGGCAATATCCGGACAGATGGAGCGAGTTGTGCGTGCGGTCAATCAACTCGGTATTGCCGTGCGCGGTCTTTTTGGCGAGGGGTCGGATGCGACGGGCCACATCTTCCAAATTTCGAATCAACAGACGCTGGGTGAATCAGAAGATGAGATTTTGTCACGACTGGGTAACGTTCTGAAGACGATCATCGACCACGAGTTCAATGCCCGCTACAAGTATCTTGAGGAGAACCGTTCGCAGTTATTTGACCAGATCGGGCGGGCTTATGGATTATTGCAAAGCGTGCATATTATTACTTCGAACGAGGCGATGAATCTCCTTTCGCTTGTGCGGTTAGCGGTGGATTTTGGTTTATTGCCCGAGACAAGCCGTGGGTTAGTGGATCGTCTCTTTATCGAATGCCAGCCCGGTCATGTGCAGTTGGCTGCTCGCCAAGACATTGCTCCAGAGCAACGGGATATTGTGCGGGCGAGCAACTTGCGTGCAGAATTTAGCAGTTTGGATCCCCTTAGTTTTGACAACATCGTAAATTCGAGTTAATAACAATGTATACCTTTTGATGGAACCTATGAATAACTTCACACCTCGCGCGCAGCAAGTGCTCGCACTTGCCAGAAAGGAAGCGGATCGCTTTCACCACAACTACGTGGGCACTGAACACGTCTTACTCGGGCTGATCAATCTCGGGCAGGGCGTGGCGGTTAACGTATTACAAAAGATGGAGCTGGATTTGGAGACGGTTCGCAATGCCGTGGAAAAACAGGTGGGTACAGGCCCGGAGAGTAAGCCATCGGGAAATATTCCCTACACGCCCAGAGTAAAAAAGGTACTCGCCCTAGCAGGAAAAGAGGCAAAGTCGTTGAACCATTCATATGTCGGAACGGAGCATATTCTTCTTGGCTTATTGCGCGAGGGTGAAGGGGTAGCGGCCCGTGTGCTGAAGTCTTTGGACGTAGACATTGAGCGCTGTCGTAGTGAGATCCTTTCCGAGCTGGATCCAAATTTTTCCGGAGATACCGAAGAGGCCGCATCTGCCGGGTCTGTGCAGGAGGATAAAAAAGAATCCAAGACACCTGCCCTGAAGGCATTTGGCCGGGACCTGACGGAGCTGGCTAAGAGTGGAGAAATGGATCCCGTGGTGGGTCGTAAGGAAGAGATTCGGCGGGTGATTCAAATACTTTGCCGACGGACCAAAAATAACCCTGTCCTGATCGGCGAGGCCGGTGTTGGTAAGACAGCAATTGTGGAGGGTTTGGCGCAGGAAATCACATCCGGCGGGGTGCCGGAAATTCTAGCTGACAAGCGAGTGATCACTCTTGACCTGGCACTCATGGTGGCGGGGACCAAATATCGTGGTCAATTTGAAGAGCGGATCAAGGCAGTGATGGACGAGATCCGACGGGCAAAGAATATCATCATTTTCATCGACGAGCTGCATACGATCGTCGGGGCAGGTGCCGCGGAAGGAGCGATGGATGCTTCCAACATTTTCAAGCCAGCCTTGAGTCGTGGGGAACTCCAGTGCATTGGGGCTACGACGCTGGGAGAATACCGTAAGTATATCGAGAAAGACAGCGCACTGGATCGCCGATTCCAATCGGTCAAAGTGGAAGCACCCTCCATTGAAGATACATTTCTCATCCTCAAGGGCATTCGTGGCAAATATGAGGAGCACCATAAGGTGAAATTTTCTGATACGGCGCTGGAATCAGCGACCAAGTTATCGGAACGTTACATCACCTCTCGTTTTCTGCCGGATAAGGCGATTGATATTTTAGATGAGGCCGGTGCCCGTGCACGCATTGAATCATTGAAGCGCCCGGCTGAGTTTGACGCGATGAGTGCGACGATCGAGGAAGTTTGCTCGAAGAAGGACGATGCGATTAGTAAACAGCACTTTGAGGAGGCGGCGAAGTTTCGCGACGAGGAAAAGCAGCTACGTATAAAGCAGGACGAAGCGATTGCGGAATGGAAAAAATCGCGCGAGGAGACGCCGATCGAAGTGGGCGAAGAGGATATGCTACAGGTTGTCTCGGCATGGACAGGCATCCCCCTTTTCCGTATGGAGGAGAAGGAAAGCAAAAAGCTATTGCAGTTGGAGGCAGAATTGCAACGTGAGGTGATTGGGCAGGATCGCGCCACGGAGGTGATCTCCAAGGCATTGCGCCGTTCCCGTGCTGATTTAAAAGATCCCCGCCGGCCGATTGGTTCCTTTATGTTTCTTGGGCCTACGGGTGTGGGTAAGACATTGCTGGCAAAGATTCTGGCGGAAGAAATGTTTGGGGAAAAGGACGCGATCATCCAAATCGATATGTCTGAGTACATGGAGAAGTTTGCGGTGTCCCGTCTCGTTGGTTCGCCTCCCGGTTATGTCGGTTATGAAGAGGGCGGTCAGTTGACCGAAGCGGTTCGCCGCAAGCCGTACTCAGTCGTGCTTTTTGATGAAATCGAGAAAGCACACCCGGACGTTGTGCAACTTCTACTCCAAGTTCTGGAAGAGGGTCGATTGACCGATAGTCTAGGACGTAAGGTGGACTTCCGTAACACTATCCTGATCATGACTTCCAACGTGGGCGCGGATATTCTCCAGCGAAACACTTCGATGGGCTTTGGCTTGGAAAACAATGCGGAAAATGAATACGAGAAGATTCGTGAGAAGATTCTCGATGAGACCAAGCGAGTCTTTAAACCGGAGTTTCTTAATCGCCTGAATGATTTGGTCATCTTCAAATCACTCGGTCGCGAGGACATGCGAGCAATTGTCGATCTGGAGCTGCGTAACGTGGCGAATCGCTTAGAGGAACGGGATCTGACTTTTGACTTCACTGATGACTGCAAGAGCTTTCTCATTGAAAAGGGTTACGATGAAAAGTACGGAGCCCGCCCGTTACGTCGTGCGGTGGAGAAGTACCTAGAGGATGCGTTGGCCGAGGCCATACTGAGTGGCGACATCAAGACGGGCGAGACGATCCTCGTGGATCTACATCCCGACGGAGGTGGGCTGCATTTCACTCAGGAGCAAGCCGTGCCCGGGGGTACGACATCCTAAGTAGAACTGAGGGGATTTTTGTCTGCTTAACTCTTCGAGTTTCGCAAATCGAGCTCGGATGGGCTTTCGATGGTGTATTTCATACCGAAGATGGGCCTGAGCAGTGGTACCCGACGGACGACTTCATAGAGTCCCCAGCAAGAAATGAAAGTGCCTACAAGAAGTAGGCCGAGTTTTTGTAGGGCTGGCAGTTGCCAGTGAAAAATGATCGATGCCAGAGCGAATTGTACAGGCAGGTGGAGAATGTAGATAGGGTACACGGCGGGGCTGAGTATCTGCAAAGTGCGTGAGTTGGCGTTCAAATAGGTGGAACTGTATCCGATACAGGCGAGTATCCATAAGATGCATTCGGCACCGTTTAGCAGATTATTCGTGTTTTCCAGGCGGAATACGAGCAAGCGAACAGCGTAGAGGGTCACTGCGGTAATCAAGGTCACGAAGCGAAGAGAGCGTGCTGTGGAGAGAAAATTGGCAGTGGAACAGGCCATAAAAAACCCGCTGAAGAAGCAGAGCATGCCGATAAAAAATCCATGCCGGGTCATAACAAAGAGTGAGAAATACTCGGGCTGTAGAAGGTACCCCTCCAAAGCAAAAGGGACAATGAGAAGAGACAAGAGGGTCCAAGGCTTAGCGGTCAGGATTTGGCACCAGCGAATAAGCGAGTTGTGCGGGTATCTTTTAATTAGAACGATACAGGGCAGAAGAAGCAGGAAGTAGATGAAGATATTGAATAAAAACCAGAGGTGGCCGGGATTAGGAATCCATCGGCTCTCCATTTGATAGAAGTTTTGGTAGAGCAGCAGATTAATTGGACAGATTAGAAAAAAGCCAATGACTGCGGGAAAGAGGATGCGCCAGGTACGATCGGCAAGTAGCCGGCCGATTGATCGCCGCTCCATGGCAAACTGTATGCCCATGCCGGAGATGAAAAAGAGTAGAGGGATTCGCCAGATATTAAATAGCTCCATGGGAATCCAAAGCCATGTCAGCGGTTCCTCATTCTCGATAAAGTAGATGGCTTCGGCTGCCCAGAATTGGAAGCTGATGACGCCGTGATAGCCGATCAACAGTATCAGGGCGATCGTTCGCATCCAGTCCACATCATATTGGCGGGACGTCTGATGGCGGCTACCTATTGGTGCATTTCTTTGATCAGAGTTCCCTGCGACGTTCATTTGTGGGGAGTTTGTTGTGCTTTGGTGCTGGGCCTGTCAAATCAACTCAGGTGACTACTCGGCGCTCCGTTTCCAATATACTTCGTGTTACTCGGTAGTTTTTACCGGTTTCTAATGTGAGAAACTGATGGCGCTCCTAGTTGGTGATTACGCTTAAATAGGTAATGAAAAACTTGTTTGCACAAGCGTATATGATCTGTGAAAGAATATGTTAGGTTCATTTTTTTTGACTATCTTTTCAAGAAATTGGTCTACCCTAGGGGCATTAATTTCTGTAGAATGGTCAGGTCTACCTATTCACTTATTCTGCTACTACCGACACCTTCATTTCTATTAGTTCTCCTGACCGGACTTTGTTAGGCGGAGATCATTCGGAATTTTTTCTTTCAACTTTCCTTTCTATTTGGTGGCAACCATTCCCCCAAATTTTCTGATAATGAATCATTCACGATCGTTCCATGCGCATCATTCCCCGATGGGCGCTCACAGTTCATTTACTTTAGGTATGTTTGGGGCGCCCGGTGGCATGGCTTTGGAACGTGGAGCCCCGGCCAATGAAGGTGCCTTTGTGGGCTATCAAACAGCTTCCGGTAAAATCTATTCGATGCCTTTTTCCGAGGGCATGAGCAATGATGCAGAGCGTTACAGTCAAGACGATAGCAACTTGGATTCCGCTTTATTTGTCTTTGGAGAAGAGGCTATCGAGCGGAAGTATAATTGGGCGACCGACCGATTTTCTGCACCTGGCTTGGCTTTTGAAGTAATCACACCTTTTTTCTCAATCCCGGATCCGGCTACGGCGGATGAGGCATCGCTAAAATTTGCCAGTTGCCCCGCTTCCTTCGTCCGGATGGTCGTTGAAAACAAGAGCGAAGAGGCATGGGAAGGTTTTTTCGCAATCCATTGTGATCAATACTGGTCGCCCTTGTCTGATCGGGGGCTGGGGCTGAAAGGGTTTGCCAGTCGTGAGCGCATGGGCTTTGCCACGGATGCGGCGGTCGAAGAATTTTGTGATTTCGGGGTGGAGCAAGCGTTTGCCCGCACCCATACGTCTCCTAATTTTATGTTAGGCCCGGTCGCCGGCTGTCGTTTTAGTGTGCCGGCGGGTGAGTCACGTGAAGTGATCTTTGCTTTGGGCTATTACATCGGTGGTCAGGCAACCTTTAACTATCCTTCAAAGTATTGGTACACGCGTCATTTTGATAATATTGATGCGGTATTCACTTATGCCCTAGAGCAGCGTGATCGTTACTTGGAAGAAGCCCTGGAAAGGGATCAGGAGTTACTCGCTACGGGCTTGAGTGAAGATCAGCAATTTCTTCTTTCACATGCAACGCGCAGCTACTATGGGTCGACTGAGTGGTTAGTTGATGAGAAGGGTAAGCCGCTATGGGTGGTCAATGAAGGGGAGTATCTGATGATGAATACCTTGGATTTGACGGTCGACATGATGTTTTTTGAGCTACGTTGGAATGCCTGGACGGTACGCAATGTATTGGAGCAGTTTGTCGATCGGTACTCGTATGAAGATGCGCTATTTGACCCGACGGAACCGGATGTCATGCATCCCGGGGGCATCTCTTTTGCTCACGATATGGGAGTGGCCAATCACTTCAGCCCGGAGGGGTATTCCAGTTATGAGTGCAGTGGATTGGACCGGGCATGCTTTTCCTATATGACCTGCGAGCAACTCACAAACTGGGTACTGTGCGCCGGCGTGTATGCGGCTAAAAGTAAGGATGTCGCATTTTTGGAAGCGCAAAAAGGAACTTTTGAGCGTTGCCTGCAGAGCCTGCTTCACCGAGATCATCCGAACCCAGCCTTGCGCAATGGGCTAATGAGTTTTGAAAGTAGCCGGACAGATGGTGGCGGGGAGATCACTACCTATGACTCTCTGGATCATTCGCTTGGGCAGGCACGGGCAAATGCTTATTTGGGAGGCAAGTGCTGGGCGGCCTATCTGGCGTTGAGCTGGATTTTTGAGCATCTGCAGGATCTTGGCCGTTCTGCCGAATGCAAGGCAGCTGCGTTGCGCTGTAGTCAGACATTGGCTGACGCCTACAGTGAAGCAGATGGTTTTATGCCGGCCGTGCTAGATGGGGAAAACCGCAGTGCAATTATTCCGGCGGGGGAAGCACTGATCTATCCCTGGGCGATGGGTCTGAATGAAGCGGTCGAAGAATCCGGACCTTATGGGCGGTATATTGGTAATTTGAAAAAGCACCTTGCCTATGTTTTGAACGAGCGGGTGTGCCTTTATCCAGATGGTGGATGGAAGTTGTCCAGCAGTGTCGATAACTCGTGGATGAGTAAGATATGCCTCAATCAGTTTGTCGTGCGTGAAATATTGGGCCTGACCTATGGCGGTGAAGAGCAAGCGGATGCAGCTCACGTTGAATGGGAAGTGGAGGGTTCGAAATTTCATGCATGCTCGGATCAGTTTTCTGCAGCAAAGCCGATCGGCAGCCTATACTATCCGCGCATTGTAACCAGTATTCTCTGGATGGATGAGCACTCAACGAATTGTTCAGCGGATCAACAACAAGAAGAGACCGTCAAAATCTAATGGCACATTTTAAGCAAAAACTCGGATTTGGGGAGAAGGTCGCTTATAGCTTGAGTGATGCCAGCGCGAATTTCGTCTTCCAGGTATTAATGTTTTTCTCGTTCACATTTTATGTGGATGTATTCGGAATGACCGCCGCGGCAGCCGGTAGCATGTTCCTGATTGGTCGTTTGTTTGATGCGATAACGGACCCGGCGATGGGGATACTGGCGGATCGCACGCAAACTCGTTGGGGCAAGTTTCGTCCATGGCTGGTTTGGTCGGCGGGGCCGTTTGCATTTCTTTTTTGGCTTGCTTTTACAACCCCGGACTGGGCCGCAGAATCGAAGACGATCTATGCATTTGTAACCTACTTCCTGCTCATGGCGGTCTACACTGTGAACAATGTACCGTACTGTGCCTTGAATGGAGTGATGACTGGCGATGTAAATGAGCGAACATCTCTTTCGACGTATCGCTTCGTCGCTGCAATGGGAGCCGGGTTGGTTGTTCAGGGCATGACCTGGCCACTCGTGGCAAAGCTGGGAGGTGGCGATGATGCCCGGGGATGGTCATTGACAATAGCATTATTTGCGGCGGTTTCTTTTATCTTTTTCTTTATTACCTTTTTCTCGGTTAAAGAACGAGTCGCACCTGATCCAAACCAAAATTCATCCGTGCGGGAGGACATGGTTGATTGCTTTACGAATAAGCCTTGGGTGTTGCTCTTCTTTACGACTCTGATTATTTTCATCGTATTATCGATGCGGGGCGGAGCGATGACACTGTTCACGCAGTATTATGTGGATCAAGATTCGCTGCATGCATTTATCGCTAATTTCGGGGTAGTTATACCGGAGGGTGGCGAGATGTCCCTTTGGCAGAAGTGGCTGAATATCTTCGGCTTTATTATCAATGAGGATCGATCGAATGTTCACAATGTAGGGTTCGGTCTTTTTGGAATGATCTGTAATGGTGTGACCATCATTGGTGTGATTTTGTCCAAGCCACTATCGTCATTTGTTGGTAAGCGGGCGGTTTTTGCCGGATCGATGCTGGCTACTTCGCTATCTACCGCTTGGTTGTTTTTTCTGCCGGCAGATAATGTCCAAATGCAATTCATTCAGGGGTTGATTTGGTCTGCCTGCTATGGCCCCTCGATACCCTTGCTTTGGTCAATGATTGGGGATGCAGCGGACTTTTCCGAATGGAAAACAGGCCGCCGGGCGACGGGCTTTGCTTACGCGGGCGTTGTATTTGCGCTGAAAGCAGGCTTAGGTTTTGGAGGCTTTATCGGTGCTTGGGTGCTGGGTATGTACGGCTTTGAGAGCGGTGTGGAAGTCTCTTCCGAAGCACTGCTTGGAATTCGAGTGACTGCTGGTTTGATTCCTGCCGCATTGTTTGTTGTTGCGGGCGTGATCATGGCTTTCTACCCGATCCAAAAGGATTTAAATCTGAATATTTCAGATGAATTGGCGAAGCGTAGAGTCGCGCGTGAAGCGTAGGATTTTTTTGCTGTTTGCCGGGTCGTGTGAGCAGTCGCAGCGGGCATGAATGGATTGGCATTAGTATGGTTCATTCATTGTCTATGCGTCGTGCGGGGTGAGCGGAGAGGGTGTACAGGGTCCTGATTTGCAAGCCTAAGTGAGGTGTGCAATCTGTGGATTATTCCGTACGTGGCTCTTTCGTTTCAGTATGCGCTATCGGACTGTCAGTTATTGCAATATACGAAATTTTGAGTATTTGTTATTATACAACATATCTACCCTAATGTAATCAGCAATCGCTTAGCTTTAGTTGATGAATTCACCTCTGCCGTGGAGAGAACCTTCATAGAAATCTTTATGTTTCGCCCACCCTTCGCCTGTTGCCTTTTCGGATTTTTGCTATGTTCGGTTGTACTCTCTGCAGGCTCCCCGGTGGGTGCATATTGGGCATTTCAAACAAATGGGGATCCGGGCGATGTCTATTCGGAGGCGGTCAGTGCCAATACATGGCCCAATGGCACACCTGTTTTCAGCTACAGTGGCAGCAAAACAGGCGTCTTTAATAATTTTGGGAATAGTTTCACGGCACACAATAATAGCGTTTGGGTGCCGGGTAAGTGTTTCGTCTGGAATACGAGTTCATCCCCAACAACGGGAAACAGCTTCGAGGTCACTCTGGACGCTACCCGGGTCGAGGACTTTATGGTGCGACTAAAATACCGACTGAATGGCGTACAAAGTGCAGACGGTATAGTTACCGCTTTTTCCTCGTTTGAGTACCGTATTGGGTCAGGGGCATTTACAGCTATATCCGGCGTGGACTTAAGTCTCTCCAGTGGCAGTTCTTTCGATAATATTTGGAGTGCAGACTTATCCGGGCTTACCGCCATTGAAAATGCCGGGACGGTGACTCTTCGTTGGAGTTTTCCGGATTTGATTCAAGTTTCAGGAAAACAGATTCGTCTCGATGATCTAGAGATCACCGGACAATATAGTAATCGAGTTCGTTATCTCAGTGAGCAAAACTATAATGTGCTCTTTATTTCTATTGATGACCTCAAGCCCATGCTCGGTTTGTATGGCGATCCGGTCATTCAGACACCGAATTTGGATCGTTTGGCTGAACGGGGAATTGCTTTTAGTAACGCTCACTGTCAACAGGCAATCTGTAATGCTTCACGGGTTTCTGTCATGACCGGCTTGCGAGTGGACGCAACCAAGACCTGGAAATTGGAAACTCTTTTTCGGGATACGGTGCCGGATGTCGTCACATTGCCTCAGCATTTTGCGGCGAACGGGTATACCACATATGGTATCGGCAAAATCTACCATGGGCCGAATGCGACTAGCCAGGATGTTGTCAATTCTTGGCCGGATGGTTGGATCAATAACACATCACCTAAGAAATATTATGGAGTTGCTGCTAGGGCGGAGGATGCCGGTGATAATGAAGCATCGTCTACAGATGCCGGCGTAACCGACCGTGAGGGCAACCCGGTTACCGATCAGCACTACACCGATGGCCTGAATTCGGATCATGCGATTACCAAGCTAGCTGAATTTGGCAGCGAATATCGAAACAATGGCACTCCCTTTTTTCTCGCACTGGGCTTCTTCAAACCACACCTGCCGTTTAATTGTCCGATCGAATACTGGAATTTATATAACCAATATATTGCCAATGATCTCGACTTGAGCGGATATACCGGAACGAAAGTGGCTCCGGAAGGATCACTGCTTTTTACCGCTCCGTATGCCGGAGAGCCATCGTCCTATTCAGACACTCCGAATCCGCCAACTTCACTAGACGCGAGTCGTTTGATTCATGGCTACATGGCATGCATCAGTTATATTGATAAATTGTTTGGCGAAGTGCTTGATGCCCTGGACGCGGAGGGCTTGGCAGATAGCACGATTATCGTCGTTTGGGGTGACCATGGCTGGCATCTTGCCGACCACGACGGTTGGTGGGCCAAACATACGAACTACGAACAGGCGACCCGCAGTCCATTAATCATAAGCGTCCCCGGGATGGATGATTTGGAGACTTCCGGAGTGGTCAGTCATACACCGATGGAATTGGTCGACATTTATCCAACGCTGGTGGATCTCTGTGGTTTGCCGGAGCCGAGTCAGCCGACAGGGCTGGAGTTTCAAGGCACTAGCTTTTTGCACCTTCTGGAAGATGTAAGTCAGCCGTGGAAGAAAGCGGCCTTCAGTCAATACCGTCGAAATATAAGTGGTAGCGGCATCATCAACCGGGGAAGCGGCATGGGCTATACTTTGCGTACGGAGCGGTATCGCTATACGGAGTGGTGGCGGACCGATGGCACCGAGCTCGCGGATGGTATTGTACTTGATTACGACGAAAAATTATACACGAGCCCGGAGTTTGTGGAGTTGTATGATTACACCGCGGATCCGGGTGAAACTAAAAATTTAGCGGAAGATCCGAATTACAGCGGAATACGTTCTGAACTAGCTGCCATGATGGATGGGGGCAATGGGTGGGCCCTGGAAACGGTGGCACCGCCTATTAGTTACCCTTCTACCTTGAATACGTGGTCTACCCGTTACAAGACAGCGGAGTACGATATGACTGATTTTGAGGTGGCTGCGGATCCGGATAAGGACGGGGCCAGCAATTTAATGGAGTATGCTATGGGCACGCATCCATTGCTGCCGACGGCAGATTTATTGATATCTCGTGTAGAGGAGGGTAACTTGATTTTACAATACGATCAGGCCTTTGGGCGTACAGATGTGAGCCTCTCGCTCCTTCAGGCAACGGCCCCGGGGGCATTTCAGTCAGCGAACCAATTGTCGGCTACTTCTGTGGGGACACTTTCGAATCGAGATCGTATGCAGTTCAGCTTTCCGATCGAGAACGTGCCCAAGAGTTTCTTCCGTTTGCAGGCAACAACACCCTGATCGCCAGAGGACAGCGGTTCGTGACAGAATGAAATTGAGCCAGCCGGTTATTACCGCCAATCACGATTTGTTCGAGATTTTGTTTACCTTGCGGTAACGACCGGGCGTCGTTCCAAAAGTAACCCGAAAACTGTTAATCAATGAATTAACGGTGCAATATCCGCAGTTGCGCGCAATCTCTTCCAAGGTGGCTTCGGTACTTTTCAGTAGATGGCTGACCGCATGTGTGCGTTGGTGGCGTATTTCCTGACCGGGAGACTTTGAATAACAATTGGCAAAAGCTTTTTGTAGGCCCTGTTGAGTGACTCCCATAGCAGTCGCCACATCCGATGCCTGTATGCCGTAATAAAAGTTGTTTTTGATCCAGTGTAGCGCATTCGCCACAAGTGGATTTTCCACCGCATAACAATCCGTGCTCCGCCGTGCGATTACCCCTAACGGCGGATGGCGAATGATTGTCCGCGAGTTGCTCGATTTTTTTTCTTTGAGTAGCTCAAGTAGGGTTCTGGCTGCGGCTGCTCCAAGGCCTTCTTGGTCGCTGTCCACACTGCTGAGTTCGACGGTGAGTCCTTGGTTAACAAGGTCGTCATTATCGACGCCCAGTACGGCGACGTTTTCCGGGACGCGCAGATTATTTTGCAGGCATACCGAGATCATTTCTGCCGCGGCCGTATCCTGGTAAGCAAAGAATCCGACAGAGAGCTCTTCGAGTTTTCGATCCTGCGAAGAGGCCAGTTGCTTCAATTCATCGATTACCCGGCTTTCCGTTCTTCCAGCAGAATGAAAGGTAGTGACCGTCCCGCCGTCTTTTTCCATGAAGTGCTTAAAGGCGTCCAGTCGTTCTTCGTACATTTTTACATTGTCCGGATCCAAGACAAATACCTGCTTGTAGCCGTATTCGCGAAAGTGTTCGGCAGCTAATTGGGCGATTGCCCGATTATCGGTCACCACTCTGGGAATCGGCAGCTTATGGTTACCGAGCCCCATATCGACTAGCGGGATCTGATTCTTTCTAAAATACTCCAGAGTTTCAGTTCCCTGCAGGAGAGCAATACAACCGTCAATTTCTCGGTTACTGAGGATGTGATCGCTATGCAGGATATCCTTCGGACAGTTGAGCTGCCAGCCATTTTTGCGAGCAATTTGAGCGACTCCACGGTGGATACGATAATCGTACCATTCCAAAAGCAGCAGGATATGTTTCCTCTTAAGCATGTAGAAGATGACTTTTTTTTGACATAATGGATATTCCGGGGGACCAGTGAAGTCAACGCGCGGATTCAATTCTTATTATTTTTAAATCAATTTTAACGATTTTGAACCCGCAAGATTGTGCGTACACTAACACACTTTACTTTTATGCACACACTAGAACACTTTACATTTATGTAGTTTTCCGCATAGTACTACGTACAGCTAACCTTCAAAGTGTACCCTACTCCAAAACTATCCGCATCGCGGGGTTTTGCGCTCGTCGTAGCCCTGTCCTTGATGTCTTTTATTTTGTTGCTTCTGCTTGGTATTACAACCCTTGCGCAAGTCGAGCAGCAGGGCGCGAGCTTGGGCTTGCGTAGCTTGGAAGCACGAATGAATGCGAAGTTGGGTGCGATGTTGGCTCTGGGTGATTTGCAGCGGTATACCGGACCGGATCAAAGAGTGACGGCGCGTTCTGACATTCTCGTAGAGGCGGGTACGATGCCCTTGTTAGGGCAAGGTCGTTGGACTGGTGTTTGGTCTTCCCGTTCGGATATGAATGACGCGGATAATTTGGATGGTTTATCGGGGCGCCGTCCTCGCTGGTTGGTCAGCGGAAAAAGTCCGGATGCGGAAACTGCGGTGAACGCCTCCGAAGTCGTCCGTCTGGCCACAGTTGGGGGCAGTATTCAAGACAAGTCCAGTGCATCTATCGATGATTCTGTAGAGGTTGCTGTGGAGACGATTCCCGGACAGAGCGATAGCGTGAGTGGACGGTTTGCTTACTGGGTAAGTGATGAGGGGGTCAAAGCAAGATTAGATTTGGCTGACCCTTATTTGTCGGAAGGTACTGTAGACGAATCCTATTATCGGCGTGCGATTCCTCAAGTCGCGGATCCGACTTCGGTAACAAATTTTGAAGGTGAACAGCCGCTAGCTACAAGCGCCTCACTCTGGAAGACTCCGGAGTCCAATATCGAAAAGATATCCAGTATAGAAAATATCGCGATGTTTCTTAAGCCGGCTCTCCCGGAGAGGTCCACTTCTGCGGGGATCAAGCGGGAGTTTTTTCATGATTTTTCGGTTTCTTCACGCAGTGTCCTGAGTAATACAAAAAATGGAGGTTTGCGTCGAGATCTCTCCAGTGCCCTAGCTTCCGCTCAACTTCCGGAAGATTTGGAAGGTGCTATTTTTGAGCCGGCGGGCGGTACAGTGAGTGCGGGAAATCCGGGAGGCCCCAAATGGGAACAGTTGTCCGATTATTATACATTGGCTGATTCTTTACCGAATGGTCCGGTACAAATGCGGATGCCGACGAATGATCAGGTGGGCATCGTCCCTGTGGTGACTCGTTGGAATTTTCTTTTTCATCCTTTCGCAGGCTATATCGGTAGTGGTACGACAGGTACAACCGGAACGAGTAGCTCTACAGATGGATTTAAAATCTCGGATTATGAGTACAGTCTTGGGTTCTTCCCGCTGATTACACTTTGGAACCCATATGATCGGGATCTGGTTCTTCCGGATGAGGGCATCGGTGTGGAAGCATCGCTCATGGCCAAACCGGTATTGCTGGAAAGTAGCGGTTCGAGTACTGTAGTGGTCAATTTTCCGACGATTCGCTGGAAGAGCGGTTCCGTTTATCGGAACCCTTTGCAGTTTGTTATTAAAGGCGGGGTAACCATACCGGCGGGTCGTGCGATTAATTTTACCCCACCGAAGAACTCTTTTCTTTCTTTAACAGACCCGAAGCAGAATGTGCTCGTGCCCGGATCCACCGGAACTTTGGTCAGAGGATTTTTCACTCATCCGGTGGGCAGTTCGAGCGCTGCTGATTTTCTCGATAATGGCGGCAGAGTGCCTAGCCAATGGCAGCATACAACCTTTCCGGCACGTCCTGTTTTAGCCTTGAGAAATGCTCGTGGTAAAGACCAGGGCATGTGGACACAGACCCTCAATTTATATGATCTGAGCGTAGACTCGAATTTTGATATTCAGGGCAGCAACCGGTTTAAGTCGCTTACTTTTAAAGGGCTGAATGCTCTGATCAGCAGTTTGAACGTACGAGTGATGCGGCTAAACCGGGCCATGGGCACTTTGAGTGCTGCTTCCGGTAAACCCGGATTGTTAGATCTGCCGACTACGTTTCGTCCAGTGATCGCAGAGGAGGGAGAGAGTAAAAAATGGGCGGCCAGCAATACCTCGATACCAATCAGCAACTACGAATTCGACTACGAGAGTTTCAAAGATTGGGAAATGGCTGGCCGCCATAGTGCGATTTCGACGGCTTTAAAGTTTCCCGATGTACCGATTGATGATCGGGATCGCAAAATTCATCTACTCAGGCAGTTTAATCCGACCGCTTCATTTGTCTCCCGCCAGGAGCACTTGGATACGGAATATCGGTCGGGCCCCTGGTACTTAATGTATACCTGGGGCGAAAAATACACCTACGGTTCTCCGTGGAATGATTTCAGCAAGGATCTACGTTCGGGCACAGATGACCTTTTTGCGCCTCTCGGATGGTCGAATAGAGAAGGCGTGGGCAGCGACCGTATGATTGTCTATGAGCTACCAAAATCAAAGCCGCTATCGGTCGGTCATTTGATGCATGCCAACCTGATGAACATAACAGAAGGGGGGAGTGGCTTTAATAATGGCATTCCTGAAATTTCGGATGGCTCGGCTTATGCCGGCTACAAGTGGTATTCCAACATACAGCAACCCTATGCTGCGCCGGCCTATGCGATCGGCAACTCGGAAGCAGATGTGCACATACCGCTTAGGCTATCCAAGTCTCTCATCACGATAAGAAGCAGCGGTGGGAATACCTATCGGGGGGCGCATTATGATTACTCCTATGAGCTGAATGATGCACTGTGGGATGGTTTCTTCTTTTCCGGAGTGGACCGCACGAACGGCTTACCTTTACCCAATGCCCGATTGAGTGCGTGGAGTGCCGATGGCCAAGTGGACATGGATAGTTTAGTTGATGAGCAAAGATCAGCAACGCAGATTGTCATGGATGGTGGATTCAATATAAACTCCACTTCAGTCGCGGCCTGGGAATCGATTCTAGGATCTATGCGCGAGATTGAGACGCTGGGAGAAGCGCCATCAGAAGCAGATCAACTGCATAATTATTCCCGTTTTCTTGCTCCGGTTGCCCCGAGCAGTGGCACCGTTCCCTCGCCGGATGAGGGAGAATCTTTGACTGCAGGTTATCGGAATTTAACGGACAGTCAGATCAGTGCCCTAGCTAGAGAAATCGTGACGGAAATTCGTAACCGTTGCTCCGCTGCAGATTCCAACGGGGATCGTTATCCCTTTCTTTCGCTCTCCGGGTTTATCAATCGATCACTCGATACAACCATTGAGAATTTTGCCTATCGTGGTGCCTTACAGGCGGCGATTGATCGTTCATCAATCAACGGGATGGCCACGTCAGAGTCTTCCGGCGACGGACTTTGGCAGGCAAATGCGGTGACTGATTTGCCGAATTATGGTGAGAAAAACTATCAAATGGAATCACGCCCGATGGCGGAAGGGATGTTGGGATACCTCATGCAGGCAGACTTGCTTAATAAGATCGGCTCAATCCTACAGGCTCGCAGTGATACGTTTACAATTCGAAGTTTTGGCAGTGCTTACAGTGAAATTGAAGGTGCCGATACCAATAGTGCCTATCTGGAAATGGTGGTGCAGCGTTTACCCGTTTACGTGGATCCTTCTGATGCAGCAGAGGAATTCGTAGACCTGGCAGTCGATTTTGATGATGAGTTGCCCCTTTCGAAGACGAATCTGGAGTTTGGTCGACGCTACAAGATTGTTTCCACTCGCTGGTTGGAACCCGGCGAGATTTAACTTCGGCCGAATCATTATTGGAGGCGCCCTGTGCAGATTCTGACTACCTTATTGTTTATTCTTCTGGCTGCTCATGTAGCCATCGGCCAGGGGGCGGGTGATTCCCAAGTAGAGACTGTGCCGGAGTATACTTTTTCGGTGGTTTATCTGAGTTACCTATCCGGCGATGCTCTGAAGAAGCGTGTCCCGGGGATAAATGTGAAGTTTCGTTCTGATGACACGACCTATCACTTAAGTGCTCGTGAAGAGTCAATCAGCCGAATTTTTGCTTACCGGGGAATGGATCCGCTGGTCTTTTTTAAAGAGATTACGGGTGTTGACGGCGAAGTCATCAATCAGCCTCTGGTGGCCGCAAAGCTGGGAAAACCGGGACGTAAGCTGATTGCAATTGTTCGGAATAAAGCGGGTGCGCTACAGGCGTTTACCTTTAATATGAAAGAGGAAGATTTTTCGCCGGGTACTCTCCGATTGCTCAATTTCAGCAAGCAGTCTGTTCGCGGTAAGATTGATGATCTTGTTGCGGTGGTGCCGCCGATGAAAATGCATGACTATGCAGTCGATGGGGAAACGCAAAAGTTTCTCGCCTCCATGCTCTTGGTCGGTGACGACGGGGAGGAGTTGTACCTCATTGATAAACGCCGCGTGGTGGCCACTAAAGAGGGGCGTAAAATACTTTTTATTTATCCTGACCCGAAAAAACCACAGCGCGTAACCTATGCCAGCTATCGCTTTGAATCATTACCAGATTTTGGCAACTTTTCCGATAAGGCACTAGATACAGTCGATTTTGAGGCGCAGCGCGAGAATGAGTGGCGCATGGGCCGGGAAGGTAGTGACGACGCTCCGGGCGGATGAGAGACTGCGGTAAAAGACAGTCCTGTGTTATGGGTGATGTAAGTGCTTACAGCCGGTAATACCCAGTTTCGTAAATTTAGATTTTACGTTCAATTATCTAAATTGTGCG